>NZ_JBIROU010000005.1:0-321850 GCF_044332325.1 Streptomyces sp. NPDC017095
AGACGGAAGAAGAGGTCCGCGCCGAAGGCGTCGCGGAGGAGCAGGTCACGCACCGCACCTTCCACGGCGACCACCCCACCACCACCATCCTGGCCCCCGAGCTGACCCCGTCCGTCCTCGGCCAGCTCATCGCCCTCTACGAACACAAGGTGTTCGTCCAGGGCGCGGTATGGAACATCGACTCCTTCGACCAGTGGGGCGTGGAACTGGGCAAGGTCCTCGCCAAACGCGTCGAACCCGCCCTCACCCACGGCACCGACGTCCCCGGCCTCGACCCGTCCACCAAGGCCCTCGTCGCCGCCTACCGCACTCTCAAGAACGCATCGGAGAACTGATCATGCAGCTCGGTCTCATCGGTCTCGGCAAGATGGGCGGCAACATGCGCGAGCGGATCCGCCGCGCCGGCCACACCGTCATCGGCTACGACCGCAACCAGGAAGTCTCCGACGTCAAGGACCTCGCCGAACTGGTCGAGAAGCTGGACGCGCCCCGCCATGTGTGGGTGATGGTCCCGGCCGGCACCGCCACCCAGACCGTCATCGACGAACTCGGCGACCTGCTCTCGCCCGGCGACACCGTCATCGACGGTGGCAACTCCCGCTGGACGGACGACGAGAAGCACGCCGCCGCGCTGGGCATCAAGGGCATCGGCTTCGTCGACGCCGGCGTCTCCGGCGGTGTGTGGGGCCTGAAGAACGGCTACGCGCTCATGGTCGGCGGCGAGAAGGAGCACGTGGACCGGCTGCGTCCGGTGTTCGACGCGCTCAAGCCGGAGGGCCCGTACGGCTATGTGCACGCCGGCCGGGTCGGCGCCGGGCACTTCTCCAAGATGGTCCACAACGGCATCGAGTACGCGATGATGCAGGCCTACGCCGAGGGCTGGGAGCTGCTGGAGAAGGTGCACTCCGTGGAGAACGTCCGCGAGGTGTTCCGCTCCTGGCAGGAGGGCACGGTCATCCGCTCCTGGCTGCTGGACCTCGCGGTCAACGCGCTGGACGAGGACGAGCACCTCCAGCAGCTGCGCGGCTACGCGGAGGACTCCGGCGAGGGCCGCTGGACCGTGGAGGCGGCCATCGACAACGCGGTGCCGCTGCCGGCGATCACCGCCTCCCTCTTCGCGCGGTTCGCCTCCCGCCAGGACGACTCGCCGCAGATGAAGATGATCGCCGCGCTGCGCAACCAGTTCGGCGGCCACGCGGTCGAGAAGAAGGACTGACCCGCCGTGGGGGACCTCCTGCTGGTCCGCCACGGTGAGACGGAGTGGAGCAGGTCGGGACAGCACACCAGCTTCACCGACCTGCCCCTGACCGGGCACGGCGAGGAACAGGCCAAGTCCCTCGCCCCGCTCCTCACCGGCCGGACCTACGCCCGCGCGCTGGCCAGCCCCCTGGCCCGCGCGCTGCGCACCGCCGAACTGGCCGGCCTGCCCGCCGTCGTGCCCGATAGCGACCTGCACGAATGGGACTACGGCGGCTACGAGGGCGTCACCACCGCCGAGATCCACCGCACCCGGCCGGACTGGGACCTGTGGACCGACGGTGTGCCGCCCGGCCCCGAGGGTCATCCGGGCGAGTCGCCCGCGCTGGTCGGCGCCCGCGCCGACCGGGTGCTGGCCCGGCTGGAGGCGGACCTGGCCGTAGGAGACGTGGTGCTCGTCGCCCACGCCCACTTCCTGCGCGTCCTCACCGCCCGCCGCCTGGGCCTGCCGCCCGCGCAGGGCCGGCTGTTCCAGCTGGCCACCGGCACGGTCAGCCGGCTGTCCACGGAACACGGCCACCCGGTGATCACCGAGTGGAACGTCCGGCCGTAACCGGCACCCCGGAGCCCGGGTGCCCCGACCCGCCCCCGCCGGCGGCTCGGGGGCGCCCGGGCTCCGGGCGCATTGACAGCCGGTCGCGGCGCACGTCAGAGTCCCGCTGGTGGAGACCGACGAGCTGACGGCGGCCGAGGAACGGGTGTGGCGGGCCTTCCCGCGGGGGGAATCGGTGGACTTCCGCCGGTCACCCGACGACGATCCCGCCGACGCGGAGCGCTGGGGACCCGAACGGACCGTGCGTGCCCGGGTGTTGCGGGCGCTGCTGCTCGACGGGCCGCGGCAGGACGGGGAGATACCGTCGCTGAGCCTGGCGGGCGCCCGGATCACCGGCCGGCTCGACCTGCAGTACGCGACGATCGACCACCCGGTGCGGTTGCGGCACTGCCGCTTCGACGAGGCCCCGCGGTGCTACGCCGCCCGGCTGCGCGAACTCAACCTCAGCGAATCCGTCCTGCCCGGTCTGGTCGCGCACGCCGTGCACGTCGACGGTGTGGTGCGGATGACCCGCACCCGCTGTCTGGGCGTCCTGCGGCTGGGCGGCGCCCGGATCAGCGGCAGCCTGTACCTGGAGAGCGCCGAGGTGGGCGCGCCCGGCGCCGAGGAGCCGGTACTCCAGCTCAACCAGGCCGCCCTGGGCGCCGATCTGTGGGCGCCTGGGCTGCGCACCCACGGGCAGATACGGCTCAACGGCGCCACCGTCGCCGGGTCGCTCAACCTCGGCGAGGCGCGGCTCAGCCACCCCGGGCACGCCGCGCTCGACGCGGAGACGCTCGCCGTCGCGGGCGACATGCTGGTCCGGCACGCCGAGGTGCACGGCTGGATGGGGCTGCGCGGCGCCCGGATCGCGGGGCGGCTCGACCTGTCGTACACCCTGCTCGCGCATCCGGGCGGCTCCGCTCTGCGGGCCGGCAGCGCCGCCATCGGAGAGCTGTGGCTGCGCAAGGCCCCGCCCATGGAGGGCGCCCTCAGTCTGCGCCGCGCCCAGCTCGACGTCCTGCTGCTGGAACCGGAGTCGGCGCCCGAGGAGGTGCTGCTCGGCGGCCTGACGTACACCTCGCTGGTCCCGCACGAGCCGGCCGAGCGCCGGCTGCCCTTGCTGGAGCGCGAGCGCGACGGCTATGTCCCGGACGCCTACGCGCAGTTGACGGCCGCCTACCGCCGGGTCGGCGACGATCACGCGGCCCGTCTGGTGCAGCTCGCCGGGCAGCGCCGGCACCGGCACACGCTGCCCTGGTACGGCCGGGTGTGGGGCCTGCTCCAGGACGTCACGGTCGGCTACGGCTTCCGTCCGCTGCGCGCGGCCGGCTGGCTGCTGTCGCTGCTCGCGCTCGGCTCGCTCGCGTTCGCGGCGCACCCGCCCAGGCCGTTGAAGCCGGACGAGGCGCCGCCGTTCCACCCGGTGTTCTACACGCTCGACCTGCTGCTGCCGGTGCTCTCCTTCGGCCAGGACTCCGCGTTCGCGCCGCGCGGCGGCTACCAGGTGCTGGCCTACGTCCTGGTGCTCACCGGCTGGATTCTGGCGACGACGGTGATCGCCGGTGTCACCCGCACGGTCAGCCGCCAGTGAGGCAGCGCCCCGCACCGGGGCGCTGACCGGCAGGTCCGGCCGGACCGCGGCCCACCGCGCCGGCGCGTGGGCCCGCCGGGCCCTGGCGCGGGCCGTCCCGGCGGCGGACCGCCGGCTCTCCCGGCTCTCCGGGCCCCGCATGGCGGCCCGCCCGGCGTCCGGCACCGGGGTGGAGCACCCTGGGAGCACCGGTGCCGGAGTCCGTGGCCGGGTGGCGTTCTCGCCGGGCAGGCCGTGTGCGTCGCCGCCGGCTTGTCAGCGGCCGGCGGCGGCGTCGAGCAGTGGGCCGAGTTCCCGCACGGCCGTGGTGAGCGGCCCGACGTCCCGTTCGGCCCGGGCCAGCAGGATCGCGCCCTCCAGGGTGCTGATCATGAGGGTGGCCAGCGACCCGGCCCGCGCGGCGGGCACGCCCAGGTCCGTCAGGGCCGCGGCGAGCGGGGTCCGCCAGGCGGCGAACGCGGCGGCCGCGGCCCCGCGGGCGGTGTCGCTCAGGGAGGCGCAGTCGACGGTGGCGGCGGCGACCGGGCAGCCCGCCGTGAAGCCGTCCGCCGTGTACTCGTCGGTCCACTGCTCGGCCATCGCCGCGAACAGTGCGCTCGGCGTCGGCTCCTCCAACCCGGCCAGGAACCGGGCGATCCGCCCGCCCGCGTACCGGCCGGCCCACTCGACCGCCTCGTTGACCAGCTGTTCCTTGCCGCCCGGGAAGTAGTGCTGGAGGGAGCCGCGCGGCGCGTCCGCGTGCGCGGCGACCTCGCGCATACCGGTCGCGGTGACCCCGTGCCGCCGGATGAGCTGGGCCGCGCTGAAGACCATCCGCTCCCGTGGTCCGCGCCGCGCCTCGCTCATCGCCACCCTCCGTTCACCGCCTCCACTCTATGACCACCGTCATAACGGCGCTACTATGACCGCTGTCATAGTCGATGCGTGGCGCGAAGGGCGGCCTGCCGTGCACGTCGGATTCATCGGTCTCGGAGTGATGGGCCGGCCCATGGCCCTGCGCCTGGCCTCGGCCGGCGTCCCGCTGGTGGTCTGGAACCGGACTCCGGACCGCGCCGAGCCGCTGCGCGCGGCCGGCGCCGAGGTCGCGGCGGACGCCGCCGGGGTGTTCGCGCGGGCGGACGTGGTGCTGCTGATGCTCGCCGACGAGGCGGCGGTGGACGCGGTGCTCGGCCGGGGCACGCCCGCGCTGGCCGCGCGGGTGGCGGGCCGGACGGTGGTCCACATGGGGACCACCTCGCCCGAGTACTCCCGCGCCCTGGAGGCCGACATCCGCGCGGCCGGCGGCCGGTACGCCGAGGCGCCCGTCTCCGGGTCCCGGGTGCCGGCGGAGCAGGGGCGGCTGGTCGCCATGCTGGCCGGCGAGGAGGACGCGGTGGCCGCCGTACGGCCGCTGCTGGCGCCGCTGTGCGGGGAGACGTTCGCCTGCGGTCCGGTGCCCGGGGCGCTGCTGATGAAGCTGTCGGTGAACCTGTTCCTGATCACGCTGGTGACCGGGCTGGCCGAGGCGTTCCACTTCGCCGAGCGCCAGGGCCTGGACCGCCGGCTGTTCCTGGACGTCCTGGACGCGGGCCCGATGGCCAGCGGCGTGTCCCGGATGAAGGCGCCGAAGCTGCGCGAACGGGACTTCGCGGTGCAGGCGGCGGCGCTGGACGTGCTGAAGAACAACCGGCTGATCGCCGGCGCGGCCCGCGCGGCCGGCCTCGCCTCCCCGCTCCTCGACGTCTGCCACGGCCTGTTCGAGGAGACGGTGGCGCGGGGGCACGGCGGCGAGGACATGGTCGCCGTGCTGCGGGCGATCGAGGCACGCACCGCCGGGGCGCCGTAGCCGGGCGCCCCCCGCGCGGCTCAGCTCTCCGGGATGCCGTACGCCCGCTCGACCCGCAGGCGGACCACCAGGCGGCGGTCTCGGACCATGGCGGCCCGGTAGTCGTCCCAGTCCGGGTGTTCGCCGAGGACGTCCCGGTAGAGCCGGATCAGCTCCGTCACGGTCTCGTCGTGCGGGTCGGCGGCGACCGGGGTCAGCTCGGCGGTGCCCTCGGCGACGGTGTACGCCCGGCGGTCCTCGCCGGTGACGTGGTAGGAGGCGCGCGGGTCGCGGCGGAGGTTGCGGGTCTTGGCGCGGTCGTCGGTGACCGAGATCCGGATGATCCGTTCCGCGGGATCGTAGGCGTGGCTGACGTTGGACAGCTGGGGCCGGCCGTCGCGGCGCAGGGTGACCAGTACGCCGCCGTGGCCCGCGGAGAGCAGGCGGAGCAGGGCGTCCTGGGTGGGGTCCTGAGTCATGGCCGGTTCAACCGCCGTGTGCATCCCGCGCATTCCCTCCGGGCGGCCGGGCCCGGCCGGCCGTCCCGCGCGACGATGGGTAGGCGGGGGCCGGACGCGGGGAGGAGCAGGGCGAGCGGTCCGGGCCGACGCTGCGGCCGGGGGCGCCGCGGACGACGCGACCGGAGGAGAGCGATGGCAGAGCTGCGACAGGACGCCGAGGCGGCGGAGGCGGGACTGGACGCCGGGGCGCTGGACCGCCTGGACCGGCACTTCGCCCGGCATGTCGACGAGGGCCGCCTGCCCGGGTACCTGGTGGCGGTTGCCCGCGGCGGCCGGGTCGCCCATCTGACCGTCTACGGCCTGCGGGACGTCGCGGCCGGGCTGCCGGTGGAGCCGGACACGCTGTGGCGGATCTACTCGATGACCAAGCCGGTCACCGCGGTGGCGGTGCTGATGCTGGCGCAGGAGGGCCGGCTGTCGCTGGACGACCCGGTCGACCGGCATCTGCCCGCGTTCGCCGCTCCCCGGGTGTACACCGGCGGTACGGGCGCCGGGGTGCGCACCCGGCCGGCCGCCGGGCCGATCCTGATCCGGCAGTTGCTCACCCACACCGCGGGCCTGACCTTCGGCTTCTACCACCGCCACCCGGTGGACGCGCTCTACCGCGCGGCCGGCCTGGAGTACGCGGTGCCGCCCGGCAAGGACCTCGCGGAGACCGTCGAGCTGTACGCGCGGATGCCGCTCCAGTTCGACCCGGGCACCCGGTGGAACTACTCGGTCGCCTCCAACGTGCTGGGCCGGGTGATCGAGGTGGTCTCCGGGCAGCCGCTGGACGCGTTCTTCGCCGAGCGGATCCTGGGCCCGCTCGGCATGACCGACACCGGCTTCCACCTCGCGCCCGGGCAGCAGGAGCGGCTGGCCGAGCTGTACGGCGAGACGGACGAGGGCGGCATCGAGCCGATCGCGGGGCTGCCGGTGCAGGGCCGGCCCCGGTTCCTGTCCGGCAGCGGCGGCCTGGTCTCCTCCGCCCACGACTACCACCGCTTCATGGAGCTGCTGCGCCGGGGCGGCGAGCTGGACGGCATACGGCTGCTGTCCCCCGGGACGCTGGCCCTGATGACCCGCAACCAGTTGCCGGGCGGTGCCGCCATCCGGTCCTTCGGCGCCCCGGTCCACCGGGGTCCGGCCATGGACGGCCTCGGCTTCGGCTTCAACGTCTCCGTCGTCACCGACCCGGCCCGCACCCTGGCCCCGTCCCACCTCGGCAGCTACGGCTGGACCGGCGTCGCCACCACCGCGTTCTGGGTCGACCCGGCCCACGACCTCACCGTGCAGTTCATGACCCAGGTGCGCCCGAAGGGCCTGAAGGTCCTGCCCGAGCTGCGCCGGCTGGTGCACGAGGCGATCAGGCACTGACCGCCGGCCGCCCCCGGACGCGACGGCCGCGGCGGACCGGCCGGCGGCCGGCTACTGCCCCAGGGTCAGTGTGAACCGCAGTCCTTCGTCGGCGAGTTCGCCCAGCCAGCGGTCCGCGCGCTGCGGGGTCTGCGCGGCGCGTTGCAGGCCCGCGGGCAGGCTGCCGTCCAGGATGTGGCGGACGCCCAGGGCGAGCGGGAGGGAGACGCAGCGGGCCATCGCCGACTCCACGGCGTCACCGGTCACGTCGAGCAGATAGGCGCCGGTCCACTGGCGGCCCGCGCCCGCGTCGACCTCCAGCCGGACGGAGAGCACCACCCGGTCGCGGTCGGCCCGCGTGGTCGGGTGGGCCGCCGCCAGTTCCCGGGCCAGCGCGGCGATCCGCTCGTCGTCGCCCGTCGTCAGCTCCTTGAAGACGGGCTCCCATGCCTTCAGCCAGCCGGCCAGACGGAGGGTGCCCCGCACGAAGGTGCGCGGGGTCCAGGCGGCGGGCAGGCCGTAGTGGGCGATGAACGGGATGCTGTCGCGGTTCGGGTACGCCTC
This sequence comes from Streptomyces sp. NPDC017095, assembly GCF_044332325.1. Taxonomy (NCBI): domain Bacteria; kingdom Bacillati; phylum Actinomycetota; class Actinomycetes; order Kitasatosporales; family Streptomycetaceae; genus Streptomyces; species Streptomyces sp. NPDC017095. The sequence goes on from NZ_JBIROU010000005.1 coordinate 7,608, forward strand.
GAAGGTCTCGCCGTCCAGGACGAGCGGCCGGGTCGCCTCCCAGGGCCGGCCGGCCGTGGTCTCGGTGCCGTCCTGGAGGTAACGGGCAGGCGTGCGCAGGGCGTTGAGGACACCGAACGGGGCCCAGCTGAAGCGGTACCGGAAGTCGTTCGGCACCGCCGGGACGCCGCCGCAGTAGGAGGTGAGCCGGTAGGAGGCCGGGGTGTGAGCGCCGATCCGGGCCCGGGCCCGGCCGATGAGGCTGTGGGCGAAGAGGTGGTCGATGCCCGGGTCGAGGCCGGTCTCGGCGAGCACGGTCAGCCCGGCCGCCCGCGCCGCCTCCCCGTGCGCCAGCAGGTCCGGCGACACATAGCTGGAGCAGGCGAAGTGCGCCCCGGCGCGCGCGCAGACGGCGAGCAGCCCGGCGTGTCCGGAGGCCGGCAGCATCGACACCACCACGTCCCCGGGGTCCAGCGCGGCGGCGAGGGCGTCCGGGGTGAGGGCGCGGGGCTCGGCGCGGCCCGTCAGCCCCAGGCCGGCCAGCGCCCCGGCCGCGCGGTCCGCGGTGCGGTGCCACAGCAGCACCCGGTCCGCCGTGGCGCACAGGGCGGCGAGCCCGCTGCCGGTGGACAGTCCGGCGCCGACCCAGTGGACGGTGCCGCTCGCCGGGACACGGTCGGTCATGAGTCGAACTCCCTCTTCTCGATGCCGAGTTCACGGCAGGCCTGGTCGAACCGGTCCAGACAGCGGCCCCAGGCGCCGCCGGGGCCGAAGGCGAGGAGCTGCGGCAGCAGGGCCGCCGAGAAGTCGGTACTGGACTCCCCGGGCAGCAGGGCCGGCAGGTTGTCGATGGCGATCAGGTCCAGCGGGGGCCGCTCGCGCAGCCGGCGCACCGGCTCCGCCCAGTCGGTGGTGCGGTCGTAGACGGGCAGCACGTTGAACGGGGAGCCGACGTCGCAGGTGACGTCGCACAGGGTGCGCAGCCGGCGGGCCGGGGAGTCGAGGTCCCGCGGGCGCAGGAACGGCGGGACCACGGTGGTGGCGAGGACCGCGTTGACCAGCACGTCGTGTCCGAGCAGCGCCCGCCGGTCCAGGTCGCGGGTCTCCGCCAGGTCCCAGCGGACCGCCTCGACGCCCGCCGTCCGGAAGGCGGCCACGGCGCCACGCCCGCTGCGGCCCAGGGCGCCGATCACCAGCGCGGTGAACTCCGGGTCCCCGGGCCGCGGCCGCAGTACGGCGTCCAGGTCGTCCTTGGTCGTGGGGGCGAGCGGCGCGGTGAGCCGGCCCCGGTGGCGCAGCACGGCGAGCGCGGCGCCCGGATAGCCCGCCCAGAAACCGAACGCGGCGAGCCTGCGGCCCTCCTCGTCGACGAGGTACTCCAGGTCCAGCAGCGCCCCGCCGCCGGCCGCGAACCGGCGCAGCAGCCCGGCGGCACCCGGCTGCCGCTTGTAGGCGTGCCCGAAGTAGACGTGCCGGTGCGTCAGCTCGCCGGGAGCGTCGGGGAGTTCCTTCAGACCGAGAACGACCGCGTCCCGGGGTGCGGTCGGCCAGGAGCCGGCCGGGGCGCCGCCGCAGCCGGCCGCCTCGTACTCCCGGAGCGGGAAGATCCGCTGCGGGGACTCCTCGACGGTGAGCGTGATCCCGCTGTCCACCAGGCGGCGGGCGTCGGCGGGGACGACCGGCGTGCGCCGTTCGGTCGTGCGGTGCTCGTGGCGCAGCCACAGGTGCAGCTCGGTCATACGGGACGGGCCTCCGGGCGCGGGGCGCCGGCCGCGGACCGGCCGGCGCTCGGGGGGCTGACGACCACGAAGGGTACGCGCCGGGGTGCGGATCACCCGTGCTCCCGCCCCGGGCGTCCCCCCGTGCGGGTGATGCGCCGCTCCCGTCCGGGCCGGCCGCCGGGCACCGGTCGTCCCGAGGTGCACGCCGTCGCCTCCTCACCACGTCGCCGGCCCGTCCCGGGGACCGGACCGCGCGGTGATCCTGTCCACCGGGCGGTCCGCCGAACCGGGGCTTTCCGGTCAGGAACCGTGGGCGACGGCGTCCAGATGGGGCAGGTGGTGGTCCAGCCGTTCCCGCTTGGTCCGCAGGTAGGTGATGTTGCTCTCGCACGGCTCGATCAGCAGCGGCACCTGCTCGGTGACCCGCACTCCGTGGCGGACCAGCGCCTCCCGCTTGCGCGGGTTGTTGGACATCAGCCGTACCGAACGCACCCCGAGGTCGCGCAGGATCTCCGCGGCCACGCCGTAGTCGCGGGCGTCGACCGGCAGGCCCAGGGCGAGGTTCGCCTCCACCGTGTCCAGGCCCTCCGCCTGGAGGGCCATCGCGCGCAGCTTGGCGAGCAGGCCGATGCCGCGGCCCTCGTGTCCGCGCAAGTAGACGACCACGCCGCTGCCTTCGGCGGCCACCGCGCGCAGAGCGGCCGCGAGCTGGTCGCCGCACTCGCAGTGCCGGGAGCCGAACGCGTCCCCGGTCAGGCATTCCGAGTGCAGCCGGGTCAGCACGCCGTCGGCGCCGATCTCGCCGTACACCAGGGCGACTTGTTCGTCGCCGCGGTCGTGGTCCAGGTAACCGATCGCCTGGAACTTCCCGTACACGGTGGGCAGCGGCGCGTTCACGACGCGTTCCGCGCCCGAACGCCGCGGGGACTTCCCGCCGAGTACGCCGATGTCGGTGCCGGTGTTTTCTGTCATGATCTGATTCCTAAGCAGAGACGAAAGGCCATGAAGAGATGAGTGGTTCGGGCACGCGGACGGACGGCTTCGGCGGGGCGGACGGCGTGCTGCCCGGGGACACCACGGACGACGTACGGAACCGGCTGTCGGGTGGTACGGCACAGGTCGCCGTCCTTCCCGTCGGCAGCTTCGAGCAGCACGGCCCGTATCTTCCGCTGGCGACCGACACGCTGGTGGCCTGCGCCGTGGCGCGGGAGATCGCCGCCGCCCACCCGGTGCTCCTCCTTCCTCCGGTGACGGTCTCCTGCTCGCACGAGCACGCGGCCTGGCCGGGCACCGTCAGCATCTCCGCGGTGACGCTGCACGCGGTGGTCTCCGACATCGCGGCGTCGCTGCGCCGTTCGGGCGTGACCGCGCTGGTCGTGGTCAGCGGGCACGGCGGCAACTACGTGCTGGGCAACGTCGTCCAGGAGGCCACCGCGCGCGGTGAGCGGATGGCGCTGTTCCCGGCCGCGGAGGACTGGGAGACGGCGCGGGAGCGGGCCGGGGTGGTCACCTCGCTGCTCACCGACATGCACGCGGGAGAGATCGAGACGTCGATCCTGCTGCACGCTCACCCCGCCTCTGTCCGCCCTGGTCACGAGTCGGCCGACGTCGTCGCCGACGACCGACGTCATCTGCTCACCGTGGGAATGTCCGCCTATACCGAATCGGGCGTCGTCGGCCGTCCTTCCCTGGGTTCGGCGGACAAGGGAAAGAAACTGCTGGCGAGCCTCGCGGAGTCCTTCGGGCCGTATTTCTCGCTGCTCACCCGGGCGCCGGCGCCGCGATAGCGCGGGAAGGCCCCGCGGCCGGGACCCATGGGGGCGGCCCCGGCCGGCGGGGAGTCGTCTGGCGGCGCGGCGGCGCCCGGGGTGCGCGGGCCCGCGTACCGGCGCCGGACCAGGACGGCGGCGCCGGGCAGGCTCGCCAGGAGGCTCAGCACGCCGTAGACGACGGCGACCGCGACCCCGCGGTCCGCGCCGAGGCCCGCCGCGCCGAACGCCCAGGCGGTGACGCCCTCGCGCGGCCCGAAACCGCCGGCGTTCAGCGGCAGGCCCATGGCCAGCAGGGCGAGCACCGCGAGCGGCAGCAGCACCGGCACCGGGGCGGCCGAGCCGGTGACCCGGGCCGCGAGGACGAACGTGGCCAGGTGTCCGGCCAGCACGACCGCGGAGGACAGCGCGACTCCGTATCCGCCGGGCCGGGACGCCAGGCCCCGCCGGGCCTCGGCGAGCAGCCGGCGCGGACCACCGGTGCGGCGGGCCAGTACGACGGCGAGTACGGCGACGAGTACGCCGGCGGCCGCCACCGGCGGTGCGAGGTCCCGGAGTCGGGCGCGCACCGGGGACGGCAGGGTGAGCAGCACCGCCGTACCGGCCAGGGCCAGCGCGAGCTGTCCCGCGACGCGTTCCAGTACGACCGCTGTCACTGCGCGCCGTACGTCACCGGCGCTCCGCCCGTGCCGTACCGCGCGGTGCACATCGCCCAGGATGCCGCCCGGCAGGGCCGCGTTCAGGAACAGCGCGCGGTAGTAGTCGGCGACGGCCGGCCCGAACGGCAGCCGCAGCCCCAGTCCGCACGCCACCAACTGCCAGCGCCAGGCGCTGGACACGGTGGTGACGGCGCCGATGCCCAACGCGGCCAGCACGGTCACGGCATCGATCCGCCGCAACCCGTCGAGCGGCACACCGGCACCGAACCGCCACAGCAACACCCCGACCACCCCGGCACCGACGACCACACCGAGACGCGCCCGCAGGGCCCGGCCGACGGACCGCGGGGGGACGGTACCGGGGACCGGCCGCGTCGGGACCGGGACGGCGCGTGCGCCGTCGCCGGGCGTCGGGGCCTGCCGACCCGCTATGCGTGGTTTCTCCGTCATGCCGGGGCGCCCGTCGGTCGGGGCAGCGCCAGCAGGTCGGTGTGGTGGACGGTGACGCGGAGGGTGCCCGACGCGCAGGCGGCGAGCCGTGCGGTCAGGTAGCGCTCGGCGGGGGCGCGCAGTTCCGGCCGTTGTTCGACGGCCGCGCTCACCCAGCCGCGCAGCCACTGCGCGGTCAGCGCGGCGTCCTGGGGGCCGAGCCGCCACGGGCTCGGGTGCAGGCGGACCGTCGCCCCGCGCTCGGTGAACGCCTCGCAGACCGCGGTGACCGCGTCCGGGCCGAGCAGCCCGGCGCGCCGCTGGTGGGCGTTGAACGCCCAGGTGATCGCGGTGTCCAGCGGGTCGGCCGGGGCGAGGTCGACGCGGCCGGCGACGGAGAGGGTGAGCAGGGCCGGGCAGCCGGCGCCCGCGCAGGCGTCCGCCAGGGTCACGGCCTGCTCCCGGGTGAGGACGTCGAGCAGTGCGGAGGCGGTCACCAGACCCGCCCCGGCCAGCGCGTCCGGGGTGAGCAGGCCGAGGTCGCCGTGCCGGGTCTCGACGGTGACGCGGCTGCCGTCGGCGGCGGTGCGCGGGGCGGCGTCGGCGGCGAAGCGCAGCAGGCCGGGGTCGCGGTCGTGCAGGATCCAGTGCTGGGCGCCGGGCAGGCGGGGCGCGAGCCAGCGGCCCATCGAGCCGGTGCCGCAGCCGAGGTCGTGCACGGCCAGCCCGCCCGTCCGGTCCGGCGACGCGGCCAGCCGGCTCCGCAACGGGCCGAGCAGCTCCCGCGCGCGGGCCGCCGCGTCGGCGCCTTCCCGCAGCCGCAGCCACTCGGGCGCGTACCGCGGCGGGTCCTCGGAACCGCCGTCCCGCAGCCGTAGGGTGGCCCGTTCGCTGGGGCCGGTCACGGGTCCGGCGCCGGCGATCACGGGGGCGGGGCCGTCCTGCGGAGTCGTCATGCCGCCCTCCTCGGGGGTTCCGGGAGCCGGTGGAGGACTCCCGCCAGGGTGCGGGCCGTGGCCGGCCAGCCGGCGAGCGCGGCGCGGCGGCCCCGGGCCGCGGCCCTGAGGCGGCGGCGTACGTCGGGCTCGCCGAACCAGCCGCGCAGTGCGGCGGCGAGCGCGGCGGGGTCCTCCGGCGGGACGAGGATGCCGGGCACCGTGCCGTCCGGTGCGCGGCCGAGCGCCTCGGGCAGGCCGCCGACGTCGGTGGCGAGGACGGGGATGCCCCGGGCCAGGGCCTCGGTGACCGCCATGCCGTAGGTCTCGGCGCGGGAGGTGAGGACCATCAGGTCGGCCGTGGCGTAGGACGCCGCCAGGCCGGCGCCGGTGCGCGGGCCGGTCAGGTGCAGGCGGTCGGTGAGGCCGTAGCGGGCGATCAGCTCCCGCAGCCGGGCCACGTACCCGGGGTCGTGGCCGAGGCCGCCGACGCACGCGCAGGTCCACGGCAGGTCCCGGACCGACGCCAGCGCCTCCACCAGCCGGTGCTGGCCCTTGCGCGGGGTGACGGCGGCCACGCACAGCAGCCGGGAGACGCCGTCGGTGCCGGGTGCCAGGGGCGCGATGTCGGCGCCGGGCGCGGCGGCGTGCACCCGGCCGGGGGCGAGGCCGTGGTGGGAGACGAGCCGGCGGACCGCCCAGTCGCTGGTGGCGATCACCGCGCCCGCGGCCCGCAGCACCGCACGCTCCCGGGCGTCCAGGCCGGCGGCGACGGCCGGGTCCAGGCCGGTCTCGTCGCCGAGCGGCAGATGGACGAGGACCGCCAGGCGCAGCCGCCCGGCCTCGGGCACGACGGTCTCCGGGACGCCGCAGGCCACCAGGCCGTCGAGCAGGACGACGGTGCCGTCCGGCAGGTCCCGCAGGGTGCGGGCGAGCCGGTCGCGGGCGGTGCCGTCGGGCCGCGGCCAGCCGCCGGGGACGGTGTGCCGGGTGACCTGCCAGCCGAAGCCGGGCAGGTCCAGGCAGATCCGCCGGTCGTAGGCGTTGCCGCCGCTGGGCGCGGCCGGGTCGTCGACGCCGCCCGGCATCACGAAGTGCACGGTGCGCAGGGACATGGGGACGATTCCGGTGGTGCCGGCGGCGGGCCGCAGCGGAGGGACGGGCCCGGGGCGGGTCCGCCGCGCGGTCCGGTCGGTCACAGGGCACGCTCGTAACTCGCCCAGGCGATGTGCGACTCGTGCAGGGTGACCGTCAGGCCCGACAGGCCGGTGGCGTTCTCGCCCAGGGCGCCCTCGTGGACGCGGTCGGCGAGGCGGTCGGCGATGACCTTGGCCAGGTATTCGGTGGAGGTGTTGACGCCCTCGAAGCCGGGTTCGTCGTCCAGGTTGCGGTAGTTCAACGCGGCGACGACAGCGCCCAGTTCCCGGGTGGCCAGCCCGATGTCGACGACGATGTTGTCCTCGTCCAGCTGCTCGCGGCGGAACGTCGCGTCCACGAGGAAGGTGGCCCCGTGCAGTCGCTGTGCGGGGCCGAAGACCTCGCCGCGGAAACTGTGGGCGATCATGAGGTGATCGCGGACGGTGATGCTGAACAACGGACGACCCTCCCGGTGCGGCGCCTTCGCTCCCCCGTTCCTGCCCGCCGGGGGATGCCGTGTAGTACGGCTCATCGCTTCCCCGTGTTCAGCGTGTGCTCACTCTTTTCTCAGGTCAGGTGGTCTCCGGGTAGCGGATGCGGTGGCACAGGGCGGGGAGCTCGCCGGACGCCAGCCGGGGCAGCACGGACGGCAGTTCCTCGAAGTCGCTCTCCCCGGTGACGAGCGCGTCGAACGCCGGGTCGGCGAGCAGGTCCAGGGCGAGGGCCATCCGGTCGGCGTAGCCGCGGCCGGGCCGGGCGGCCGGGGAGACGGTGCCGACCTGGCTGCCGCGCACGGTGAGCCGCCGGGAGTGGAAGGCCTCGCCGAGCGGCAGGGCCACGGTCCGGTCGCCGTACCAGCTCAGTTCGACCACCGTGCCCTCCGGGGCGAGCAGGCTCAGGGCCCGGGTGAGGCCGGCCTCGGTGGCGCTGGCGTGCACGACGAGGTCGCGGTCGCCGAGGGCGTCGGCGGGCGCGGCGAAGTCCACGCCGAGCGCCTCGGCGGTACGGGCGCGGGCCGGGTCGGCGTCGACCAACTGGAGCCGCACGCCCGGGAACCGGGCGAGCAGCGCGGCGACCGCGCAGCCGACCATGCCGCCGCCGACCACCGTGATCCGGTCGCCGATCAGCGGGGCCGCGTCCCACAGGGCGTTCACCGCGGTCTCCACCGTCCCGGCCAGTACGGCGCGTTCGGCGGGCACCCGCGCGGGCACCACGGTGACGGCGCCGGCCGGGACGACGTAGCGGCTCTGGTGCGGGTACAGGCAGAAGACCGTACGGCCGGCCAGCGCGGCCGGGCCCTGTTCCACCACGCCGACGCTGAGGTAGCCGTACTTCACCGGGCCCGGGAAGTCACCCTCCTGGAACGGCGCCCGCATCACGGCGTGCTGGCTGTGCGGCACCCCGCCGCGGAAGACCAGGGTCTCCGTGCCGCGGCTGACCCCGGAGTACAGGGCGCGCACCAGGACCTCGTCCCCGGCGGGCGCGGGGAGGGTGACGTCGCGCAGTTCCCCGTGGCCGGGCGAGCGGAGCCAGAACGCGCGGGCCGAGTGGTTCATCGGCGTCCTCCTGAACGATCGGGAAGCGGTTCACGTACCGGGTGGCACAGGCCGCGCACAGTACGCGGCGCTGATCGACTCTGTCACTCGGCCGGAGGATGTGCGGTGGCCCTGAACAACACGTACGACGCGAGGCTCGGCCAGGAGACCGCCGCGGGAGCGGGCGCGCAGGTCCTGCTGCTGGCGCTGCTCGGTCCGGTGACCGGCATGGGGCCGGCCGGCTGGCTGGCCGGGCTGGTCTTCGCGTCGGCCACCTGGGCGGTGCTCTCCCGCGCCGTGCACCGCTCCCGGCTGCGTGCGTTCGGTCCGGCGAACCGGGTCACGCTGGGCCGGGCCGCGCTGGTCGGCGGGGTGACGGCGCTGGTCGCGGACTCCTTCGCGGGGGCGCCGCCGGTGCCGGCGCTGGTCGCCCTGACCGCCGTGGCGCTGCTGCTGGACGGGGTGGACGGCAAGGTCGCCCGCCGCACCGGCACCTGCTCGGCGCTGGGCGCGCGGTTCGACATGGAGGTGGACGCGTTCTTGATCCTGGTGCTCAGCGTGTACGTGGCGGCGCGGCTCGGGCCGTGGGTGCTGCTGATCGGCGGCATGCGGTACGCGTTCGTCGCGGCGGCCCGGTGCGCGCCGTGGCTGACGGCGCCGCTGCCGCCGTCCTTCGCGCGCAAGGCCGTCGCCGCCGTCCAGGGCGTCTGCCTGCTGCTGGCGGCCTCCGGGCTGCCGCCGTACCCGGCCCAGCTGGCGGTCGTGCTGGTCGCGCTGGGCTCGCTGGTGTGGTCCTTCGGGCGGGATGTGCGGTGGCTGTGGCGCGGCTCGCGGACGGCCGCGGCGAAGACGGCGTCCGAGCCGCTGCTGCGGGAGCTGGCGGCACGCTGACCACCGGCCCGGCTTCTGCCCCGCACGGACCGGTCAGGTTCCCGGGCAGGAGAACCATACGGGCCTTTCCACGGCGGTTGTCACGCTCGCCGGATGAGCGTTCCGGGACCCGACGAGATCCGTGCGCTGCACGAGAAGTACGCGCCCACCGCCGAGGCGTTCGCCCTCGTCCACACACACTGCGAGATCGTCTGGAGCATCGCCGAGCAGCTCCTTTCCGCCCCGCACCTGCGTCACCTCGACGCCGAACCGGTTGCTCCACGGGCACGGGTACGGCCCCGGGCATGCAGTGAGCGCGCGCCGCGTCCGAGGGCGTGTGGTGGACGTGCCCGTCATGCGACTACACGGGCGCACCGGTGAGCATCGCCAACCACATGAAGAAGGCGCACGCCATCACCCTCGGCGAGCAGGCACGGTGACGCAGCGGCGCACGGTCCGTGCGCGAAGGCGGTGGGGCGTCTGAAGGACGCGGGCATACCCGCCACGACGCTGCGCTCCACCGACACCGCCGGGGAGGCGGCGGCCGTGCGGGTCGGGACCATGCACTCGTTCAAGGGCCTGGAGTTCCGCTGCGTCGCGGTCATCGGCGTCACCGGGGACGCGCTGCCCTTCCCGAAGGCCGTCACGCCGCCGGAGGTGGACGCCAAGCAGCACGAGACGGACCTGATGTCCGAGCGCTGCCTGCTGTTCGTCGCCTGCACCCGGGCCCGCGACAGCCTGTACGTCTCCTGGTCCGGCAAGCCCAGCCGGTTCCTGGCGGAGGCGGGCGTGTGAAGCACGCCCGGTCCTGGTGGCCCGCGGTCGGCTCCTCCGCAGGGCGCGGGGATCAATCGCGCTGCTCGTACCGGTAGTCGTAGTAGTCCTTGCCGCCCACCAGCACCGAGGTGACGTACTTCGGCGGACCGTCGGCGTCCCGCTCGGCCTCCTGGGAGGTCTGCCGGGTGAAGCCGAGCGACACCCCGGGGATCACCGGGTACTCCGGCTGCGACGTGTCGACCGTCCAGCCCCGTTCCGCGGCACGCCGGAAGAGGTCTTCGGCAGGGGTGGTGAACACCTCGTCCCCCTCCAGCAGGACGCGCGTGCTGGACGTGCGGCCCTCACCGGGCCACCACAGCTCGATCGCGGTGACATGGGCGCCGCCCTCGACGAGGGCCTGCACGCCGACGTGGTCCAGGGTCCAGGACGCCTTCGCCGAGTTCCGGCTCGGCCGGCGCAGCACCCGGGGCTCGCCCCAGTCGGGCACCGCGGCGAGCGCCTCGTCGAGCGTCATGCCCAGCAGGATCGGCGCGACTCCGCGCGGCGGGTCGAGTACCAGGTCCATCGCCAGCCCCTCAGTCCGTACCGTATGCGGTGCCGTCACGTCATTTCAGGATGTCGTAGTTTATCGTCCAGCCCTTCTTCTCCAGCATGGCCTGGAACTTCCTGTTGTTCTTCAGGCTGTCGACCATGTCCTTGATGTGGGTGTCGTACTTGTCGCCGTACAGGTCGCGGATCTCGTCGATGTCCGTCTTCATGGCCTCGTCCCAGCGTCCGGCGTCGATGAGCTGCCGCTGTTGCGCGCGCCAGGCCTCGCTCTCCCTGCTGGAGCCCGTGCTCATCAGCTCCCGGTGGTCCGCGGCGTCCATGCGGATCGCGGGACCCATGCCGGCGCCACCGCCCTTCTTGTTCGTCCGGAAGCCGGGCATGTCGAGGTGGGAGTACGACGCCTTCGCGGGAAGGTGGTTGATCTCCTGGTCGACGGGATTGACGCGGTTCTTGTCGTCGTCCAGGAGGTTCGCGGGCTGCAGGCCGCTGTACCAGCCGCCGTTCTCCGTGCATCCCTTGGCGATCAGGCCCTCGGGGTCCATCCGGGTGTGCGGGTTGGTGACGTACGCGACCGGGTTGGGCGCCGGGCCGAGGCCGAGCGGGTCGGGGCTGGCGTAGCGCGCGGTGTCCGGGTCGTAGTGACGCTGGTAGTTGTAGTAGCCGGTCTCGGCGTCGTCGTACTGTCCGGGCAGGCGCAGCGGTGTGTACGCCGTCGCGTCCCGGTTCCAGCTCGTGGCGCCCCACACGGTGGACCGGGAACGCCAGGCGATGGCGCCCCGCTCGTCGACGAGTTCGCTGGGTGCCCCCACCAGGTCGGTGACGATCGCGAAGAAGCGCGCGTCGATCTCGTCCTGCGGCTCCTGCCCGGGGCCGATGCGGCGTTTGAGCTGGGTCAGCGGCCGGTGGCCCTCGTAGTCCCAGGTGGTGGTGATGTGGTGGGCCGTGTCGGTCTGCTCGGCCAGCCGGGTGCCGTCCCAGGTGAAGTGGACGGAGTGCACGACGGTGCGCCCGTCGTCGGCCATGCGGTGCTTGGCGGTGCGCCGCCCCAGCGGGTCGTACGAGTACGTCCACCGGGTGCCGTCCGGGGTGACGCAGGCGACCAGGCGGTTCTCCTCGTCCCAGGTGTAGCGCCAGGTGTCCGGCTTCTTCGACAGCCGGGTCTTCTGACGCAGGATGGTGCGGCCCGCGGCGTCGTACTCGTAGCGGACCCGTCCGGCGGTCAGGACCCGGGTGCCCTCGTAGGTGCGCCCACCGCGGCCCTCCGTGCGTGCGGCCGCGTCGGGCCACTCGGCGGTCACCTCGTTGCCGGCGCTGTCGTAGGCGTACGCCTCCGACCAGTTCTCGGCCGTGACGCGCAGGGGGCGGCCGACCGGGTCGAGGTCGAAGCCGCGGCTGGTGCCGCGCAGTTCGTCGGAGATCCGCTCGAGGCAGCCGTCGGCCCGGTAGTCGTAGGCCCGGGCGCGCAGGGTACGGCCGCCGGCGGTGAGCAGCTGCGAGGTCAGCCGGCCCACCTCGTTCCAGCCCGAGGTGAGGGTGACCGGCGCCTCGGCGGGTCCGAAGGTGCGCGTCAGCTCCTTGTCCCAGGCGTCGTGGGTGAAGGCCAGGGCGTGGCCGTCACTGGGCAGCGCCGTGCGGTTGCCCGCCTCGTCGTAGGCGGACCGCGTCACGGCGCCGGTGGGCGTGGTGCGGGTGGTGCGGCGTCCGGCGGCGTCGTAGGCGAACCGGGTGGTGCGCCCGTCGACGGTCTCGGCGACGACCCGGCCGACCACGTCACGCTCTCAGCGCGGTAGAGGCGCTCGTCGGCGGTCCTCGGTCCGGACGGCGCTCGGGCTCACCCCGTGGGAGAGCGAAGGCCGGCTGCTGCCTCCCGGAAGCCCTCTCCTGCGTCCGTCCGCGCCGGCAGGTCCCCCACGGCCCGCTCGGCACCGCGGCCGCGTCACGAACCCGGCCTGCCCCCGTCCACACGGTCCTGGACGGGGCGCGCACCCGGACGCCGATCAGACTGCGGGCCCCGACGACTCGCACGTCCAGGCCGACGCACTCCGCCGTCCGACGGGACGCGCCCCGGCTTCCGGCGGCCGGGGCGCGTCCGCGATCTGTCGGCTCAGCCCTTCTGCTCGACCCGCACCCAGTCGATCTCGGCCTGCACCGATCCGGCCGCGATCTTGTCGACGCTGGACTGGGGCAGGCCCCAGTAGGGCGAGGTGACCTTGTTCCAGCCGGCCGGGTAGGCGCCGCCGAGGGCGAGGTTCAGGATCACGTACTGGTCGTGGTCGTAGACCCACTGGCCCCGGGTGGACTCCAGCTTGTTCCGGGTCGTCTCCTGGACCAGCCGGTCGTCTACGAAGAAGCGCAGCGCCGTCGGGGTCCATTCGACCGCGTAGGTGTGCCACTGGTCGGCCGTGCCGCCGTTCGGATAGGTCTGGCGGGCACCGATGTTGCCGTCGGCCGAGTAGCCGGGGCCGTGCAGCGCGGAGCTGGTCCAGTCCGGGTAGCCGATGTTCTCCATGATGTCGGTCTCGCCGGAGGCCGGCCAGGACACGGACGGGTCGTCGACGTTGCTGCCGAGCAGCCAGAAGGCCGGCCAGAACCCGTCGCCGACGGGCAGCTTCATCCGGGCGCTGACCTTGCCGTAGGTGAAGTCGACGTGGGTGTGGGTGTCGACCCGGCCGGAGGTGAAGTCGTAGGTGCCGCCGCCCGCCTTGGTGCAGCCCTTGCAGTACCCGGCCTTCAGCACCAGGCTGCCGTTGCGCGTCTGGACGCTGTCGGCGGAGTCGACGTACGCCTGGGACTCGCCGTTGACCGGGCCCATCTCGGTGCCGGTGCGCACCACGCGCCACTTGGAGCGGTCGAGCGAGGCGCCGGTGAAGTCGTCGAAGAAGGTGGTGCGGTAGCTGCCGGCGGGGTCGGCGGGCAGCGCCGGGTAGGCGGCGGACGCGCTGCCGCCGGTGCCCCAGACCTGGAACTCGTAGAGCGAGTAGCCGAACTGGGCGGTGGCGGGCGCCGGGTTGTAGAAGGAGCGGCGTTCCTTGCCGAGCATGCGGACGTAGCGGCCGGTCGCGGGCGAGGGCAGCTTGACCGTGTCGTGCAGGCCGGCCGCGTCGGACGGCGCGGCGACGGCGGAGCGCCGGGCGGCGATGTCGGCGGCCGCCGGCTCGTAGACCGTCCGCCAGGTGCGGTTGTCGTCGGAGACCTGGACGAGGTAGTCGACGGCGTAGGCCGACTCCCAGTACAGGTCGACCGTGTCGATGGTGGAGCGCGCGCCCAGGTCCACCGACACCCACCGGTCCGTGTTCCAGTCGCTGGACCAGCGGCTGGCGTCACCCTTGAGGCCGGCGGGCCAGCCGCCGTCGGTGAGGAACGCCGGCGAGTGGCCGGCGTCCTGGTAGTAGTTGCTGTACGCCGGGTGGTTGAGGGCGAGGTTGGTGCGGGCCGTCGAGGCCGGGGCCGGCTCGCCGCCGTAGACCTTGAAGCTCCACAGGGAGTAGCCGTAGGGCGTGGCGCGCTCCAGGCCGCGCAGCCGGACGTAGCGGCCGGTCACCTCCTGCGGGTAGGTGTGCGCGGTGACCGAGCCGCCGGTGCCCGCGGTCTCGGTGTAGAAGGGCGTCCAGTCGGTGCCGTTGCCGGAGACCTCCAGGACGTAGCGCTTGCCGTAGGCGGCCTCCCAGTCGAGGACGACGCGGTCGACGCGGACCACGGAGCCGAGGTCGACGCGGAGCCAGGCGTTGTCGGCGAAGTCGCTGGACCAGCGGGTGGCGCCGTTGCCGTCGACGGCGAGGCCGGGCCCGCTGCCGGCGTTCTCGCTGCCGGAGGCGGTGACGGCGGCCGGGTTCAGCGCGTAGGCGGCGGCCGCCCGGTCGGTGTCCCAGCCGGCGGCGGGGGCGGCGGCCGGGGCGGCGGTGGCGGGGGCCGCCAGCAGCGGTCCGGAGCACAGCAGGGCCGTGGCGGCGGCCAGGGCGGCGGGCAGGGCGCGGGAAACACGGGGTGGCATGCGGCTCTCCTTGGGTCTCCTGGTGCGGTGGAGGTACTACGCGTCTGTCGTGTTCATGACAGAACGAGAGGGAGAAGCGGGCCGGTGGACACGGCACTCCCCGGCCGTGTCCACCGGCCGTCCGGGCCGGGGCTCAGGCGGCCCGGCGTGTCCGGCCGCGGTGGACGCGGACGATGTCCGCGTACCGGTGGCCGGAGCCCTTGATGGTGCGGACCTGGGTCGCGTAGTCGACGTGGACCAGTCCGAACCGCTTGTCGTAGCCGTAGGCCCACTCGAAGTTGTCCAGCAGGGACCAGGCGAAGTAGCCGGCCAGCGGGGCGCCCTTGCGGGCGGCCGAGGCGCAGGCCGCGAGGTGGCGCTCCAGGTAGTCCTGGCGCTCGGGGTCGTCCACGCTGCCGTCGGGGCGCACCACGTCCGGGAAGGCGGAGCCGTTCTCGGTGACGTACAGCCTGCGGGCGCCGTACTCCTCGGTGAGCCTCAGCAGCAGCGTCTCGATGCCGGACGCGTCGATCTCCCAGTCCATGCCGGTGCGCGCGACGCCCTCGCGCCGGACGGAACGGGCGTACGGCGCGGGCCCGTCGGGGTCGTGGGCGACGTACGCCGGGAAGTAGTAGTTCAGGCCCAGCCAGTCGAGCGGGGTGGCGATGGTCGCCAGGTCGGCCTCGTCCAGGGGCAGTTCGACGCCGTAGACCTCGCGCATGTCGGCGGGGAAGCCCCGGCCGTGCACCGGGTCCAGCCACCAGCGGTTGACGTGGCCGTCGTGCCGGCGGGCCGCCGCCACGTCCTCGGGGCGGTCGGTGGCCGGGTGCACGGTGGAGAGGTTGTTGACGATGCCGACCTCGGCGCCCGGGGCGGCGGCGCGGATCGCCTGGGTGGCCAGACCGTGGCCGAGGAGCAGATGGCAGGAGGCGCGCACGGCGGCGGTGAGGTCGGTCCAGCCGGGCGCCATCTTGCCCTCCAGATGGCCAATCCAGGCCGAGCAGGACGGCTCGTTGAGGGTGCTCCACAGCCGCACCCGGTCGCCGAGGCGGCCGGCCACGACGGAGGCGTACTCGGCGAACGCCTGCGCGGTGTCCCGCTCGGGCCAGCCACCGCGGTCCTGGAGCACCTGGGGCAGGTCCCAGTGGTAGAGGGTGACGGACGGGGTGATGCCCGCCTCCAGCAGGGCGTCCACCAACTCGTCGTAGAACGCGAGGCCCTTGGGGTTCACCTCGCCGGTCCCGCCGGGGATCACACGCGGCCAGGCCACGGACAGCCGGTAGGCGTTGACGCCGAGTTGCCGCATCAGGCCGAGGTCCTCGCGCCAGCGGTGGTAGTGGTCGCACGCGGTGTCGCCGTGGTCGCCGTTCGCGGTCTTCCCGGGGGTGTGCGAGAAGGTGTCCCAGATGGACGGCGAGCGGCCGTCCTCGGCCACGGCTCCCTCGATCTGGTACGACGCGGTCGCCGTGCCCCACAGGAAGTCGGGCGGGAAGGCGGCGAGGTCGATGGGTTCGGACACGGAAGTCCCTTCGGGATCAGGGGTGGGGGTCACTTGACGGCACCCGCCGTCAGACCCGCGACGAGATAGCGCTGGAGCAGCAGGAAGCCGGCCACCACGGGGACGCTGACGACCAGCGAGGCGGCCATGATCTGGTTCCAGTAGACGTCGTTGAGGGTGGAGTAGCCCTGGAGGCCGACGGCGAGGGTGCGGGTGGTGTCGTTGGTCATGACGGAGGCGAAGAGCACTTCGCCCCAGGCGGTCATGAAGGCGTAGACGGCGACCGCGACGATGCCCGGGGTCGCGGCCGGCACCACGATCCGCAGCAGCGCCTTCAGCGGGCCGCAGCCGTCCACCAGCGCCGCTTCGTCCAGGTCGCGCGGCACCGAGTCGAAGTAGCCGATCAGCATCCAGATGGAGAACGGCAGCGAGAAGGTGAGGTAGGTGAGGATGAGGCCGCCGCGGGAGCCGAACAGGGCGATGCCGGTGGTGTTGCCGATGTTGACGTAGATCAGGAACAGCGGCAGCAGGAAGAGGATGCCGGGTAGCATCTGCGTGGACAGCACGGTCACCGTGAAGACGCGCTTGCCGGGGAAGTCGTACCGGCTGACGGCGTAGGCCGCGAACACGGCGATGACGACCGAGCAGACCGTCGCCGTGCCCGCCACGATCAGCGAGTTGGCGAAGTACCGGGCGAGCGGGACCGTCGACCAGATGTCGACGTACGGCCGGAAGGTCAGTCCGCTCGGCAGCCAGCGGAACTTCCCGGACACGTCCTGCAAGGGCTTCAGCGAGCTGGAGACCATCACGTACACCGGGACCAGCACGAAGCCGGCGAGCAGGGTGAGGAAGACGCGCCGGGACCACAGGAAGGTGCGCGGCGGCGCCATCGGGGAGCGGGTGCTAGACATCGGAGGCCCTCCGTCCGCGCGAGGTGAACAGCAGGTACCCGCCCGTGACGACGAGCAGGAACAGCAGCAGCAGGACGGACATGGCGGAGCCGGTGCCGAAGTTCCAGGTGACGAAGGACGCCTGGTAGATGTGGACGGAGATGAGGTCGGCGGCCTCGGGGGCGGACTTGCCGAACAGCACGTACGGGGTGTTGAAGTCGTTGAACGTCCACAGGAACAGCACCAGGACCAGGACCTGGTTGACCGGGCGCAGCGAGGGCAGGGTGATGCGGCGGATCTGCTGCCACATCCCGGCGCCGTCCAGCGCGGCGGCCTCGTACAGCTCCCGCGGGATGTTCTGCAGTCCGGCCATGACGATGAGGAAGGCGAACGGCCAGCCCTTCCACACCGAGACGGTCAGCAGGGCGTAGAAGCTGTTGTCGCCGATCAGCCAGAACGACGGCTTGCCGGTGAGGTGCAGCTGGTCGTGCAGGACGTGGTTCACCAGGCCGTTGTCGTGCTGGAACATGAACGCCCAGGTGATGACGGCGGCGTAGACGGGCAGCGCGTACGGCACCAGGAACAGGGTCCTGAGCAGTCCGCGGCCCCGGAAGGTGTCCTGCATGAAGACGGCGGCGGCGGTGCCGATCAGCCAGCACAGGCCGACCGACAGCAGGGTGAAGGCGATGGTGACGAGGAAGGAGTGCAGCAGGGCCTCGCCCACCGGCGCGTCGAAGTCCACCGACACGTGGTAGTTGCCGAAGCCGGACCAGGGGGCGGTCCCCCAGTCGCGGATGTAGAACTGGGTCAGCTCCTTGAAGCTCATCGTGATGCCGATGACCATCGGGACCAGATGGACCAGGAGTTCGAGGACCAGGGCGGGCAGCAGGAGCAGGTACGGCAGGGACACGCGGCGCAGCCGTCCGCCGCGGCGGCGGGGCGCGGGTGCCGCCGGGTCCGACGGGGTCTGCCGCACGGGTTCTTTGAAGGCGGTGGTCGTCATCGTCGGGCTCACGCCGCCGGCATCTGCTGCTGGGCCTTCTGCAGCTTGGCCTCGACCGAGTCGGTGGTCACCGAGCGCCCGGCGGCGACGTCGGCGAACAGCTCCTTGACGGCCGTGCCGACCGCCGTCTCGAACTGCGACTCGGAAGGCACCTGCGGCAGGGCGGCGGCGCTGGTGGCGAGGGTGTTCTTCAGCACCGCGGTGGCCGGGGCGCCGAACGCGGGGTCCGCCTGCGCGGAGGTGACCGGCGGGACGGTGCTGTAGGCCTGGTTCAGGATCTTCTGCTCCTCGTCGGAGGTCATGAACTTCACGAAGCCGGTCGCGCCGTCGAGGTTGTGGGTGTTCTTGAAGACGGCCATGTTGATGCCCATGACCGCCGAGTTGACCTGGGTGCCGCTGCCGGGCCTGCCGGAGCCGACCGGCACCGGGGCGACGCCGTAGTCGTCCTCGCTCATCCCCTGGGACTTGAGGTTGGCGGCGGCCGTCTGCCACAGCAGCATGGCCTGCCGGCCCTTGGCGAAGTCGCTGACGGACTGGTTCTGCGCGTACTCGGCGTCCGTGGTGGGGATGACCTTGTCCTCGGCCATCAGGTCGACGTAGCTCTTGACGGCCTCGACCACCTTGGGGCTGGTGAAGTCGGGCTTGCCGTCGGCGGTGAAGAAGTCGGCGCCGTGCTGCTTGGCGAAGACGAAGACGTGGTGGATGTTCTCCGACAGGTTCGACCCCTCGGCGCCGAGCACGGTCTTGCCCCGGGCCTTGATCTTCTTGCCGTCGGCGACCAGTTCGTCCCAGGTGGCCGGCGGCTTGGCGATGCCGGCGTCGGCGAAGATCTTCTTGTTGTAGTAGAGGGCGTACGCCATCGAGTACAGCGGGACCGCGGCCGGGTCCTTGCCCTGGACACCGGTGGAGCCGAGCGCGGTGGCGGCGAACCGGTCCTTGCCGCCGATCTTGGCGAAGTTCTTCTCGTCCCACGGCAGCAGCGCGCCGGTCGCCTGGAGGGAGGCGCTCCAGGTGTTGCCGATGTTCAGCACGTCCGGGCCCTGGCCGGAGGTGGTCGCGGTCAGGATGCGGTTGAGCAGATCCGACCAGGGCACCACCTCCAGCTTCACCTTGATGCCGGTCCGCTTCTCGAACTTGTCCAGCTCCGGCTGGAGAACCTTCTTGTCGTCGGCGATGCTGGCACCCTGGTTGGTCGCCCAGTACGTCAGTGTCTTCGGCGAGTCGTTGGACCCGCCGCCGGTGGACGTACCGCCGCCGCAGGCCGTGGCCGCGAGGGCGAGTGACAGGGTGACGGCGCCTACGGCCGCGGCTCGGATGCTGCGCATGGCTCCCGGTGTCCCTTCGGGGATTGCACTCATGACTTAATTTAGGACGTGAGTTAATCCGCAGTCAGGGCGATCGTCAAGGGATTCGACAGCGCGATCCGGCTCCCGGTCCGGCCGTGGGCGCCCGGTCGGCGGCGGTCAGGGCCTGCGGGCCGCCTCCCTCGCCGCGGCCGGCACCGCACCGCGCTCCGCCGTGGTCCCGGCCGGCCCGGCCGCCCCCCGGGCATGGCGCAGTTCGGGCAGGACGGTCGGCAGGCCCGCGACGGCCAGGGCAGCGCCGAGCCAGAGCGGGGCGCGCAGGCCCCACAGGTCGATGGCGACGCCACCGAGGGAGGAGCCGATGATGACGCCGAGCGTGATGAAGGAGGAGTGGACGGTGTTGACCAGCGGTCCGGCGTTGCCCGCCCGCTGCACCCGGGTCACCATCGCCGGGTTCATGGTGACGCCCACCAGGCCGACGCCCAGCATGCAGGCCACCGCCGGGACGGGCAGGGCGGCGAAGACCGCGAAGCCGGTCAGGAACAGCGCGTTGAGCAGCAGGCCGAGCGCCAGGACCGGCGCGGTGTACCGGTCGGCGAGGCGGCCGACGACCGTGTTGCCGACGACGGTGGCGGCGCCGTAGGCGATCAGCAGCAGCGGGACGGTGCCGGCGTCGAAGCCGGTGAGGCCGGTGAGGAGGGGGCTGAAGTAGCTGAAGGCGGAGAAGGTGGCGCCGATGATCAGCGTGCTGCCGGCCAGCGCCAGCCACAGACGGGGCCGGGCGAGGACACCCGCCTCGGCGCGCAGGCCCTCGCTCGGCGCGGCGTCGAGCCGCGGCACGCCGGCGGCGGTGGCCGCCGCGGCGACGAGGGCGAGCGCGCAGACGGCCCAGAACGCGGCGCGCCAGCCGAGCCGTTCCCCGACGAGGGTGGACAGCGGCAGTCCGAGCGCGGTGCCGAGCATCAGGCCGTTCATGGCCACGGCGACGGCCCGGCCGCGGGCCTCGGGCGGGGCGAGGCGGACGCACAGCGAGACGGCCACGCCGAAGAACGCCTGGGAGGCGACGCCGGTGACGACCCGGGCGGCCAGCATGGTGCCGTAGCCGGTCGCGGTGGCGGCGAGCACGTTCCCGGCGAGGAACACGGCGAAGAGCACCAGCAGGGCGGTGCGGGGCGGCAGCCGGAGCACCGCCATGGTGAGCAGCGGGCCGCCGGCGGCCATGGCGACGGCGAACGCGGTGATGAGGTAGCCGATCTGCGGGACGGTGGCGTGCAGGCCGGCGGCCATCTGCGGCATCAGGCCGGCGACCGCGAACTCGCTGGTCACCATGGCGAAGATGCCGAGCGCCAGGAGGTGGACGGCACGGGGCACGGTGGGCACTCCCTTGAGGGCGGGCCCGCGCGGAGGACCGGCGGATTCTGGATCGCACGGTTCATTACGCGGGCATGGTGGTTGGGTTTTGGATCGATCAGTACAAAAAATGGGCAGCCGTGAACCGCCGGGAGGCGGGCCCGGCGGAAGGTCAGGCGGTCAGGGCGTCCAGGGCGATCGCCGCGATGGCGTCCAGGGCGGCGCGGTCGGCGCCGCCCTGCGCGGAGACCCGCAGCCCCGCGACGGCCGCGTTGAGGAACCGGGCCAGGTCGCCCGGGTCCCGGGAGGAGGTGATGCTGCCGTCGCGCCGGCCGGCCTCGACGGCGGCGCGCAGGGCGGCCAGCCGGCGGGCCGTGTCGCGCTCCAGCATCCCGGCCGCGGCGGCGTCGCGGCCGGCCAGTTCCACCGTCGTGTTCACGGTGAGACAGCCCAGGCTGCGGCCCGCCGGCCGGTTCCGCGCGTCACCGTCGAGCACCGCCGCGAACAGGGCGCGGATCCGGTCGGCGCCCCCGCGCGCGGGGTCCTCCAGGAGGTGCAGCTGTTCCGCGTTCATGGTGGTCATGTAGCGGTGCAGGGCGCGCTGGAACAGGTCGTGCTTGCTCTTGAAGGTGTTGTAGATGCTGCTGCGCCCCAGCCCGGTGGCGGTGCACAGATCCTGGGTGGTGGTGGCCTCGTAGCCCTTCTCCCAGAAGGTGCGCATCGCCGCGTCCAGGGCCCGCTCCTCGTCGAACGTCCTCGGTCGGGCCATGACCGGACCCTAAGGGTTATGGACCGGTCATTGCAATACGGTGCGGTCGCCGGCCCGCGCCGCTCAGGCGCGGTCGGGCACCCGGCCCAGGGTGCGGATCGGGCGGGCCAGCAGCAGCGCGGCGGCGGTGAGCAGGGCGAACACGATGCCCACCTCCAGCACCCGGTCGGTGCCGAACGCCCCGGCGGCCGGACCGGCCAGCGCGCTGCCGACCGGGAACATGCCGACCGAGCCCGCGACCTCGTAGGCGTGGACGCGGTTGAGCACCTCGCCGGGCACCTGGGTCTGCACGCTGGTGGCCCACATGACGCCCCAGAAGGTGATGCCGATCCCGACCACGACCTGGGCGACGGCGAGCAGCCACACCGGCCAGTCGAGCACGATGCCGAGCGGGTAGAGCGGGTACGCCAGCATCGCCACCGCCCCGGCGGCGAGCGGCCGCACCGGCTTGTAGCGCAGCGCCAGCACCCCGCCCGCCACGGTGCCCGCGCCGAACGCGCAGTTGAGCAGGCCGAAGGCGGTGGCTCCGTGCGCGGGCACGATCACCCCGGCGGCGACCGAGAGCTGCGGCCCCCAGGAGAGCACGGCGAAGAACATCCAGATCACGATGACGCCCCACAGCCAGCTCCGGGAGCGGAACTCGTACCAGCCGGCCACCAGATTGCGCCACAGGCTCTCGCCGGCCGGCGGCGCGGGCACCACGCCGAGCCGCAGCGCGAACAGGCAGCCGGCGCTGGTGCCGTAGGCGACGGCGGAGATCACCATGACCCAGCCGGTGGCGGCGGTGCCGACCAGCACACCGGCCAGCGCGGGACCCCCGAGCGCGGTGAGCGCCTCGGAGATGCGCAGCACACCGTTGGCGCCCTGCACGTCCCGGGCCACCAGCGGGACGGTCGAGGAGGCGCCCGGCTGGAACATCGCGTTGGCGGTGCCGGCCACCATCAGCAGCCCGTACAGGTGCCAGAGGTGGTCGATGCCGTGCAGGAACAGGAAGGCGAGCAGCACATGGGTGGTGAGGTTGGCCAGGTCGGAGGCGATCATCATCCGGCGGGCGGTGAACCGGTCGGCGAGCACCCCGCCGAACAGCACCAGGCCGGCGAACGGGCCGACCAGGAAGGCCATCGAGTAGCCCGCGGTGCTCAGGTCGTACCCGGCGCTGAGCAGGCCGGCCGAGACCGCGACCGGCAGCATGGCCCAGCCGAGCAGGCCGGCGCTGCGGGCGGTGAAGTAGTACTGGAAGTTACGGGACCAGATCGCCGGTTCCCCGGCCGGCGGCGGTCCGGCGGGCCGGTCCTGGTCGTGCGGGACCGTCACCGCCGGGGTGTGGTCTGCCGAGCGATCCTTCATGAGTCTTCAGTGCTCCAGCCGTAGTTCGTGCTCTTCTTGGTCGAGCGGCCGCCCGCCGCCGGTGCCGGGCGGCGCGGGCAGTTCCGCCACGGGGACCGGTTCCAGACCGCGCTCCAGCAGGCCCTCGATGATCGACGGCAGGGCCTGCACGGTCTGGCGCCGGTCGCCGCCGCCCTCGTGCATCAGCACCACCGAGCCCGGCCCGGCGGCCTCCAGGACGGTCGCGGCGATCCGCTCCGGCCCCGGTCTCGACCAGTCGCGGGAGTCCACGTCCCACAGCGTCAGGGTGGTGGGATGCCCGTCGAGCGCGGCCAGCACCTCCGGGCTCAGCGCGCCGTACGGCGGCCGGAACCGGGTCGGCGCCTCGCCGGTCACCCGGGCCACCGCCTCCGCCGTCCGGTCGAGCTGTTCGCGCAGCTGCTCCGCGGTCAGGTCGGGCAGGAAGGGGTGCGACCAGGAGTGGTTGCCGAGTTCGTGGCCGGCCTCGGCGATCCGGCGCACCTCGTCGGGCAGCGCCGCGACGTGGTGGCCGACGCAGAAGAAGGTGGCCCGGACGCCGTAGCGGTCCAGGATCTCCAGGATGCGGCGGGTCTGCACCGGATCGGGGCCGTCGTCGAAGGTGAGCGCGATCCGGGGCGTGTCGCGGCTGCCGTGCTCCAGGCAGCGCCCGGCCGCCGTCAGCGCCGCCTGGAGCGGTTCGCTGCGCCGTACGCCCTCGAAGTACTCGTCGGCGCGGCCGGACAGGGTGCCGCTCTCGGCGGTCACCCGGGCCAGCTCGCCGGGCGTGCTGCGGGCCTGCTCGGCCAGCCGGCGGGCCGGGACGGAGCCGAACCGGGGCCGGGGCGGCAGCAGCCAGGGATCGGCTCGGTAGACCTCCAGGCCGGCCGCCGTCATCGGTCCGTCGAGCAGGCCGTTGGTACTGTCGATCACCGCGGCCAGCGGATGTTCCCGGCCCAGCTCCTGGAGCCAGGCGATGAGTCCGGCGACCTGGGCGGCGCCCCAGTCGCTCGGCTCGGTCACCCGGCGGCCCGCGCCGTCGATGACCTCGACCCGGTAGCCCGCGCCCGTCCAGGCGATGCCCGCGTACCGCGTGCTCATGCCGCCTCCAGCGCGATCGCCTCGGTGACGACCAGCCGCTCGACCCCGCGCAGGAAGGTCTCCATGCCCTCGCGGGTGAGGACGGCCGGGTCGGCGGTCATGCACAGCTCCAGGGCGCCGGGGGCGGTCAGCACGTCCACCGCCACGGAGACGTTCGCCCGGGGCAGGAACTCCGTCGGCCAGCTCAGTTCGGTCCGGCCGGCCAGCTCGGCCAGCGCGGCCCGCGGACGCTCCTCGGTGTCGAAGGGGCCGGCGCCCGGGTCCCGGGTGTCGTTCCACCAGCACGAGTGGTCGGCGGCCTCACCCCGCTCCACCAGTCGCGCCACCTCGCGCTCCAGCGCCCACTTGTCGTACCCGGCGTGCCGGAACGCGCTGAACGAGACGGACCGCGTCCGGTGTACCGCGTCCCTGAAGTCCCGGCCCGCGTCCGGCAGGAGGAACACGGCCTCCTGCGCCATCGTGCTGACCGACTCGGCGGCGGCCGGCTGGAAGCGGTTGCTCACCACCACCTGGAACAGGATGTCGTCGCTCCCGGACATCCTGGCCAACTGGTGGGAGGCCGCGCCCAGCAGCACCGCCGCGTCGCTCGCGCCCCAGCCGGCCGCGACCCGCTCGACGGCGACCGCGAGCGCGGGCGAGCGCAGCAGCGCGTTCGGGAACAGCCGGCCCGGATCGGTGGCCGCGAGGTCCGGTGCCGCGGGGGCGGTGAAGATCCGCCGCGGTCCGGCGGCCAGCCGGTCGCACCAGTAGCGCCGGGCCGCCTCGTCCCGGCGGCGGCCGAGCGGTGACGCCTGGAACTCGGCGGCCTGGAGCGGCTGGAGGGCGGGCCGGGCCGCGAGCAGCGACGCGGCGGTCTCTCCCGCCTCGATCAGCCGCAGGTCGCGCAGCATCCGGCCCTCGCCCCACAGGTCCATCGCGGTGTGCGAGGCCGCCAGCACCAGCCGGTGCACCAGCCCTTCGCACTCCACGAGGCCGACCCGGAACGGCCACTGGCGCGCGTGGTCGAACGAGCGGCCCGCCAGCTCCTCCAGCAGGGCCTCGCCGACCGCCGGGGCCTTGGCGGCGGCGCAGACGCGGACCGCGACGGGCAGTTCGCCGGAGCCGTCCACGACCTGGCGCAGACCGTCCTCGCCGTCCGGCAGCAGACGGGTGTGCAGGCTGTCGTGCATCCGCAGCAGCTCCGCCAGGTCCGCGAGGACGCGGGCGGCGGGGCGGGGCGGGACCAGCGGCAGGTCGAGCCGCAGGTTGTAGCGGGGGGCGTCGTCACCGAGCCGGGTGACGACGCCCCAGATCGCCCGCTGGCCCCAGGTGGCGGGGCCGGTGCCGGATCCGGCGGAGTCCAGTGTGAGGGTCCGCTCCTCGACCGTGGTCATCGTGTTCCAAACCGTCCTTTCGGGTTGCCTGTGCGGCACCTGCTGACAGGGGGTGGGCGTGCCGGGACGGCTACAGGCCCTGCGAGATGACCATGCGCTGGATCTGGTTGGTGCCTTCGACGATCTGCAGCAGCTTCGCCTCGCGCATCCAGCGCTCCACCGGGTGGTCGCGGACGTAGCCGGCGCCGCCGAGGACCTGCACCGCGTCGGTGGTCACCTTCATCGCCACGTCGGTGGCGAACAGCTTGGCCTTCGCCGCCTCCAGCGAGTAGGGCCGCCCGGCGTCCTTCAGCCGGGCCGCCGCCAGGGTGAGCGCCCTCGCCGCGGCGATCTGCGTGGCCATGTCGGCGAGCAGGAAGCCGATGCCCTGGAAGGAGAGGATGCGCTGCCCGAACTGGCGGCGCTCCTTGGCGTACCGCACGGCGTAGTCGGCGGCGGCCTGGGCGATGCCGACCGCGCAGGCGGCGATGCCGAGCCGGCCGCAGTCCAGCGCGCCCATCGCGATCAGGAAGCCCTTGCCCTCCCGGCCGATCAGCCGCCCGGCCGGCACCCGGACGCCGTCGAAACCGACCTGGGCGGTCGGGTTGGACCACACGCCCAGCTTCCGTTCCGGCTCGTGCACCACCATGCCGGGTGTGCCGGCGGGGACGACCAGGCAGGACAGTCCCCGGGCGCCCGGTCCGCCGGTGCGGGTGAACACGTTGTAGAAGTCCGCGTGTCCGGCGTGGGTGACCCACGCCTTGGTCCCGTTGATCCGGTAGCCGTCGTCCTCCCGTACCGCCCGGGTGGTGAGCGCGGCGGCGTCCGACCCGGCTTCCGGCTCGGACAGGCAGTAGGCGCCCAGGAGTTCGCCGCCGAGCATGCCGGGCAGCAGTTCCTCGCGCTGGGCCGGGGTGCCGTAGGCGGCGGTGCCGAAGCAGGCGAGGTTGTGCACGTTGACCGCCTCGGCGACGCCGAACCAGTGGTAGGCGATCTCCTCCAGCGCCTGGAGGTAGACCTCGTACGGCTGTCCGCCGCCGCCGTACTCCTCGGGGTACGGCAGGCTCAGCAGCCCGGCCTTGCCCAGGGTGCGCACGATCTCCCGGGGGAACGTGTGGGATTCCTCGAACTCGGCCACGCGGGGCGCGAGTTCACCGGCCGCGATGTCCCGGACCAGGCCGAGCAGATCGGCCGCCTCCTCGGTGGGCAGGATGCGCTGGACCTTCATGGGACGACCTCCGTGCGTGTCGGGTGTGGTGGGCGGGAGCGGGGGGGCCGGGTCCCGCGGCGGGCGGCGCACCGCGCGGTCCGGGCAGGACCGGGCGCCGCGCGGGCGCACCGAAGCCTGGTGACGGCCGGGGCGCGCCGGTCCGTCCGCCTGATGCGGCCGGGGTGCGCCGGGCCGCCCGTCTGGTGGCGGCCGGCCGTCGCCCGGGCGGACCGTTCGGGCGGTGCGGTCAGCCGCGGCCCCAGCCGGCGGTCTCCGGCCAGTGCCGGCCGACCCGGCGGACGGCGTAGTCCCAGTACGAGCGGACGGAGAGGTCGGCGTAGATGAAGTCCTGTTTGGCGGCCACGTCCCGGTCGGTGGACCAGACGTACGGCACGCCAGTGCTCTCGGCGGTCAGTTGCAGGCGGCAGGCCCGCTCCAGCACCTGGGCGAAGACGGCGGCGTGCCGCACGCTCTTGCCGACGATCACTCCGCCGTGGTTGCGCAGCAGCACGGCCGGACGCTCGCCGAGGTCCTTGGCGATGTGCTCGCCGGTCGCGATGTCCAGGACGGTGTTGCTGGTCTCGGTGAACAGGCCGAGCCGGTCGCGGAAGTAGGCGCCGTCGTGCGAGACCGGGCGCATCGGCAGGTCGGTGGCGCCGAACAGCAGGGTGTACGGCGCGTGGCTGTGGACGATGCCGTTGACGTCCGGCCGGGCCCGGTAGATGGCCTGGTGGAGCGGGAGTTCCGGGGGCGCCAGCGGAGGCGCGGGCAGGGTGTGGTCCACGGCGCAGCGGACCACGTCCGCCGGCGCGGCCTCGTCGAAGCCGACCAGGGCGCCCTTGATGAAGAACTCGTCCCGGCCGGGTATCCGGGCGGAGATCTGGCCCTGGTTGAAGTCGTCGTGCCCGTCGAGGGAGAGCATCCGGGCGCCGAGCGCCACCTGGAGAACGAGCCGGCGCTCGGCCGGGTTCAGCGGCTGCGGTTCCTCGGTGGTCATGTCCTGCTCCTAGCTGTCAGGTCGTCGTAGACGGTCCGCATGGTGACCAGGCCGGGAGCGGCGGCGCGGGCCCAGTCGGCGGCGGCCAGCGCCCCCCGGGCCGGCACCGACCAGCTGCCGACGTGGTGCCGCACGTGCAGCGTCTCGCCGTCCCAGGTGTGGGTCAGCTCGTGTTCGCTGACGGGCAGCCCGGACCGCTCGTCGGCGATGTCGGCCACCTCCCGGCCGCTCGCCCCGGCCCAGATGCCGGCCAGCGCCAGCGCGGTGGCGCTCGGCCGGTGGGCCTTGCCGAGCGGGTGCCGTTCGCGGACGGTGGTGACCGCGTCGAACCGGCCCGTGGCGTAGGCGGCGGTGAACTCGGCGATGCGCGCCTGGAGGTAGTGGCCGAAGGAGAGGTTGGTCGCCCGGACCACCGGCACCGTGCCGGCCAGCTCCTCCAGCGCCTTCCACTGGGTGTCCGACAGGTTGGAGACGCAGGCGACCAGCGGCACCCGGTGCCGGGCGCAGTAGTCGAGGACGTCCGGGTGCGCTTCGGGGGCGCTCGCGTCGACCAGCACGTCGGGGACGGCCTCGGCGGACCAGCCGGTACGGCGGGAGGCGGTGAGGCTGACCCGGGTGCCGGCCGTCCGGCAGAGCGCGCGCACGGCCGAGCCGAGCCGCCCGAGGCCGACGATTCCGATGGTGCGGCCGTCCGCCGCGGGTGTCTCAGGCATCGGCGCCCGCGCCGCCGGCGAGCACCAGGGCCGTGACGGAGTCGATGGTCTCGTAGTGCTCGATGGCGGCCTCCGGGTCCAGGTAGACGCCGACCTCGTTCTCGATGCTGTCGATCAGGCGCATGTAGGAGAGCGAGGTGTACCCGACGTCGCGCAGCGAGTAGCCGGCCGCGGCGAGGTCGGCGGCGGTGACGCTGCCGTCGCCGGCCGCGATGACAAGGTCGATGATCTTGGTGCGGAGCGCGCTGCTGTCCATGGGTGATTCCTGTGGGTCGAAGGGGGGGTTCAGTTGCTCTCGGGGGTGGCGAGCAGACGGCGCAGGCGCTCGACGGACGGCTTGCCGATCGAGTTCGCCGGTATCCGGTCCACCAGGCGGAGGATGCCGGGCACCTTGAACGACGGCAGGGTCGCCGCGCAGTGCGCGCGCACGGACCGCGCGGTCACGCCCGGTTCCACGGCGACGACGGCGGCCAGCGCCGGTTCGCCGTGCTGGCTCTCGGCCTCGAAGGCGACCGCGTCCAGCACCCCGGGGGCCGCGCGCAGTACCTCGGCGATCTCGATCGGGTCGATCTTGCGCCCGCCCACGTTGACCATCCGGCTGGTGCGCCCGGTCAGGTGCAGCGCGCCGTCGAGCAGCCGGCCCTGGTCGCCGGTGTGGTAGTAGCCCTCGTCGTCGAGGCGCTGCTCGAACACGCCGGGGGCGTTGAGGTAGCGCGAGCCCATCGACTCGCTCCTGACCCGGATGCCGTGCTCCCCGGCGAGCAGGTGCACACCGGGCAGGGGCGTGCCGAGCCCGCCGCCGGTCGCGTCGGCGGCGTAGGTCAGCGGCCCGGTCTCGGCGACGCCGTAGTAGTTGTGGATCGGCACGCCGGTGAGCCGGGTGAACTCCTCGCGCACGGTGTCGCGCAGCGGGGCACCGGAGGAGATCGCGGTCCGTACGGTGCCGAAGCCCTCCTCGGGGGCCCGCCGCACGATCGAGTCGTACAGTGCCGGGAACGCCACCAGCCGGGTGGCGGCCGTGCTCTGCAGGAGCCGTACGACGCGGGAGGCGGTGGGCAGACCGTGGGACAGGTGCAGTGAGGCACCTTGCAGGAAGGCCGCCAGCAAGGAGGTGTTGAACGCCAGGCCGTTGGAGAGCGCCGCGAAGCAGGCGATCCGGTCCTCGGGCGTGAGACCGGTGCCCTTCACCCAGTTGGCGGCCGCCGCGGACACGGCCGTGCCGGAGAACTCGATGCAGTTGGGCCGGCCGGTGGAGCCGGACGTGAACCGGCACACCTCGGTGTCGTCCAGGAGTTCCGGACGCGGGGCGTCGTAACGGCGGACCCGGCTGACCGTGAGGTAGCCGAACTCGCCGTCGTCGGTGAGGCTTTCGCTCACGATGTCCCGGACGTCGGCGCTCGGGGCGTGGATCAGCAGGTCCAGTCCGCAGTCCTCGGCGATCCGGGAGAGTTCGAACGAGCCGAACGCCGAGTCGGCCAGGAAGGGCACCCCGCCGGCGAACAGCGTGGCCAGGTAGGCGACCACGTACTCGACGGAGTTGGTGGCGTACAGGCCCACCCGGGGCGGCTCGCCGCGCACGTCGTACCGGGCGAGCCGGTCCGCGGCGGCACGGGCCCGGACGGCCAGGTCGGTGTAGCCGAGGAAACCGTCGGCGTCGGTGACCGCGACACGGTCGCCGTGGCGGGCGAGGACGTCGGTGAGGACGTCGGGAAGGACGGCGCGCATCGGGGTCACCGCTCGTTCTGGGCGTGCGCCATGGCAAGCCGGTCGAACTTGATGCCCGAGTCGTCCGGGCGGCCGAGCAGCAGGGCGTAGAGGATCTCGTCGTCCTCCGGCAGCCCGGCCAGCGTGCGCCACAGCGGTGTGTCGAACCCGCCGATGGCGGTCACGCCGACCTGCGCGCGGTGTGCGCCCAGGTAGAGCAGTTGCCCCAGGGCGCCGCAGCGGAAGGCGAGTTCGCGCAGGTTCTCGGCGCCGGCGGCGGAGCCGGACCCGGCGAGCGAGGTGCGCGGCACGTGCAGCAGCAGGACGGCGGCGGCCCCGGCGAGGGCGCGCTGCTGCATGCAGGCCCGGGCCACCTCGTCGGTGGACGGCAGCCGTCCCGGCTGCCGCTCGCCGGTGTCCAGCCGGTACACCGCGTCGTGTCCGGGTTCCGCGGCCGACCGCAGGACGAGGGTGGCGGACAGCGGTGAGGTGTCGGGCAGGTCGGTCTCCAGCGGGGTCGACAGGGCCGACACCGCCTGCCAGACGGCGGCGGCGGGCAGGGGGGCGCCGGTGAACGCCTTGCTGGAGGCGCGCGTCCCGATCAGCCGGGACCACCCGGAGGCGTCACCCAGGCCGCTGTCTGCGGCGGGCAGCCGTCCGTCGGTGCGGACGCGCCCGAGCGGCGCGGCACCGGTGCGCAGGGCCGGGGCCCCGGAGTGCTCGGTCCACCCGGCGAGGGAGTCCCAGCAGGTGCTCTCCAGCCATGACCGCCAGGCGGGCCCGCGCCGTTCCCGGTCGGTGTCGTCGTGCACGCTCCAGCGGGCCCAGGAGTCGTCGGCCGGGCCGGCCGGCAGCAGGGTCACCGAGTGAATCTCCCGGCAGTTTTCGTTTGCCTCCAGCAATTCCGAGAGGGATTCCCTCGGGAAACGCAGCCGTAGCGCCCCCGCCGCGCCACGGCCGGCCGCGGCCAGTACGAGGTTCCCGGCCGCGTGTCCCGCGTCGAGCTGAGTGTACAGATATCCTCGGTCACCATATTTGCGCATGGAAAGCCAGGGTCGGGTCAGTGTGACGACCAGCGCGCCGCCGTCTTCCGGGAGCGTCAGTTCGGACGCGTCGAGTGCGGCGGTGACGCGGGCGCCGGCGGCCACCCGGGCGCAGGTGCGCCGGTCGGCGTCGACCCGGAACGCCGTCGGCACGCCGTCCTCCTCGGCGAGGACGGCGAACTCATAGGGGTACAGGGCCCCGGCCGAGGGCACCGCCCGCGCCGCGTAGGAACCGCAGGAGCGGTTCGCCCTACTGGTCAGCACGCCTTCTTCGAGCAGGGACAGGGCGCGGCGCAGACCGGGCGCGGCGACGGGCCCGGCGGGTGGTTCGGGGGGCGCGGCCGGCAGGGCCACCCGGGCCCAGACGTCGGCTTTCTGCATGGTCAGGTTTCCTTGCACGTCGGCACCAGCCTCCTGTTGTCTGACAGCCCACGGAATGCGCCTGAGACAGGCGTTGACCTCCGCGCGAACGGCGCGGAGGAAATACACCAATGCGAGGGTTCTACATTTGCCGACGCAATGATGCCTTGCAGGACTTGCAGCTGTTCTTCGATCAGGACTGACGCGTTCTCGGATCGCGAGACGGGCGATGTGACCTTCTGAAACCGGAATGTGGCACGTATCCGGGAGTGCGTCGTGCGGGGAAGGGAACACATGATCGGTTACGGCCATCGCCAGCATGCCAAGCGGCCTCGTATTGGTCAAGACCAATGCAACAAGGCTGCTTAATAAATCTGAGTGAACGGAACGAATACGGTGAATCGGGCACCGGTACCCGGGAGCAACGCGAACCACCTGCCGGACGGGGGTCTCCACCGGGGTCCGGACCGACGGGCTCCGTGGACCCTCCCGGCCCGGCCGGGCCGGGAACGGCAGAGCGGGGCAGGGCGGGGCAGGGCAACGCCCGGCGTCCGACATCACCCGTCGGCCGGGAAGCCCTCAAGCCGTTGGTCACACCACAGCCAGAAAAACAGAAAAACCCCAGGTGACCTGGGGTTTTTCTCTGGTGTCCGAGGGGGGACTTGAACCCCCACGCCCGATAAAGGGCACTAGCACCTCAAGCTAGCGCGTCTGCCATTCCGCCACCCGGACCAGGTGTCTGCCGCCCTGCGTGGCTGTGTTCCCCGCGGCGACATGGACAACAATACCAAGGTTTCGGAGTGCGTTTCACCTGCGTATCCGCCCCCTGGCGGCGGGGCCGGGAGACTCCGGGCCGGCCCTGACCGGAATCCGCCCCCGCGGCGGTGGCCGAAAGTCCCTCCGGCCCCCTGGACAACCTCCACGGCGTGCGGGATAACAGGCTCAGCATTCGTCGACTGTATGCAATGTGCTGTATGCACCTGAGACGCTCCGCACCCTACGCAAAGGACAGGACGTCGCCATGCCCGACGACACCCAGGACCTGATCTCCGGTGGCCATCTCGTGGCCAAGGCGCTGAAGGCGGAAGGGGTCGACCGCGTCTACACCCTGTGCGGCGGCCACATCATCGACATCTACGACGGCTGTGTGGACGAGGGGATCGAGGTCGTCGACGTACGCCACGAGCAGGTAGCCGCGCACGCCGCCGACGGCTACGCCCGCATCACCGGCACACCGGGCTGCGCGGTCGTCACCGCCGGGCCCGGGACGACCGACGCCGTCACCGGCGTCGCCAACGCCCTCCGCGCGGAGTCCCCGATGCTGCTGATCGGCGGCCAGGGCGCGCTGGCCCAGCACAAGATGGGCTCCCTCCAGGACCTGCCGCACGTCGACATGATGACGCCGATCACCAAGTTCGCCGCGACCGTGCCGGACACCGCGCGGGCGGCGGACATGGTGTCGATGGCCTTCCGGGAGTGCTACCACGGCGCGCCCGGCCCCTCCTTCCTGGAGATCCCCCGGGACGTGCTGGACGCCAGGGTGCCGCGCGCGGCGGCCCGGGTGCCGCGGGCCGGCGCCTACCGGGCCTCGACCCGCTCGGCCGGCGATCCGGACGCGGTCGAGCGGCTCGCCGACCTGCTGACGCACGCCGAGAAGCCGGTGATCCTGCTGGGCAGCCAGGTGTGGACGACCCGGGGCACCGGGGCCGCCGTCGAGCTGGTGCGCGCCCTGGACATCCCGGCGTACATGAACGGCGCCGGGCGCGGCACCCTCCCGCCGGGCGACCCGCACCACTTCCAGCTGTCCCGGCGCCACGCCTTCTCCCACGCCGACGTCATCGTGATCGTCGGCACCCCGTTCGACTTCCGCATGGGCTACGGCAAGCGCCTCTCCCCCGCCGCGACGGTCGTGCAGATCGACCTGGACTACCGCACCGTCGGCAGGAACCGCGACATCGCCCTCGGCATCGTCGGCGACGCCGGCCTGGTGCTGGCGGCGGTGGCCGAGGCCGCGACCGGACGCCTCGGCAGCGGCGCGGCCCGGCGCAAGGAGTGGCTGGAGGAGCTGCGCGCCGTCGAGCGGGCGGCGGTGCGCAAGCGGCTGCCGCAGCTGCGGTCGGACGCCTCGCCGATCCATCCGTACCGGCTGGTCAGCGAGATCAACGACTTCCTCACCGAGGACTCCGTCTACATCGGCGACGGCGGCGACATCGTCACCTTCTCCGGGCAGGTCGTGCAGCCCAAGTCTCCCGGCCACTGGATGGACCCGGGCCCGCTCGGCACGCTCGGTGTCGGCATCCCCTTCGTGCTCGCCGCCAAGCAGGCCCGGCCCGACAAGGAGGTGGTCGCCCTGTTCGGGGACGGCGCCTTCTCCCTCACCGGCTGGGACTTCGAGACCCTGGTCCGCTACGGCCTGCCGTTCGTCGGCGTCGTCGGCAACAACTCCTCCATGAACCAGATCCGCTACGGCCAGTCGGCCAAGTACGGCAAGGACCGCGAGCGCGTCGGCAACACCCTCGGCGACGTCCCGTACGACAGGTTCGCGCAGATCCTCGGCGGCTACGGCGAGGAGGTCCGCGACCCCGCCGAGATCGGTCCCGCCCTGCGCCGGGCGCGGGAGTCCGGCAAGCCGTCGCTGATCAACGTCTGGGTCGACCCGGACGCGTACGCCCCCGGAACCGTGAACCAGACCATGTACAAGTGAGGGGAACGCCCATGACCGCCAGGGCACTCGAGGGCATCCGCGTCCTCGACATGACCCACGTCCAGTCCGGGCCGTCCGCCACGCAGCTGCTCGCCTGGCTCGGCGCCGACGTCGTCAAACTGGAGGCACCGTCCGGCGACATCACCCGCAGGCAGCTGCGGGACCTGCCGGACGTCGACTCCCTCTACTTCACGATGCTCAACTGCAACAAGCGGAGCATCACCCTGAACACCAAGACCGGGCGCGGCAGGGAGATCCTCACCGAGCTGATCCGGCGCTCGGACGTCCTGGTCGAGAACTTCGGGCCGGGCGCCGTCGACCGGATGGGCTTCCCCTGGGAACGCGTCCGGGAGATCAACCCCCGGATCGTCTACGCCTCAGTCAAGGGGTTCGGGGACGGCCCCTACACCCGGTTCAAGGCGTACGAGGTGGTCGCGCAGGCCATGGGCGGCGCGATGTCGACCACCGGGTTCGCGGACGGGCCGCCGCTGGCGACGGGGGCGCAGATCGGGGACTCCGGGACGGGTGTGCACGTCGTGGCGGGGATCCTCGCGGCCTTGTTCCAGCGCGAGCGGACCGGGCGCGGGCAGCGGGTCGGCGTGGCCATGCAGCACGCCGTGCTCAACCTGTGCCGGGTGAAGCTGCGCGACCAGCAGCGCCTGGCGCACGGGCCGCTCGCCGAGTACCCCAACACCGACTTCGGCGAGGAGGTGCCCCGCTCGGGCAACGCCTCCGGCGGCGGTCAGCCGGGCTGGGCGGTCAGATGCGCGCCGGGCGGCCCGAACGACTACGTGTACGTCATCGTGCAGCCGGCCGGCTGGCGGCCGCTCACCGCGCTCATCGGCCGGCCCGAACTCGCCGACGACCCGGAGTGGGCGACGCCGGAGGCCCGGCTGCCGAAGCTGGCCAAGATGTTCCAGCTGATCGAGGAGTGGTCGGCCACGCTCCCCAAGTGGGAGGTGCTGGACCGGCTGACCGCGCACGGCGTCCCGTGCGGCCCGGTCCTGTCCACCAAGGAGATCATCGAGGACGCCTCGCTGGCCGCCGACGGCATGGTGGTGCGCGTCCCGCACCCCGAGCGCGGCGAGTTCGTGACCGTCGGCAGTCCGCTGAAGCTGTCCGACTCCCCCGTGGAGGTGACCGCCTCGCCGCTCCTCGGCGAGCACAACGAAGAGGTCTACGCCGGCGAACTGGGCCTCGGGCAAGAGGAACTGCGCCTGCTCAAGTCGGACGGGGTGATCTGAGGTGCGGGCCGAGGACCGGAGGGACAGCGTGCGCGCAGAGGACCGGAGCGAGAGCGTGCGCGCCGAGGACCGGAAGGAGAGCGTGCGGGCCGAGGACCGGAGCGAGAGCGTGCGGGCCCTGCTGCGGGCCGTGCGGGCCGAGGGCCGTACCGCGCTGACCGCGCCCGAGGGCAGGGTGCTCGCCGACGCGTACGGGATCGCCGTGCCGGGCGAGGCGCTGGCCGCGGACGTGGACGAGGCGGTGGCCGCGGCGGCGCGTCTGGGCGGGCCGGTGGTGCTGAAGATCGTCTCGCCGGACATCCTGCACAAGACCGAGGCCGGCGGGGTGGTGGTGGGCGTGGCCGGCGCGGCGGATGTGCGGGCCGCGTTCCACCGGATCGTGGAGAACGCGCGCGCGTACGACGCCGGTGCCCGCATCGTGGGCGTCCAGGTGCAGGAGCTGGTGCCGGCGGGCCAGGAGGTCATCGTCGGCGCGGTCACCGATCCGGCGTTCGGCAAGGTGGTGGCGTTCGGGCTCGGCGGGACGCTGGTCGAGGTGCTGAAGGACGTCACGTTCCGCCTCGCGCCGGTCACCGCCGACGAGGCGCTGTCGATGCTCGGCTCCATCCGGGCGGCGCCCGTGCTGCGCGGGGTCCGCGGCCGGCCCGGGGTGGACCGGCGGGCGGTGGCCGAACTGGTCCGGCGGGTCTCCGAACTGGCCACGGACTTCCCGGAGATCGCGGAGGTGGACCTCAATCCGGTGATCGCGACGGCCCGGGGCGCGGTCGCCGCGGACATCCGGGTGATCCTGGCCGAGCGGCAGCCGGTGCCGAGGAGGAGATACACCCGCGAGGAGATCCTCACGTCCATGCGCCGGCTGATGCGTCCCTCCGCCGTCGCCGTGATCGGCGCCTCCCCCGAGCCCGGGAAGATCGGCAACTCGGTGCTGCGGAACCTGCTCGACGGCGGGTTCGCCGGTGACATCCACCCGGTCAACCCCCGGGCCGACGACATCATGGGCCGCAAGGCGTACCGGAGCGTCCTGGACGTGCCCGGCGAGGTGGACGTGGCCGTCTTCGCCATCCCGGCCCGGTCCGTGCCGGCGGCCCTGGAGGAGGTGGGGCGCAAGGGCATCCCCAACGCCGTGCTCATCCCGTCCGGGTTCGCGGAGACCGGCGAGCACGCGCTCCAGGCGGAGATCACCGAGATCGCCGAGCGGTACGGCGTCCGCCTGCTCGGCCCGAACATCTACGGCTACTACTCCCCCTGGCACGACCTGTGTGCCACGTTCTGCACGCCGTACGACGTGAAGGGTCCGGTGGCGCTGACCTCGCAGTCCGGCGGGATCGGCATGGCCGTCCTGGGCTTCGCCCGCACCACGCGGACGGGAGTGTCGGCGATCGTCGGCCTCGGCAACAAGGCGGACCTGGCCGAGGACGACCTGCTCACCTGGTTCGGCGAGGACCCGCACACCGAGTGCGTCGCCATGCACTTCGAGGACCTCAAGGACGGGCGGGCGTTCGTGGCGGCGGCGCGCGCGACCGTGCCGAGGAAGCCGGTCGTGGTGCTGAAGGCGGGCCGTACGGCGGCGGGCGCGCGGGCGGCCGGCTCGCACACCGGCGCGCTCGCGGGCGACGACGCGGTCTACGACGACATCCTGCGCCAGGCCGGGGTGATCCGGGCTCCCGGCCTGGAGGACCTGCTGGAGTACGCGCGCGCGTTGCCGGTCCTGCCCGTCCCGCGCGGTGACAACGTCGTCATCATCACCGGCGCGGGCGGCAGCGGGGTGCTGCTGTCGGACGCGGTGACGGACAACGGGCTGCGCCTGATGGAGATCCCGCCCGACCTGGACGAGGCGTTCCGCCGGCTCATCCCGCCGTTCGGCGCGGCCGGCAATCCGGTCGACCTCACCGGCGGCGAGCCGCCGTCGACGTACGAGGCGGCGATCCGGCTGGGTCTGGCGGACCCGCGCGTGCACGCCCTGGTGCTCGGCTACTGGCACACCCTCCTCACCCCGCCGATGGTGTTCGCCGAACTCACCGCGCGGGTGGTGGCCGAGTTCCGCGCGCGGGGCGTGGAGAAGCCGGTGGTGGCGTCCCTGGCCGGTGACGTGGAGGTCGAGGAGGCCTGCCGGTACCTGTTCGCGCGGGGTGTCGTGGCGTACCCGTACACGACCGAGAAGCCGGTGGCCGTGCTCGGCGCGAAGTACCGGTGGGCGCGGGCGGCCGGCCGGCTGCCGGACGGTTCCTGAGGCCGGCGCCGCACCCCCGTTCCTCCAGGTGCCCCGGGCCCGTCCCGGCCCGGGGCGCCGTCCCTCATCCGCATCCCCCGGCGAGGAGCTGGACGGACATGACGTCAGATCCCATGAAGACACGGCACACTCCGGCCGGACCGGACACGCCGCAGCCCGCGTACCGCGAGGTGACCGACGCCCGCGGCCGGGTCTACCGTGTCGGCGAGACGGACCGGGACATCCTCGGTCACCCCCGCGCGCTCATGGTGTACCTGCCGTGGGTCTCCATGATGGCCATCAGCGTCTCGGAGTACGCCTACGGCTCCGCGGAGGACACCCTGTCGGCGGCCCACGGCTGGACCCAGAGCAACACGTTCTGGATCCTGAGCGTCTGGGTCTTCTTCCAGGCCGGCGTCGCCTTCCCGGCCGGGTGGCTGCGCGAGCGCGGCCTCCTCACGGCGCGGCGCGCGATGCACCTGGGCGCCGTGATGTGTCTGCTCGGCTTCCTGGCCCTGTCCCATCTGCGCGAGGTGCTGCCGGCCGTGCTCGGCTTCGGCGTCGTGGGCGGGGCCGGCTCCGGGCTGATCTACGCGACGTGCATCAACATGGTCGGCAAGTGGTTCCCGGAGCGGCGCGGCGCCAAGACCGGCTTCGTCAACGGGGGCTTCGCCTACGGCTCGCTGCCCTTCATCTTCATCTTCAACTACGCCTTCGACACCGGCAATTACCACCGGGTGCTCGATCTGATCGGCGTCTACGTCCTGCTCGTGGTCGCCGTCTGCGCGTGCTTCTTCCGGGACCCGCCGAAG
Organism: Streptomyces sp. NPDC017095; assembly: GCF_044332325.1. NCBI lineage: Bacteria > Bacillati > Actinomycetota > Actinomycetes > Kitasatosporales > Streptomycetaceae > Streptomyces > Streptomyces sp. NPDC017095. Next base: position 45,545 of record NZ_JBIROU010000005.1, read on the forward strand.
AACTGGTGGCCGGCCGGACTCGACCCGCTGTCGCGGTCCGGCGGGAGCGCGGTGAGCCTGGCCAAGAACCCGCCCGCGGTACGGCAGTACACGCCCGGCGAGGCCGTACGGACGGGCATGCTCCCGCTGATGTGGGTCATGATCGTGCTGACGGCGGGGGTGTCCATCTTCGGGATCTCCTTCCAGGTGGACTTCGCCAAGGAGGTCGGCTTCGGACCGCTGGTCGCCGCCTCCTCGATGGGCGTCATGGCCGTCGTCAACGGTGTCGGGCGCGCGGTGGTCGGCTGGCTCTCGGACCTGTGGGGCCGCAGGACGACGCTCGTGTTCGTGATCGTGGTGCTCGGGCTCGCCCAGTTCGGCGTCATCTGGGCCGGCGACCTGCGCGACCAGTGGCTGTTCCTGTTCTTCGCCTTCCTGTCCGGCTTCGGCGGCGGCGCGTTCTACCCGCTGTTCGCCGCGCTCACCCCGGACTACTTCGGCGAGAACTACAACGCCACCAACTACGGCCTGGTGTACAGCGGCAAGCTGGTCAGCGGCCTGTTCGGCGGCGGGCTCGGCTCGCTGGTGGTCGGCGCCTGGGGCTACGACGGCGCCTACGCGCTGGCCGGCGGGGTCTCGATGGCCGCGGCGGCGCTCGCCCTGCTGCTGCGGCAGCCGGGCCGGTCCGGCGCGGGTCCGGCACCGGCGGCGCGGCCGGTCAGCTGACGGCCGTGCCGGCGCCCCGCACCCCCGGGTGCTCCCCTCGCGCGGCCGGCCGGCCGCGCACCGGAGGGGCAACGCCCGCGCGTCACCGGCCGGTACGGCGCGCGCGTCGCTCAGGCCGCCCCGCGCGCGTGGTACGAGCGCCGGGTGTGCTCGGTGTGCTCGCGCATCAGCCGGGTGGCGCGCTGTTCGTCACGGCCGGCGATCGCGGCGATGAGCGCCCGGTGCTCGGTCCAGGACTGGCCGCCGCGCCGCCGGGCCACCGGTGTGTAGTACCAGCGGACCCGCCGGTCCACCTGGGCGGCCAGTCCGGCGAGGACGGTGTTGCCGGCCAGCTCCATCACCTTGCTGTGGAACGCCGCGTTCAGGGCGACCGCGCGGTCCACGTCCTCGGCCGCCACCGCCCGCTCGCCCTCGGCGCACAGCTCCTCCAGCACGGCGATGGAGTCGGCGTCCGCGTGCGCGGCGGCCAGCCGGGCCGCCTCCGCCTCCAGCAGCGTGCGGACCGTGAGGAGCTGGTCGGCCTCCTCCTCGGTCGGCTCGTGCACGAACGCGCCCTGGGCGGGCCGCAGATCGACCCAGCCCTCGGTGTTGAGCCGTTGCAGCGCCTCGCGCACGGGCTGCCGGGAGACGCCGAGGTGCCCGGCGAGTTCGCTCTCCACCAGGTGCTGGCCGGGCCGGAGGGCGCGGGTGGTGATCAGTTCCAGCAGCGCCTCGTACACGCGCTCGCGCAGCGGGCCCGGGCGTTCCAGCCTGGGCACCGCCCCCGGCGGCAGTCCGGTCGACAACATCGCGGTCTCCTCCTGGGCGGGTCGGAACGCGTGGGCGCTGGAGACTCAGTATCGATTGTCTTTCGTCTACAGTCTACGGCGCACAGGATCCGGTCCGCGGGCGCGCGGTGCTCAGGTCCGAGCGAACGGTGCTCAAGGGCAGGCGCGCGGTGCTCAGGGGCAGCGGACGACCTGGCCGGCGTAGGAGAGGTTGCCGCCGAAGCCGAACAGCAGCACCGGGTCGCCGGCGCGCAGCGCGCCCTGTTCACGCAGCTTGGAGAAGGCGAGCGGGATGCTGCCGGCCGAGGTGTTGCCGGATTCGGCGACATCGCGGGCGATCACCGCGTTGACGGCGCCCAGCTTCTCGGCCAGCGGCTCGATGATCCGCAGATTGGCCTGGTGCAGGACGACCCCGGCCAGTTCCGCGGGGCTCACCCCGGCCTTCTCGCAGGCCTGGCGGGCGAGGGCCGGCAGCCGTGTGGTGGCCCAGCGGTAGACGCTCTGGCCCTCCTGCGCGAACCGCGGCGGTGTGCCCTCGATCCGCACCGCGTGCCCCATCTCCGGCACCGAGCCCCACAGCACCGGCCCGATGCCGGGTTCCTCTCCCGGCGGGCACGCCGTCACGACGGCGGCCCCGGCCCCGTCGCCGACGAGGACGCAGGTGCCGCGGTCGGTCCAGTCGGTGACGTCGGACATCTTGTCGGCGCCGATGACCAGCGCACGGGTGGCGGCGCCGGCCCGCAGGGTGTGGTCGGCGGTGGCGAGCGCGTGGGTGAAACCGGCGCAGACCACGTTGAGGTCCAGCGCGGCGGGGGACGGGATGCCGAGCCGGGCCGCGACCCGGGCGGCGGTGTTCGGGGAGCGGTCGACGGCGGTGGAGGTGGCGACGATGACCAGGTCGATGTCGCCGGGGGTCAGACCGGCCGCGGCGAGGGCCTTGGCGGCGGCGTGCGCGGCCAGCTCGTCCACGGGCTCGTCGGGGCCGGCGATGCGCCGGGTCCGGATGCCCACGCGGCTGCGGATCCACTCGTCGCTGGTGTCGACCATGGCCGCCAGGTCGTCGTTGGTCAGCACCCGGGCGGGCTGGTAGTGGCCGATGGCGACGATGCGCGAGCCGTTCATACGGGGATCCCCTCGTTGCCGTGGATGGCGGGATGCTCCAGTCTGGTCAGTGACTCGCGGGTACGACGGCAGGTGAGGCCACAGGATTCCGGCGCCGCGATTGTCGGCTCCGGTCAGCCGGCCGCCGCTTTCCGGCATCCGGCCGCCCGCCGGCGCCGGCCGGGCACGGACAGGGGCGGGCCGGCCGGGACCGCACCGGCACCGGCACCGGTCGGGACCGCCGGACCGCCGCGTAGGACAATGGGACCGATCCGCAGCAAGGGCCGTTTCGGCTGCCAGTACGCACAGAACCGGGGCTGATCAGAACATGGGACGAGTCACGGAACGCCGCAAGGTCCTGCGCATCCGGGACGGGGCGGTCACCACCCGGCCGGACACGCTCGTCGCGGAGGAGCCGCTGGAGATCCGGCTGAACGGCAAGCCGCTGGCGATCACCATGCGGACGCCCGGCGACGACTTCGCGCTGGCGGCCGGTTTCCTGGTCAGCGAGGGCGTCCTGGCCACGGCGGCCGACCTGCGGAACATCGTCTACTGCGCGGGAGCCACCGAGGACGGGTCGAACACCTACAACGTGGTCGACGTCCGGACCGCGCCCGGTGTCGCGGTCCCGGACTTCACCCTGGAGCGCAACGTCTACACCTCCTCCTCGTGCGGCCTGTGCGGCAAGGCCAGCCTGGACGCCGTCCGCACGACCGCGCGCTGGCCGATCGCCGACACTCCCCCGCTCCGGGTCGCCCCCGAGCTGCTGGCGGCCCTGCCCGACCGGCTGCGGGCGGCCCAGCGGGTGTTCGACCGGACCGGCGGCCTGCACGCGGCGGCCCTGTTCGACGAGCACGGGGAACTGCTGGACACCCGCGAGGACGTGGGCCGGCACAACGCGGTCGACAAGCTGGTGGGACGGGCGCTGCGCGACGACGCGCTGCCGCTGTCCCGGACCATCCTCATGGTCTCCGGCCGGGCCTCGTTCGAGCTGGCCCAGAAGGCGGTCATGGCGGGCATCCCGGTGCTCGCGGCCGTCTCGGCGCCGTCGTCGCTGGCGGTGGACCTGGCGGCGGAGACGGGCCTGACCCTGGTGGGTTTCCTGCGGGGCAGTTCGATGAACGTGTACGCGGGCGAGTCCCGGATCACCCTGCGGGAACCGGCCGCCCACGGCTGACCGGGCCACACGGACACACGGGCACCGGCCGGCCGGGCCGGCCTGGGCCCGGGCGCGGTCGTCCTGCGGCCGTGACCGCGGCTTGTCGCGGTTCTTGTGAGGCGCGTCTCACCCAACTACCTTCAGGGGACCGCACGTTGGACGTGGGATGTCCGGATGTCCAGCCGTGCGGCCGACGAAGGGCAGGTCGCACGTGCCGCCAGGTCTCCGCGCCCGTCTCCGCCCGCTGCTCACCGCCGCCGCGGCCGCGGCCGGCCTGCTCCTGCCGTTCCTCACCGCTCTCCCCGCAGGCGCCCAGCCGGCGCACCGCGCACCGGAGTTCGCGCAGCAGGTGCTCTTCAAGGCCGCCCAGGACCCCGGGTACGCGTGCTTCCGCATCCCGGCGATCGTGCGCACGACCGACGGCACCCTGCTGGCGTTCGCCGAGGGCCGGGTCCTCAACTGCGGCGACGCCGCCGACATCGACCTGGTGCTCAAGCGCTCCACCGACGGCGGGCGCACCTGGGGACCGCTCCGGGTGGTCGGCGAGGGCGCCGGCGACACCCACGGCAACCCGGCCCCCGTCGTGGACCGCGTCACCGGCCGGGTCTGGCTCGCGGAAACGTACAACACGGGCCGTACGGACGGCGCGAGTTGCTCCGTACCCTGCGACCGGACCCCGCACCTCCAGTACAGCGACGACGACGGCCTGACCTGGTCACCGCCGCGTGACCTGAGCCCCGAGATCCTGCCCGCCGACTGGAACTCCTGGTACGCCACCGGGCCCGTGCACGGCATCCAGCTCACCCGCGGCCGGTACGCGGGACGCCTGGTGTTCGGCGTCAACGCCGAGACGTTCGCCGGTGGCCGGATCACCGCCAACCACGCGGCCCTGATCGTCAGCGACGACCACGGCGGCCACTGGCGGACCGGCGCCACCGACTCCTGGCCCGTCGCCGGCGACGGCACCTTCCGGCAGAAGCCCTCCGAACTGGCCCTCGCCGAGCGCGGTGACGGTTCGCTCCTGGTCAGCGGGCGGGAGCAGGACGGCACCGACCTCGGCCACCGCACCCAGGCCGTCAGCCGCGACGGCGGCACCGCGTTCACCGCACCCTTCCGCGGCCTGCCGGACCTGTACACCCCGCAGGTGCAGGGCTCGCTGCTGCGGCTGGGCGACCGGCTGCTGCTCGCCTGCCCCGGCGACCCGGACCGGCGCCGCACGATGATGATCCGCTCCTCCTACGACGGCGGGCGCACCTGGGACAGCGCGGACCGCGGCACGGTCGTCACCACCGACTGGTCCGGCTACTCCGATCTGGTGCGCGCCGACGCCGGCACGGTGGGCCTGCTGTACGAGGGCGGCGCGGCGGACGCCCGCGACGAGATCCGCTTCGCCCGCTTCACCGAGGACTGGCTGGCGCCGCGCCGCGGCCCCGACCCGGTCACCGCCGACCTCGCCGCGCGCGCCCGCCCGGCGGCGGTGCTAGGCGGCCCGGCGCGGACCGACGGCGTGTCCGGGAACGCGCTGGAGTTCGACGGCACCGACGACGCGGTCCGGCTGCCGTACCGCGCGGGCCTGCCGCTGGGGACGGCGGACTTCACGGTGTCGCTGTGGTTCCGGTACACGGCGGCGGCCGGGGAGCAGCCGCTGCTCTGGATGGGCGGGACCGGCACCAACCAGCCCCAGGTGTGGCTGCGCGGCGAGCCGGCGAGCGACCGGATGCAGGCGCTGATCACCGTACGGAACGGGGCCGGCGCCGCGCAGAGCGCCTCCGTGCGCACGGCCGTCGCGTACAACGACGGCCGCTGGCACCACGCCGTGCTGCGGCGCGGCGGCGGCCGGCTGTCGCTGTCGGTCGACGGCACGGGGACCGCCACGGCGGACCGGCCGGGCTCGGTCAGCCGCAACTCGCCCTTCGGTGTCCACCTCGGCCAGCGCATGGACGGCCGGGCCTTCCTCACCGGCGCGCTGGACGAGGTGCGGATCTGGGACCGGGCACTGACCGACGAGGAGCTGGCCGACCCGGAGGTGCTGCGGTCAGCGCAGGACACGGTGGTGTGGCTGCCCCTGGACCGGGTGCGCGGCTGATCCGCCGCCCGTGTCCGCGCTCGTCCCGGCCGTGTCCCCGGCCTCCGGGGAGACGGCCGCCTCCGGGTCGCGGGCCCGGCGCTTGGCGATGACCGCGCACACCATCAGCTGCATCTGGTGGAAGAGCATCAGCGGCAGGACGGCCAGGGAGGCCTGGCCGGCGAACAGGACGCTCGCCATCGGCAGCCCGGAGGCGAGGGACTTCTTCGACCCGGCGAACTGGATCGCGATCCGGTCCTCCCGGCTGAAGCCGAGCGCCTTGGCGCCGTACCAGGTCAGGGCCAGCATGACCGCCAGCAGGACGGCCTCGACGCCGAGCAGCCCGGCCAGCCGCAGCGGGCTGACCTGGTGCCAGACGCCCCGGATCACGCCCTCGCTGAAGGCGGTGTAGACGACCAGCAGGATGGAGCCGCGGTCGACGAGGCCGAGGACCTTCTTGTGCCGGGTGACGAACGGTCCGATCCAGCGCCGCAGCACCTGCCCGGCGACGAACGGCACCAGCAGCTGGAGCACGATCTTCACCAGCGAGTCCGTGGAGAACCCGACCGTGTCGCCGCCGAGCAGTCCCGCCGCGAGCAGTGGGGTCAGCACGATGCCGACGAGGGAGGAGAAGGAGCCGGCGCAGATCGCCGCGGGCACGTTGCCGCGGGCGATCGAGGTGAACGCGATGGACGACTGGATCGTGGACGGCACCAGCGTCAGGAACAGCAGGCCCTGGTAGAGCGGCTGGGTCAGCAGGACCGGCACCAGGGCGCGCGCGGCGAGCCCGAAGACCGGGAAGAGGACGAAGGTGCAGATCAGCACGGTGCCGTGCAGCCGCCAGTGCTTCAGTCCGTCCAGCGCCTCCCGGGTGGACAGCCGGGCGCCGTACAGGAAGAACAGGAAGGCGATGGCCGCCGTGGAGGCGCCCGAGGTCACGTCGGCCGCGGTGCCCCGGGCCGGGACGAGCGCGGCGAGACCCACCGTCCCGAGCAGCAGCAGGATGTACGGGTCGATCGGCATCCGACTCGGCCGGCGCAGACGTTTCACGGTGCTCCGATTGCTGGGTGGCGTGCTGTGTGTGGCGTGCTGTGTCTGTGGCGTGCTCTGTGACGTGCGGTCCCGGGCGCGCAGCGCCCCTCTCCATCGTCCTCCCGCGACCGCCGATCGTAAATCCCGTATACCGCTCTGACTGTCATCATGTTCCGTGATGACCGCGCTAGCCTGGGTGCATGTACGAACCGGCGCAGTTGCGCACGTTCCTCGCGGTCGCCCAGACGCTGAGCTTCACGCAGGCCGCCCGGCGGCTGGGGCTGCGCCAGTCCACGGTCAGTCAGCATGTGCGCCGGCTGGAGGACGCGGCCGGCCGGCAGTTGTTCTCCCGGGACACCCACGCGGTGGAGCTGACCGAGGACGGCGAGGCGATGCAGGGGTTCGCCCGCCGCATCCTGGAGGTGCACGAGCAGGCGGCGGCGTACTTCACCGGCACGCGCGTGCGGGGCCGGCTGCGGTTCGGCGCCTCGGAGGACTTCGTGCTGACCCGGCTGCCGGAGATCCTGGAGGGCTTCCGCTACGACCATCCGGAGGTCGACCTGGAGCTGACGGTGGAGCTGTCCGGCACGCTGCACGAGCGGCTGGCCGCCGGGAAGCTGGACCTGGTGCTGGCCAAGCGGCGCCCGCAGGACCCGCGCGGCGAACTGGTCTGGCGGGACGACCTCGTGTGGATCGGCGCCGAGCGGCTGCGGCTGGACCCGGACCGGCCGGTCCCGCTGATCGTGTACCCGCCGCCCGGCATCACCCGGGCCCGCGCGCTGGAGGTGCTGGAGCGGCAGGGCCGTGCCTGGCGGATCGTGTGCACGAGCGGCAGCCTCAACGGGCTGGTCGCGGCGGCCCGCGCCGGCCTCGGCGTGATGGCCCACTCCCGGCGGCTGATCCCGCCGGGCCTGTTCCGGCTGCCCGACCGGGCCGGCCTGCCCGAGCTGGGCAAGATCGACTTCGTCCTGGCCCACGGCCGCCGCAGCGGACCGGCCGAGGAGGCGGCGGACGCGCTGGCGGCGGCGGTCCTGGCGGGCGGCGAGCGGCTGCGCCGCAGCGGCGGCTGACGGCCCGGTCACGCACGGCGGCGGGGCCCGCCCCTCACGGCGTCACCCGGCCCGGTAAGCGGTGCGTACAGATTCGGTGGAGATTACGGTACCGTAAGTTACCAACCAGTCAGTAGCGTGTCCGGCCCTTCCCCATGTGCGGGCATTTCCTGCTCACCGTCCGGGCGGAACACGCGGTTTGCCCGGATTCCGACCCCCTCCCGGACACCGACCGCGTGGGGTAGCTTTCACCGCGCTGTGCGGTGCGTGGACCAACGACACTGAGGCGCGAGACACGGGGAGCGAGGTTGCGCGAGTTCACCAACCCTCCGCTGGCGTCGCCGCCGCCGGTGGGCGGTCTGGCAGACGTCGTCTTCGAGCATGCCGAGACCGACCCGCTGCACATAGCGCTCGGCCGCAAGGACGAGACCGGGCAGTGGCGGGACGTCACCGCCGCCGAGTTCCGCGACGAGGTCCTCGCCCTCGCCAAGGGCCTGCTCGCCGACGGCGTCCGCTTCGGCGACCGGGTCGCCGTCATGTCCCGCACCCGCTACGAGTGGACCCTCTTCGACTTCGCCCTGTGGGCCATCGGCGCCCAGGTGGTGCCCGTCTACCCGACCTCCTCCGCCGAGCAGTGCTTCTGGATGCTCTACGACGCCGAGGTGAGCGCCGCGGTCGTGGAGCACGAGGACCACGCGATGACCATCGCCACCGTCATCGACCGGCTGCCCCGGCTGCGCCGGCTCTGGCAGCTGGACGCCGGCTGCGTGCGGGAGCTGTACGACGCCGGGGCGCACCTGGACGACGAGGTGGTCCACCGGCACCGGCAGGCGATCACGCCGGACTCGGTCGCCACCGTCATCTACACCTCCGGCACCACCGGCCGCCCCAAGGGCTGTGTGCTCTCGCACGGCAACTTCATGTTCGAGGCGGACACCGTGCTCCGGCGGTGGGAGCCGGTGTTCCACTCGAAGAAGGGCGACGAGGCGTCCACCCTGCTGTTCCTGCCGCTGGCGCACGTCTTCGGGCGGATGGTGCAGGTCGCCGCCGTCCGCGGCCGGGTCCGCTTCGGCCACCAGCCGCAGCTGCACGCCGCCGCCCTGCTGCCCGACCTGGCCGCCTTCCGGCCGACGTTCGTCCTCGCGGTGCCGTACATCTTCGAGAAGGTGTTCAACGCCGCCCGCCGCAAGGCCGAGAAGGAGGGCCGGGCCGGGCCGTTCGAGAAGGCCGTCGACGTCGCCGTGAAGTACGCGGAGGCGGTGGAGGCGAAGGCGTGGGGCACCGGGCCCGGCCCGTCGGCGGCGCTGCGCATGCAGCACCAGCTCTTCGACAAGCTGGTCTATGCCAAGGTGCGCGCCGCGATGGGCGGCCGGATCCGCAACGCGATGTCCGGCGGTTCGGCGATGGACCGCCGGCTGGGGCTGTTCTTCGCGGGCGCGGGCGTGCAGATCTACGAGGGCTACGGCCTGACCGAGTCGACGGCCGCGGCGACCGCGAACCCGCCCGGACGCACCCGCTACGGCACCGTCGGCCGGGCCATCCCGGGCGTGACGGTGCACATCGCCGACGACGGCGAGGTCTGGCTGCGCGGCGGCAACGTCTTCCACGGCTATCTGAACAACCAGAAGGCCACCGACGCCACCCTGCACGACGGCTGGCTCGCCACCGGCGACCTGGGCATGCTGGACCAGGACGGCTATCTGACCATCACCGGCCGCAAGAAGGAGATCCTGGTGACCTCCGGCGGCAAGAGCGTCTCGCCGGGCGTGCTGGAGGAGCGGGTCCGCGACCATCCGCTGATCAGCCAGTGCATCGTCGTCGGCAACGACCGGCCCTACATCGCCGCCCTGGTCACGCTGGACCAGGAGGCGGTCGAGCACTGGCTCCAGCTGCGCGGCACCCCGCGGCCGGCCCCGGCCGACCTGGTGCGCGACCCGGACCTGGAGAGGGAGGTGCGCCGGGCGGTGGTCGCCGCGAACACCCTGGTCTCGCAGGCCGAGTCGATCCGCACGTTCCGTATCCTGGCCCAGCCGTTCACCGAGGAACACGGGCTGCTGACACCGTCGTTGAAGCTGAAGCGCAAGGCGATCGAGAAGGCGTACGGCGACGAGGTGGAGGCCCTCTACCGGACCTGACGCGCCGCCCGCGCCGGTGCGTCAGGAATGCGGAGCGGCCCGTGATCGTTGAGGATGGCAGTACCACCTGTCGACAAGCGAAGGATCAAGAGGCTCGTGAGCAGCAACGTCCCCCCGATCATCCTCAACAACGGCGTCGAGATGCCCCAGCTGGGCTACGGCGTCTGGCAGGTGCCGGACGACGACGCCGAGCGGGCCGTCGGCACGGCGCTTGAGGCCGGGTACCGCAGCATCGACACCGCCGCGATCTACGGCAACGAAGCGGGCACCGGCAAGGCCATCGCCGCCTCCGGCCTGCCCCGCGAGGAGATCTTCGTCACCACCAAGCTCTGGAACAGCGACCAGGGCTACGACTCCACGCTGCGCGCCTTCGACACCTCGCTGGCGAAGCTGGGGCTCGACTACGTCGACCTGTACCTGATCCACTGGCCGCTGCCGTCCAGGGACAAGTACGTCGACACCTACAAGGCGTTCGAGAAGCTGCACTCCGACGGCCGCGTCCGGGCCATCGGCGTCTCCAACTTCCTCCCCGAGCACCTGCGGCGGCTGATCGAGGAGACCTCCGTGGTCCCCGCGGTCAACCAGATCGAGCTGCACCCGCACCTCCAGCAGGGCGAGGCGCGCGCGTTCCACGCGGAGCACGGCATCGCCACCGAGGCGTGGTCGCCGCTCGGCCAGGGCAAGGGCCTGCTGGAGGTGCCCGCCGTCGTCGCGATCGCGCGCAAGCACGACCGCACCCCGGCCCAGGTCGTGCTGCGCTGGCACCTCCAGCTCGGCACCATCGTGATCCCGAAGTCCGTGACGCCGTCCCGGATCAAGGAGAACATCGAGGTGTTCGACTTCAGCCTGGACGACGAGGACCTCGCCGCGATCAGCGCGCTGAACGAGGACCGGCGCATCGGTCCCGACCCGGCCGCCTTCGACATGGCCTGACACTCCCGGGACCCGGACCGGCCACCGGTCACGGCCGTGCGCCCCGCCCCGCGGCGGGCCGCACGGCCGTCCTGCGGCCGGGGCCCGCGCGGCTCAGTCCAGGCGCACATCCGCGTGGACGACCTCGAACTCCTCCAGGCCGACCACGTCCACCCGCGCCTTCGCCGACGCCTCGTCGCGCACGCCCGCCAGGGCGGCGCGCGAGGCGGCCAGCGAGGGCCGGTCGGTGAACAGCACACCGGCCACGGCCCGCCCTCGCTCCCGGTCCAGCAGCAGCGACGTCCGGGACAGCCCCGGCAGCGCCTCGGCCCTCGGCACCACCGCGGCCCGGAAGGCGTCGACGACCAGATCCGCGTCGCGCGGGTCGAACTCCAGCCTGGTGGCGCGCAGTCCGCCGCCCTGCCGGGGCGGCCGGGCCTGAAGGAACACCGCCGCCTCGTAGACGGCGACCGACACGGTGCCCGCGAACGGCTCCAGCAGCGCGCCGCGCCGCTCGCGCATCACCTCGTCGCTGTTGCGCCGCGCCTCCTCGATCTCCCACCAGCTCACCGTGAGCAGTTTGCCGAGATCCCGGTCCGCGAACACGCTGGCGCCGCGGTAGCCCGGGCGTTCCTCCAGCAGGTCCCGCCCCTCGCTGTTCAGCGACCGGACGGCCGTGTCCAGCAGCGCCGGATCACCGGTCGCGTACACCGCGCGTACGAACATGGGACTCGCCTCCGGGAGCGGTGGCCACGGACAGAGCGGACATACGGCTGCATCCTGCTCTCTCAGTCTCGTCAGTGGTCACCGTCACCGCAATGCCCCCCGGTTTCAGCCGTCCGCCTCCCGGGGGTTGACGAGGGCATGCCGTCGGCGCCACCGTGTGAGGACACCCGGTAAGGAAACTTTCCTAACAGAAGGGTCCCCCCATGCGTCTTCGCACCCTCTCCCTCGCCGTGGCCTCCGGCACCGCCCTGCTCGCCGCCGGGCTCCTCCCCGCGCACGCCTCGGCCGCCGCCGCGCCCCGGACCGCCCAGGAGGGCACGGTCAGCGCCGCCGACCTGCTCGCCAAGGTGACCTCCTGTGCGCAGGTCTCCAACGGCAAGTACAAGACCGACGACGAGACCTCGGCCACCGTCCCCGTGTGCGGCAAGAACGGCGCGGTGTTCTGGAAGGCCGACATGGACATCGACTGCGACGGCCAGCGCACCACCAACTGCAACGAGGACCGCGACCCCTGGTACCAGGACGACACCGCCTTCCACCAGTCCGACGGCAAGCCGCTGAAGGCGGAGACCCTGCCGTACGTCGTCGTGCCCAGCACCAGCAGTATCTGGGACTACTCCGGCGCCGGCATCAAGGGCGGCGGAGTGGTCGCCGTCATCTACAACAACAAGGTGGAGTACGCCGTCGTCGGCGACACCGGCCCCTCGAAGATCATCGGCGAGGCGTCGTACGCCACCGCCAAGGCGCTCGGCATCGACCCGGACCCGGAGACCGGCGGCGCCGAGTCGGGCGTGACCTACATCCTGTTCAAGAACTCCAAGGTCTCGCCCATAGAGAGCCACAGCGCCGCGGTCTCCCTCGGCGACCAGCTCGCCAAGCAGTTCCTCGCCAACAACTAACCCCTGCGGACCGCCGTGTGCACGGTGTAGGCGCCCAGGACGAACACGTCCGGCCGTACGTGCACGCTCGCCGGGTCGGCCGGGTCGAGCAGCCGGTCCAGGGTGGCGCGGTCGTCGGCGTCCAGCGCGTCGCCGAAGCCCTCGCGCAGCCTGGACAGATGCGCGACGACATAGGCGCGGGCCCGCTCGTCGGCCGGGGCGGGCAGGTCGAGCAGGAAAGTGCGGGTGCCGGTGTGGGCGAGGCCGGCCGCGGTCAGCAGCGCGGGCCAGTCCTCGGTCTCGGCCACGGAGCCGGGCAGGTCCGCCCGCATCCGGGCGAACCACTCCTCCTCCAGCGCGTCGAGCCGCGCCTGGAGTCCGGGGCGGCCGATGCCGGTGTCCCGGGGCAGGAAGCGGGAGGGCAGGCCGCCTTCGAGGAGGGCCAGGGTGCCGCCGGGGGCCAGGTGTCCGGCGAACGCGGTGAGCGCGGCCCGCTGGTCGCCCAGGTGGTGCAGGCTGCGGCTGGCCCACAGCAGGTCGGCCGGGCCGTCCAGGCGGTCGAGCGCCTCGGGCAGGTCACCGGCGACGGCGCCGAAGCGGTCGCCGACGCCGTGCCGGGCGGCCCGTGCCCGGGCGCGTTCCAGCAGCGGTGCCGTGCCGTCGACGGCGACGACCCGGGCGCCGGGAAAGGTCTCGGCGAACAGACAGGAGACGACTCCGGGGCCGCTGCCCGCGTCCACGATCAGCCGCGGCCCGGCCACCTCCTCGCCGAGCCACTCCATGGCCCGCCGGTAGACCGGGGCGAGCAGTTCCGCCTGCGACTCCAGCAGGGGGGCCAGCTCGTTCCAGTCGATGTCGGTGCCGTGATCGTGCGGGTGCCCGGCGGGGTGCCGGTCGTCGTGGTCGTGGTGGTGTGCCATGGGTGGTCAGCCTCTCGTCCGGTGTGCCGTCAGCGTGCGACGGCACACCGGACGCGGGCCACTTCCGTTGCCGTTTCGGCAAACACGGATGCCGCTACGGCCCGCCGGGGCCCGGGGGACGGACGGGCCCCGGCGGAGTCACCGCGTCAGGACAGCGGCGGGTTGGCGTTCTGCAGCAGCTGCTGGAACTGGGCGGAGAACCAGTGCCCGGCCAGCGGCGAGTTGGGCAGCGCGCCCGTGGGGTTGTTGCCGTTGCGCGCGTTGCCGCCGTAGGTCGGGTCGCACATCCGGTCGAAGCCCTTGCCCTCGTCGTTGCTGACGGCGGAGCTGGCTCCGTCGGACTCCCCCGGCGGCTTGGCCCACACGTAGGCGTCTATGCCGGCCGCGGGGGCCGCGGTCGGGCGTTCGCCGAGTCCGGCACCGGACTGGTTGCACCAGTTGCCGACGTGGATGCGGCGGTCGATGCGGCCTCCGTCGACATAGGCGTCGACGGAGGTCAGCGGGCCGGCGCCGGAGGGCCGGGCGGAGCCGCCCCAGCCGTTGCGGGAGGTGTCGATCAGCATGCCGATACCGGAGTTGAACCCGGCCGAGACCAGCTTGTCCCGCAGGCCCTGGGCGTACGACTGCTCGTCCACGTACTGGTTCCAGTCGACCCACTTCGACTGGCGGACGGTCTGGCCGTTGACGCTGTCGGTGACCTTGAAGTAAGGCTCCTTGGTCGGGCTGTAGTTGGCCGTGTTGACGATGAAGCCGGCCACGTCGTTCACGCTGGCGCCGTTGGTCGTGGCGACCTTGTAGAACTCCTGGGCGGACGGGCCGAGGTTGGTGTCCCAGCCGAGCCAGCCGTGGTGGCCGGCGTCGATGTAGTTGTAGACGTTGGAGAGGTTGCCCAGCTTGTCCAGGGCGTAGCTGACGCCCTTCTCGTAGTTGCCGTTGGCCTTCATGGTCACGCAGGCGTCGGTGGTGGTGTTGGTGCCGCCGGCGTTGGTGACCAGGTTGGGCAGCGAGTCGGGCTCGATGAGGGCGGAGATGCGCAGGCCCGCGTACTTGGCGTCGGACAGGATCGAGGCGATCGCGTCGATGTACTGCGTCTTGTACTTGTCGAGGTCCGTCGGGCCGAGTTCGCCGTTGGAGGCGAGGGCGGCGCAGTCACGGCCGGGGAGGTCGTAGATGACCAGCTGGACGACGAGCTGGCCGGAGCCCTTCTGCTTCAGGGCCTCGTCCAGGTGGGCGCGCAGCCCCATGCCGCCGTTGACGCCGTTGATGGTGGCGATGCGGTCCAGCCACACGAAGGTCGGCTGGCTGGAGACGCGGCTGCCGCCCGGCTCGGCGGCGGCCAGCTTCGACCACTCCGGGTTCACGTACACCTTGGCCCCGGAGTACGGGTTGTCGACGCGGCCGGCGCTGCCTCCGCCGGTGTCGCCGCCGCCACCGCCGCCGCCGGTGTCACCGCCCCCGCCGGTGTCGCCGCCGCCGCTGTCGACGTTGCAGGTGACGCCGTCGAGGGTGAAGGTGGCGGGCAGGGCGTTGGTGCCGCTGTAGCTGCCCTGGAAGCCGAAGCTGACCGTGCCGCCGGTGGCCAGCGAGCCGTTGTAGCCCTCGTTGGCCGCGGTGACCGCGGTGCCGCTCTGGGTCAGCTTGGCGTTCCAGCCGCTGGTGATCTTCTGATTGCCGGCGTACGACCACTTCAGCGACCAACTCGACTTGGCCGCCGCGTTGTTGGTGAGGGTGACGGCGGCGGTGAAGCCGGTGTCCCACTGGTTCTGCACCTTGTAGTCGACGGTGCAGGGGACGGCTGCCGCCGCCGCGGACGCCGGCTGCATGCCGAGCGCCGTCCCGGAGGCCCCGGCGACCAGCGCCAGGGCGGCGAGCAGTGATGTTCTGGTACGACTCATGAGTGCGGGTTTCCTTCGGTGTGCTGTAGGGATCTACGGGTGGACGGCACGCGGGTGGTCGAGCGGCCCGGCGCCGTACGGGTGGGTGTGCCGTCGTCGGACAGGTGCCGCCGTCGCGCCGGCGGGTCCGGACCGCCGCGGCGGCGGACCTTGGCCGCGGCGCTGTGAGGGGCGCCCGCGTACGCGGGGGTGAGGCCGGACGGGCCCGGCCGGCACTCCTCGTGCGGCGGGACACGGACCGCGTCCGCCTTCCGGCCGGCGATCGCCTCGACCGGCGCGCCGCCGGCCCGGCCGTCCCGGAGGGCATGGCCCTGCGCGCAACGGAACGCGCCGCCGGAACGGTGCACACCGAGCGGCCGGCGGGTGGCGCCGGCGGTGCCGGACGGGAACCACTCGGTGTTCCGGCTCCGGGTGCTCTCCTGGCCGTCGGTGAGGTCGAGGGTGGCCGGGACCGCCGGGACGACCGTGCTCACGAGGAGCGCGACCGCGTCGGCGGCGGCTAAAAGTACTGAACGCGGGGGGTGTCGCATGAGCGAGTCCTTGCAGTTTGGCGCGCCGTGACCGACGCGTCGACTGAACGGAACCGCTCCCACTGGTGCGAAGGAAGTTAGCGCCAAGTGACCGGAAAGCCCAGGGCTGTTGCGCGACTTTTCTCGAACGGCCCTGTCGAATCTTTTCGACTCTTCAAGCATCTTGACCACTCCTTGCCCCGTCCGCACTATGGGAGCGCTCCCACTGGTTCAAGCCTTGACTTCTCCCCGAGCCGACGCCGCAAGGAGGAACCAGCACATGGATCCCGGACGCAGACGCAGAACGGTGCGTCGCCTGTGGACCGCGGTGGCCGCCGCGTTCGCCCTGCCCCTGTCGATGCTCGCCACGGGCACGGAGGCCGCGCACGCGGCCGCCGTCCAGTGCAGCGTCGACTACAAGACCAACGACTGGGGTTCCGGCTTCACCGCCGACCTCACGCTCACCAACCGCGGTACGGACGCCATCAACGGATGGACGCTGACGTACGCCTACGCGGGCAACCAGAAACTGACCAGCGGCTGGAACGGCACCTGGTCCCAGTCCGGGCAGACGGTCACCGCGAAGAACGCGTCGTACAACGGCACCATCGCCGCGGGCGCCGCCGTCACCACCGGCGCCCAGTTCACCTACAGCGGCGCCAACACCGCCCCCACGTCCTTCGCGGTCAACGGCACGACCTGCGCCGGCGCCCACCAGCCGCCGGTGACCGTGCTGACCAGCCCGAGCGCGGGCGCGGTGTACACGCAAGGGGCCGCGGTACCGCTCGCGGCGACCGCCGCCGCGGCCGACAACGCGACCATCGCCAAGGTGGAGTTCTACGACGACACCACGCTGCTGGGCACGGACACCAGCGCGCCGTACGCGCTCTCGGCCTCCAGTTTGACCGTGGGCAGTCATTCCCTGGTGGCGAAGGCGTACGACAGCCTGGGCGCGTCCGCCGCCTCCACCCCGGTGGGCATCACCGTCGCCTCCGGTCCCGCCGTGGTCGCCTCGCCGGCCCAACTGGGCGTGCAGCAGGGCAAGTCCGGCACGTTCGCGGTGAAGCTGTCCACGCAGCCGAGCGCGAACGTGACGGTGAGCACGGCCCGCACGGACGGCAACACCGGTCTGTCCGTGACCGGCGGGGCCTCGCTGACCTTCACCCCGGCGAACTGGAACACCGCGCAGAACGTGACCGTCACGGCCGATTCCGCCGGCACCGGCAGCGCGACCTTCACCGCGTCGGCCACCGGCCACGCCAAGGCGACGGTCACGGTCACCGAGCTGCCCGCGGCGAAGGCGTACGACGCCCGGTTCCTGGACCTGTACGGGAAGATCACCAACCCGGCGAACGGCTACTTCTCCCCCGAGGGCATCCCGTACCACTCGGTGGAGACGCTGATCGTCGAGGCCCCGGACCAGGGCCACGAGACCACGTCCGAGGCGTACAGCTACCTGCTGTGGCTCCAGGCGATGTACGGCAAGGTCACCGGCGACTGGTCGAAGTTCAACGGCGCCTGGGAGATCATGGAGAAGTACATGATCCCCACCCACGCCGACCAGCCGACGAACTCCTTCTACAACGCCTCCAAGCCGGCCACCTACGCGCCCGAGTACGACACCCCGAACGAGTACCCGGCGAAGCTGGACACCTCGGTGTCGGTCGGCCCGGACCCGATCGCGGGCGAGCTGAAGAGCGCGTACGGCACGGACGACGTCTACGGCATGCACTGGATCCAGGACGTGGACAACGTCTACGGCTTCGGCAACGAGCCGGGCAAGTGCGAGGCCGGCCCGACGGCCACCGGACCGTCGTACATCAACACCTTCCAGCGCGGCCCGCAGGAGTCCGTCTGGGAGACGGTCCCGCAGCCCACCTGTGACGCCTTCAAGTACGGCGGCAAGAACGGCTACCTGGACCTGTTCACCGGCGACAGCTCCTACGCCAAGCAGTGGAAGTACACGGACGCCCCGGACGCGGACTCGCGCGCGGTGCAGGCCGCCTACTGGGCGGACGTGTGGGCCAAGCAGCAGGGCAAGAGCGGCGAGGTGTCCGCGACGGTCGCCAAGGCCGCGAAGATGGGCGACTACCTGCGGTACGCGATGTACGACAAGTACTTCAAGAAGATCGGCAACTGCGCCAGCCCGTCCTGCCCGGCCGGCACCGGCAAGGACGCCTCGCACTACCTGCTGTCCTGGTACTACGCCTGGGGCGGCGCCACCGACACCTCCGCCGGCTGGGCCTGGCGGATCGGCTCCAGCCACGTCCACGGCGGCTACCAGAACCCGCTGGCCGCCTACGCGCTCAGCTCCGTCGCCGACCTGAAGCCCAAGTCGGCCACGGGCGCCGCCGACTGGAGCAAGTCGCTCCAGCGGCAACTGGAGTTCTACCAGTGGCTCCAGTCCTCCGAGGGCGGCATCGCGGGCGGTGCGACCAACAGCTGGGCCGGGCGCTACGCCGCCCCGCCGGCCGGCACCTCCACCTTCTACGGGATGTACTACGACGAGGCGCCCGTCTACCACGACCCGCCGTCCAACCAGTGGTTCGGCTTCCAGGCGTGGTCGATGGAGCGCGTCGCCGAGTACTACCAGCAGACCGGGAACGCCACGGCGAAGGCGGTCCTGGACAAGTGGGTGAAGTGGGCGCTGTCCAAGACCACGGTCAACCCGGACGGCACCTACCGCATCCCCTCCACCCTCAAGTGGTCGGGCCAGCCCGACACCTGGAACGCGTCGAGCCCCGGCGCCAACACCGGACTGCACGTCACCGTCGCCGACTACACCGACGACGTCGGCGTGGCCGCCGCGTACGCCAAGACCCTGTCGTACTACGCCGCCAAGTCCGGTGACGCGACCGCCAAGTCCACCGCGAAGGCGCTGCTGGACGGCATGTGGGACCACTACCAGGACAGCCTCGGCATCGCCGTCCCGGAGACCCGCACCGACTACAGCCGGTTCAACGACAGCGTGTACGTGCCGAGCGGCTGGACCGGCACCATGCCGAACGGTGACGCGATCAGCTCCTCGTCCACGTTCTCCTCGCTGCGGTCCTTCTACAAGAGCGACCCGAACTGGTCGAAGATCGAGGCCTACCTCAAGGGCGGGGCCGCGCCGGTCTTCACGTACCACCGCTTCTGGGCCCAGGCCGACATCGCCCTGGCCATGGGCTCGTACGCCGAACTCCTCGAATAGTCCGGCACCTTCTTTCCGGGCGGCCCCCGTTCCCACCGGGGGCCGCCCCCTCTTGCGAGAGGACTCCCCATGCGCTCCCCCCGCATCCTCACCGCCGTGCTGCTCCTCGCCGCCGGCCTGCTGTCCGGCACCCCGCCCGCGCTGGCCGCGCCCGCCGCCGGCGCCACCGCCGCGGCGGACACCTACACCTGGCACAACGCCCGGATCGACGGCGGCGGTTTCGTCCCCGGGATCGTGTTCAACCGCTCCGAGAAGAATCTGGTCTACGCCCGCACCGACATCGGCGGCGCCTACCGCTGGCAGGAGCCGGCCAAGACCTGGACCCCGCTGCTGGACTCGGTCGGCTGGAACGACTGGGGCCACACCTCGGTGGTGAGCCTCGCCTCCGACCCGGTCGACCCGGACAACGTGTACGCGGCCGTCGGGACGTACACCAACAGCTGGGACCCGGGCGACGGCGCGGTGCTGCGCTCGGCGGACCGGGGCACGACCTGGCACGCGGCCGACCTGCCGTTCAAGCTGGGCGGCAACATGCCCGGCCGGGGCATGGGCGAGCGGCTGGCGATCGACCCGAACAAGAACAGCGTGCTGTACCTGGGCGCGCCCAGCGGCAAGGGCCTGTGGCGCTCGACGGACTCCGGCGTGACCTGGTCGCAGGTCACCGCCTTCCCGAACCCCGGCGACTACCGGCAGGACCCCACCGATCCGACGGGCTACGCGAGCGACAACCAGGGCGTCGTCTGGGTCACCTTCGACGAGTCGACGGGCACCTCCGGGACCGCGACGAAGACGGTCTACGCCGGGGTCGCGGACAAGGACAACGCGGTCTACCGCTCGACGGACGCCGGCGCCACCTGGTCCCGGCTGGCGGGCCAGCCCACGGGATACCTGGCGCACAAGGGAGTCCTGGACGCCCACAACGGTTTCCTGTACCTCGCCTACAGCGACACGGGCGGACCGTACGACGGCGGCAAGGGGAGGCTGTGGCGGTACGCGACGGCCACCGGCACCTGGACCGACATCAGCCCGGCCGCGGAGGCGGACACCTCCTACGGCTTCAGCGGGCTGACGGTCGACCGCCGGCACCCGTCCACCCTCATGGCCACCGCCTACAGCTCCTGGTGGCCGGACACCCAGCTCTTCCGGTCCACCGACAGCGGCGCCACCTGGACCAGGGCGTGGGACTACACCTCGTACCCGGAGCGCTCGAACCGGTACACCATGGACGTCTCCTCCTCGCCGTGGCTGACCTTCGGCGCGCACCCGTCCCCGCCCGAGCAGTCACCGAAGCTGGGCTGGATGACGGAGGCCCTGGAGATCGACCCGTTCGACTCCTCCCGGATGATGTACGGCACGGGCGCCACCCTCTACGGCACCGAGAACCTCGGCGAGTGGGACAGCGGCGGGAAGTTCACCGTCAAGCCCATGGCGCGCGGCCTGGAGGAGACGGCGGTGAACGACCTCGCGGCACCGCCCTCCGGCGACGCCCGGCTGTTCAGCGCCCTCGGCGACATCGGCGGCTTCCGGCACACGGACCTGACCGCCGTGCCGTCCCTGATGTACACCTCACCGGCCTTCACCACGACCACCAGCCTGGACTTCGCCGAGACCGACCCGGGCACGGTGGTCCGCGTGGGCGACCTGGACTCCGGCCCGCACATCGCGTTCTCCACGGACAACGGCGCCCACTGGTTCGCGGGCACGGACCCGCCCGGTGTCTCCGGCGGCGGCACGGTGGCGGCGGCCGCGGACGGCAGCCGGTTCGTCTGGAGCCCGGCCGGCACCGGCGTGCGGTACACGACGGGCTTCGGCACGTCCTGGGCCCAGTCGGCCGGCCTCCCGGCCGGCGCGGTCGTCGAGTCGGACCGCGTCGACCCGAAGACCTTCTACGGCTTCAAGTCCGGGACGTTCTACGTCAGTACGGACGGCGGCGCCACCTTCACCGCCTCCGCGGCCGCCGGCCTGCCGGGCGGCGACAGCGTGCGCTTCAAGGCACTGCCCGGCGCCCGGGGTGACGTGTGGCTGGCGGGCGGGGCGACGGACGGCGCGTACGGCCTGTGGCACTCCACGGACGGCGGCGCGCGCTTCACCAGGCTGGCGAACGTGGAGCAGGCCGACACGATCGGCTTCGGCAAGGCCGCGCCGGGAGCCTCGTACCAGACGCTGTACACCAGCGCGAGGATCGGCGGGGTGCGCGGGATCTTCCGCTCCACGGACCAGGGCGCGTCCTGGACCCGGGTCAACGACGACGCCCACCAGTGGGGCTGGACCGGCGCGGCGATCACCGGTGACCCGCGGGTGTACGGCCGGGTGTACGTGTCGACGAACGGCAGGGGCGTCGTCTACGGCGACCCGTCCGGCACCGGCGACACCGGTGGCGGTGGCGGTGGCGGTGGCGGTGGCACGGACCCGGCGCCGGCGGGCGCCTGCACCGTCAGCTACCAGATCACCGGCCAGTGGCAGGACGGGTTCCAGGCGGACGTCCGGCTGACCGACACCGGCCCGGCGGCCTGGACCGGCTGGTCCCTCGGCTGGTCCTTCGCGGACGGCCAGCGGATCACCCAGCTCTGGAACGCCGGCTACACACAGTCGGGTCCGGCGGTCACGGTGACCCCCGCGTCCTGGAACGGCACGGTGGCGGCGGGCTCCTCGGTGGCCTTCGGGTTCACGGCGAGCCGGTCGGCCACGAACACCCGGCCGCCGTCCTTCACGCTGGGCGGCACGGTCTGCACGGTCACCTGACCGGCCGGGCGGGGGCTCCGGTGCGGACCGCCGCGTCCGACTCGGAGCCGGGGCTCCCTCGCCCTCGCCGGTGGCGCCCACCGGTACCGAGGCCGCCACCACGGCGACGACCTCGGTGCGGGACCCGCCCGGCGGTGCGGGCGGCCCGGGGTGACGGAATCGTGTCCCGTGTGTCCGGCGTCACCGCCTCACGGCGTGGAGACGGCGGGCCGGGGCGGGGTGGCCATTCCGGCACCGAGGAAGAAGCCGGGGTGCGGCGGCTGGTTGTACGCGGTGTTCTGCCAGGCGAGAGCCGTGCGGTACGGGGAGTCGTGCAGCAGGGTGGTGAGGCGGACCGTGGTGTCGTAGGGCGTGGAGTAGATCCGCAGGGCCGTGTTGTCCGTCGTCGGCCAGACCACCTCCTCGCGCCAGTCGCCGAGGATGTCGCCGGACAGCGCCGGGGTCGCCTTCGTGCCGTTGTCCGAGTGGACCCCGGAGCCGGTCAGCAGCCGGGTGTCGGACGCGGTGCCGTACTTGTCGACGTGGGTGCCGTCGAGGAGTTCGCGGACCGGGTCGCCGTCCCACCAGAGCAGGAAGTTGGCGCTGGACGGCTTGCGCGCGGCGACGACCGTGCCCTTCGGGCCGCGCAGGCCGCTCTCCGCCGACGACCAGGACTCGGCGCCCGCGCTGCCCGCCCAGACGTCGTCCGAGACGCCCCGGCCGTTGTCGCCGTTGGGCGCGGTGGACCACAGCACCTGGCCGGTCCTCGCGTCCGCCATCCAGGACGAGGGCTTGGCGGAGTCCTCGTCCACCTTGAACTCCTCCAGACCCGGCCGGGACGGGTCCAGATCGCCGACGTGCATCGCGTCGCCGTGGCCGTTGCGCGTCGTCCACAGGGCGCCGCCGTCGTCGTCCACGGCCATCGAGCCGTACACGATCTCGTCCCGGCCGTCGCCGTCGACGTCGGCGACCGAGAGCTGGTGGTTGCCCTGGCCGTCGTAGCCCTTGCCGCTGTTGGTGGAGGAGCTGGTGTCGAAGGTCCAGCGACGGGTGAACCGGCCGTCCCGCCAGTCCCAGGCGGCGATGACCGTCCGGGTGTAGTAGCCGCGCGCCTCGATCAGGGACGGGCGGCTGCCGTCGAGGTAGGCGGTGCCGGCCAGGAAGCGGTCGACGCGGTTGCCGTAGGAGTCGCCCCAGGAGGAGACGGTGCCACGGGCCGGCACATAGTCGACGGACTGCATCGCCCGGCCGGTCCGGCCGTCGAACATGGTCAGGTACTCGGGGCCGGACAGGACGTATCCGCTGCCGTTGCGGTGGTCGGCCGCGGCGTCGCCGAGCACCGCCCCGGTGCCGTCCACCGTGCCGTCGGCCGTCTTGGCGGCGATCTCGGCCCGGCCGTCGCCGTCGTAGTCGTACACCTGGAACTGGGTGTAGTGCGCGCCGGAGCGGATGTTGCGGCCCAGGTCGATCCGCCACAGCCGGGTGCCGTCCAGCCGGACGCCGTCCAGGTAGGTGTCGCCGGTGTAGCCGGACTGGGAGTTGTCCTTGGCGTTGGTGGGCTGCCACTTGAGGACGAACTCCAGTTGTCCGTCGCCGTCCAGGTCGCCGACGGAGGCGTCGTTCGCCTCGTAGGTGTACGCCGTCTTGTCCGGGGTGGTGCCGCCGGCGGGCGGGGTGATCGGGACGTCCTTGTAGCCGGTGCGGAACTGGAGCGCGTGCCCGGAGTCCGGCTGCTCCACTCCGTTCACGACGGCGCGGACCGTGTAGTCGGCCTGGGCGGGGGCGCCGGCGTGGAAGTAGGTGGTGGAGGAGGTGACCGGGCTGGAGTTGACCTTCGTGCCGGCGCGGTAGACGTTGAAGGCCACCTGGTCCGGGTCGGTGGCCAGCCAGCGCCAGCTCAGCAGGTTGCCGCTGTCGGTGTGCACGCTGACCAGGCCGCGGTCCAGCTTCTCCAACTGCCGGGCGGTGGCCGCCCGGGCGGTGGTGGCGGACAGTCCGGTCAGGCCGGCGGCGGCCAGGGCGGCGGCGGCGACCGCGGCGGTCAGGCCGGCGATCCGGCGGCGGCGCCGCGGGCGGGGGCTCGGGGGCGGGGCAGGCGGGTGCGGGTGCTGCATCTGACGTTCCTCCCGGGGGAGTCGGACAGGTCGTCCGTCAGTCGCCGCCGGCGGCCGGTGGGTTGCCGGGTGTCCCGCCCGGTCCCGGTTTCCGGAAGGCGCGCACGCTGAAGCGCGGGTCGGCGCGGGGGCGGCCCTGGTCGGGGAGCCGGGCCAGGCGCGCGGCGAACTCCTCGGTGCGCGGCTCGCCGGGCGGCAGCAGGGTGAACCAGCCCCTGCGCAGGTCGGCGATGGTGCTCCGGGGGCTGCGGCCCTGCCCGGGGCTGCGGAAGGAGCCCGCGCCGGCGGGCCGCAGCCCGTGCCGGGCCGCGTGGGCGGCGACGGTGCCGGGGGCGTCGGCCGGGGGCCGGTGCGGGCGGCCGGCGAGGACGGCGTCTATGTCGCTGCCGACGTTGTGCGCGGCGGCCTTGTCGACGGTGGTGACGTACACCCCGCCGGGGCGCAGCACCCGGGCGCACTCGGCGACGACCGCGTCCAGGTCCCCGGGGTCGAACAGCAGGTGCAGCAGCCAGATGGTGGTGACCGCGTCGAACGTGCCGTCCGGGAAGGGCAGTCGGCGGCCGTCGGCCCGGACGATCGCGCCGGGCAGCCGCGCCGCCGCCCGGCCGGCCATGGCCGGGGTGAGGTCGGCGCCGGTCACCCGCAGCCCGGGGCGCGCGGCGGCGAGCCGCCGGGTGACGATCCCGGTGCCGCAGGCGACGTCGAGGAGGCGGCCCGGCCCGGGCGGGACCAGCCCGAGGACGGCCCGTGCGGCGGCTTCGGCGCGGGCCTCTCCCCCGCGGGAGGCGTCGTACCTCCCGGCTTCCTGCTCGTAGTCCAGCACATCGCTCAGTGTGCCCCGTGGCTCGGCGCGATGTCCTCCACTTCGCGGGCGAGGGCGAAGTCCTTCGCGGTGAGGGCGCCGCCCGCGCTGTGGGTGTGCACGCCGAGCGAGACGCTCCGGTAGCCGAGGGTCAGTTCGGAGTGGTGGTCCAGCGCGTCCTGGACGGCGGCGATGTGCATCACCAGCGCGGCGGCGGCGACGTGCGAGCCGAGCCGGTAGGTCCGGCTGAGCCGGCCGTCCCGCACCGACCAGCCGGGCAGCCCGGCCAGCCCGTCCTCGATCTCCTGCTGCGACAGCGGTCCGACGGCCATGGCGTTGGGCTCCCTTCGCTACGGGTCCCGTGCGGGGCGAGGCGGGCACGGGCGGATACAGGCTCACCCTGCCACGCCCCCACCGGACACGCCGGACCGACGCGGACCGGCGCACCGGGTGTTCCGGCCGGCGGCTCGTCGGGGGGTGGTGGGGCTCGGCTAGGGTCGGGCGTATGCCCCTTGCCGTCTCTCCTCCCGCCGGCACCGCTTCCGGCACCGCCTCCGCCGCCGGGCGCGGGGTCGGGCCGTTGCTGCGTGCCTGGCGTGAGCGGCGCCGGATCTCCCAGTTGGAGCTGGCCCTGCGCGCCGGCTCCTCCGCGCGGCACATCAGCTTCGTCGAGACCGGGCGGTCCCGGCCCAGCGAGGAACTGGTGCTGCGGCTCGCCGAGCGGCTGGACGTGCCGGTGCGCGAGCGCAACGCCCTGCTGCTGGCCGCCGGTTACGCGCCGCGCTATCCGGAGACCCCGCTGGACGACCCGGCACTGGACGCGCTGCGCGACGGGCTGGAGCGGCTGCTGCGGGGCTACGAGCCGTACCCGGCGCTGGTGGTCGACGCCGGTTACACGGTCGTCGCCGCCAACCGGGGCATCGCCCTGCTGCTGGAGGGCGTCCCGGAGAAGCTGCTCGGCCCGGCGCCGAACGCGATGCGGCTGACGCTGCACCCGGAGGGGCTGGCACCGCGCATCCGCAATCTGCGGGAGTGGCGCGGCCATCTGCTGGCCCAGATGGAGCGGGAGATCGCCCTGCACCGCTCGGACCGGCTGCGCGCCCTGTACGAGGAGGTGGCGGCCTACCCGGTGCCCGAGGAGCCGCCCGCCGCCGAACCGGCCGCGCCGGTGCCGTACTTCGCGCTGCCGCTGCGGATCGAGCACGCCGGGCGGACCCTGTCGTTCGTGTCCTCGATCTCCACCTTCAACACGCCGATGGACGTCACGGTCGCGGAACTCGCCGTCGAGACCTTCCTGCCGGCCGATCCGGCGACCGCGAAGTACCTGCACACGCTGGCCGGTTGAGCCCGTCCGACGATCAGTTGCCTCGGGCACATGTGCGACACGGCCCGCGCGTGACAGACTGCTGCCCGCGTACGTCGGCGCGTAGGGGAGGGCGTGGCGGTGAGTGAGCGGCGGGCTGCGCCCACCGTGGGCCAGGTGGTGCTCGGCAAGCGGTTGCAGGAGCTGCGGGAGGCCGCGGGGCTCGGCCGCGAGGAGGCCGCCCGGGTCCTCAGGGTGGCGTCGGCGACCGTACGGCGGATGGAGATGGCCGAGGTCGCGCTGAAGATCCCCTACGTGCAGGTGCTGCTGACCGCCTACGGGGTGGCCGGTGAGGAGGCCGACGCCTTCGTGCGGCTGGCCGAGGAGGCGAACCAGCCGGGGTGGTGGCAGCGGTTCCACGACGTGCTGCCGGACTGGTTCAGCCTGTACGTCAGCCTGGAGGGCGCGGCCCGGATCATCCGCTCCTACGAACCGCACTTCGTGCCCGGCCTGCTCCAGACCGAGGAGTACGCGCGCGCGGTGATGGAGGCGGGCACCGTCGGGCAGTCCTCGCCCCAGGCGGTGGACCGGCATGTGTCGCTGCGCATGGAACGGCAGCGGCTGCTGGAGCGGGAGGACCCGCCCCACCTGTGGGTGATCATGGACGAGACCGTGCTCAGGCGCCCGGTGAGCACCCGGCCGCGGGTGCTCAGGGACCAGGTGGACCGGCTGCTGGAGTACGCCGAGCGGGACCGGGTGACGCTCCAGATAGCCGAGTTCGCGGCGGGCCCGCACCCGGGGACGTACGCGCCGTTCACGCTGTTCCGGTTCGCCGAGCCGGAGCTGCCGGACATGGTGTTCACCGAGTACCTGACCGGCGCGCTCTACCTGGACTCGCGCCGGGAGGTCGCCGCGCACCTGGAGGTGCTGGACCACATGACGGCCCGCGCCGCGTCCGCCCGGCGCACCCTGAGGCTGCTGCGGGAGCACCGCGCCCGCCTGTGAGCACCGGCCCCGGCGTGACCCGTACGGGTCTGCGGACAGGTGGGTTGCCGGGGCCGCCCCTAGGTTCGGAGTACCGGGTGAACCTAGGGAGCGCACGTGACCGACACGCAGACACCGCCGCGCGAGCCCGGCGCGGCGCTGCTGGCCGCCGGCCGTTTCTTCCGGCCCGGCACGCCCGCGCCCGACCTGCACAGCGTGACCCTGACCGGCGGCCGGCAGGCGGACGCCTTCTACCGGGACCGGTGGAGCCACGACAAGGTGGTGCACTCCACCCACGGGGTGAACTGCACCGGATCGTGCCGGTGGAAGGTGTACGTCAAGGACGGGATCATCACCTGGGAGACCCAGGAGACGGACTACCCGTCGGTGGGCCCGGACCGGCCCGAGTACGAGCCGCGCGGCTGCCCGCGCGGCGCCGCGTTCTCCTGGTACACCTACTCCCCCACCCGGGTGCGCTACCCGTACGTCAGGGGCGTGCTGCTGGAGATGTACCGGGAGGCCAAGGGCCGGCTGAAGGACCCGGTGCTGGCCTGGGCGGACATCCAGGGCGACCCGGAGCGGCGCCGCCGCTACCAGCGGGCGCGCGGCAAGGGCGGTCTGGTGCGGGCCCGCTGGGAGGAGGCGGTGGAGATCGTCGCCGCCGCGCAGGTGCACACCATCAAGGCCCACGGCCCGGACCGGATCGCCGGGTTCTCCCCGATCCCGGCGATGTCGATGGTGTCGCACGCGGCCGGCGCCCGCTACCACTCGCTGATCGGCGCGGCCATGCTGTCGTTCTACGACTGGTACGCCGACCTCCCGGTGGCCTCGCCGCAGGTCTTCGGCGACCAGACCGACGTGCCGGAGTCGGGCGACTGGTGGGACGCCGCCTATCTGGTGATGTGGGGCTCCAACGTGCCGGTGACCCGGACCCCGGACGCCCACTGGATGGCGGAGGCGCGCTACCGCGGCCAGAAGGTCGTGGTGGTCGCGCCCGACTACGCCGACAACGCCAAGTTCGCCGACGAGTGGCTGCACCCGCACCCGGGCACGGACGGCGCGCTGGCCATGGCGATGGGCCATGTGATCCTCAAGGAGTGCTACGTCGACCGGGAGACGCCGTTCTTCACGGACTACGTCCGCAAGTTCACCGACCTGCCGTTCCTGGTGACGCTCACCGAGCGGGACGGGGCGTGGGTGCCGGCGAAGTTCCTGCGCGCCGCCGACGTCGGCCAGGACGGCGAGGGCGCGCAGTGGAAGACGGTCGTGCTGGACGGGGCGACCGGCCGCGCGGTGGTGCCGAACGGCTCGCTGGGCTTTCGCTGGACCGCGTCGGGCGAGGGCCGCTGGAACCTGGAACTCGGTGACGTCGAGCCGCTGTTGAGCCTGTACGGCCAAGAGGTCGCGGTCTCGCTGGAGGTGCTGCTGCCCCGGTTCGACACCGAGGGCGGACCGCACGGGCAGGGGCGCGGCGAGGTGCTGCGGCGCGGGGTGCCGGTGACCCGGCTGGGCGGTCCGGACGGCCCGCTGGTGACCACGGTGTTCGATCTGCTGCTGGCCCAGTACGGGGTGGCGCGGCCCGGTCTGCCGGGCGACTGGCCGGACTCCTACGACGATCCGCGCACGCCGGCCACGCCCGCCTGGCAGGAGGCGCACACCTCGGTGCCGGCCGCGCGGTGCGTGAAGATCGCCCGGGAGTTCGCGCGGACCGCCGAGCGGTCCCGGGGCCGCTGCATGATCCTGATGGGCGCCGGCACCAACCACTGGTTCCACTCGGAGACCATCTACCGCGCCTTCCTGGCCCTGCTCCAGCTCACCGGCTGCCAGGGCCGCAACGGCGGCGGCTGGGCGCACTACGTCGGCCAGGAGAAGTGCCGTCCGGTGACCGGCTGGGCGACGCTGGCCGCCGCCTCCGACTGGGCCCGCCCGCCCCGGCAGATGATCGGCACCGCGTACTGGTACCTGCACACCGACCAATGGCGCTACGACCGGTTCGGCGCCGATGTGCTGGCCTCGCCGCTCGGCGAGGGCCGGTTCGCCGGGATGACCGCGGCCGACTGCCTGGCCCTGTCGGCCCGGGCCGGCTGGATGCCGTCGTACCCCACCTTCGACCGCAATCCGCTGGAGCTGGGCGAGGAGCCCGGCGACCCGGTGGCACGGGCGGTGGCCGGACTGCGCGCCGGCACCCTGCGGTTCGCCTGCGAGGACCCGGACGCGCCGGAGAACTGGCCGCGCGTGCTCACCCTGTGGCGGGCCAACCTGCTGGGCTCCTCGGCCAAGGGCGCCGAGTACTTCGCCCGGCACCTGCTGGGCACCCACTCCTCGCTGCGCGCCGAGGAGGCCGCGCCCAAGGAGCGGCCCCGGGACGTGGCCTGGCGGGAGCGGGCCCCGGAGGGCAAGCTGGACCTGCTGCTGTCGCTGGACTTCCGGCACACCTCCTCCACCCTGCTGTCGGACGTGGTGCTGCCGGCGGCCACCTGGTACGAGAAGCACGACCTGTCCTCCACCGACATGCACCCCTATGTGCACGCGTTCACCCCGGCCGTCGACCCGCCCTGGCAGGCCCGCACCGACTTCGACACCTTCAAGGCGCTCGCGGAGAAGCTGAGCGAACTCGCCGTAGATCACCTGGGCGTGCGCCGGGACCTGGTGGCGAGCCCGCTCCAGCACGACACCCCGGGCGAGACCGCCCAGCCGGGCGGGACCGTGCGGGACTGGCGGCGCGGCGAGTGCGCGCCCGAGCCCGGCCGGACGATGCCGAACCTGGCCGTCGTGGAACGCGACTACACCGCGGTAGGCGCGAAGTTCGCCGCGCTCGGCCCGCTCGTGGAGGAACGGGGCCTGCCCGCCAAGGGCATCACCCTGCGGCCGGACGAGGAGGTCGCGCACCTGCTGCGGCGGAACGGCGCGGTGCGCGGCGGTCCGGCGGACGGGCGCCCGGCGCTGGACACGGCGGTGAAGGCGGCCGACACCATCCTCGCCCTGTCCGGCACCACCAACGGCCGCCTGGCCACCCAGGGTTTCCGCACCCTTCAGCGGCGCACCGGGCGGGAGATGGCCCACCTGGCCGCCGAGCACGAGGGCAAGCGGGTCACGTACGCCGACACCCAGGCGGCGCCCGTGCCGGTGATCACCTCACCGGAGTGGTCGGGCAGCGAGGCCGGCGGCCGGCGCTACACCGCCTTCACGCTCAACACCGAGCACGGCAAGCCCTGGCACACCCTCACCGGCCGCCAGCACTTCTTCCTGGACCACGACTGGATCCACGAACTCGGCGAGGCCCTGCCGGTCTACCGGCCGCCGCTGGACATGCACCGGCTGTTCGGCGAACCGGTCCTCGGCCCGGACGGACAGCGGCAGGTGACGGTCCGTTACCTCACCCCGCACAACAAGTGGTCGATCCACTCCGAGTACCAGGACAACCTGTTCATGCTGGCCCTGTCCCGGGGCGGGCAGACCATCTGGATGTCCCCGGGGGACGCCGACGCGATCGGGGTGCGGGACAACGACTGGGTGGAGGCGGTCAACCGCAACGGCGTGGTGGTGGCCCGCGCGATCGTCTCGCACCGCATGCCGGAGGGCACCGTCTACATGCACCACGCGCAGGAGCGCACGGTGAGCGTGCCGAGGACGGAGACCACCGGGATGCGCGGCGGCATCCACAACTCCCTCACCCGGCTGCTCCTCAAACCGACCCATCTCATCGGCGGCTACGCCCAGTTGACCTGGGCGTTCAACTACCTGGGCCCGACGGGCAACCAGCGCGACGAGGTCACCGTCATCCGCCGCCGCGCCCAGGAGGTGGAGTACTGATGCGCCCCATGGCCCAGATCGCGATGGTGATGAACCTCGACAAGTGCATCGGCTGCCACACCTGTTCGGTCACCTGCAAGCAGGCGTGGACCAACCGGCGCGGCATGGAGTACGTCTGGTTCAACAACGTGGAGACCCGCCCCGGGCAGGGCTATCCGCGCCGCTACGAGGACCAGGAGAAGTGGCGCGGCGGCTGGGAGCTGAACCGGCGCGGCGCGCTGAAGCTCAAGGCGGGCGGCCGGCTGCGCAAGCTGGCCGGGATCTTCTCCAACCCCCGGCTGCCGGAGATCAAGGACTACTACGAGCCCTGGACGTACGAGTACCGGAACCTCACCGACGCCCCGCTCGGCGACGACTACCCGGTGGCCCGGCCGGTGTCGGCGATCACCGGCAAGCCGATGAAGATCGAGTGGTCGTCGAACTGGGACGACAACCTGGGCGGCGCCCCGGCCTACGGCGACCTGGACCCGATGGTGGAACGGACCCGCCAACAGGCTTCCGAGAAGGTGCGGTTCGCCTTCGAGGAGACGTTCATGTTCTACCTGCCGCGGATCTGCGAGCACTGCCTGAACCCGTCCTGCGTGGCCTCCTGTCCGTCCGGGGCGATGTACAAGCGGGCCGAGGACGGCATCGTCCTGGTCGACCAGGACGGGTGCCGGGGCTGGCGGATGTGCGTGACCGGATGCCCGTACAAGAAGGTGTACTTCAACCACGCCACCGGCAAGGCCGAGAAGTGCACCCTGTGCTACCCGCGGCTCGAGGTCGGCCTGCCGACGGTCTGCTCGGAGACCTGCGTGGGCCGGCTGCGCTACCTCGGCGTCCTGCTCTACGACGCCGACAAGGTGACGGCCGCAGCCCGCGTACCGGACGAGAAGGACCTGTACGAGGCCCAGCTCGGCGTCTTCCTCGACCCGGACGACCCCGAGGTGCTGCGGGCCTGCGAGGAGGCGGGCATCCCGCGCGACTGGACCGAGGCCGCCCGCCGCTCCCCCGTGCACGCGCTGATCAGCCGCTACCGGGTGGCGCTGCCGCTGCATCCCGAGTACCGGACGCTGCCGATGGTCTGGTACATCCCGCCGCTGTCGCCGGTGGTGGACGCGCTGGCCGAGACCGGGCACGACGGGGAGGACGCGGGCAACCTGTTCGGCGCGATCGACACCCTGCGCGTCCCGCTGGAGTACCTGGCGGAGCTGTTCACGGCGGGCGACACCGCTCCGGTGCGCACGGCCCTGGAGCGGCTCGCCGCGATGCGGTCCCACATGCGGGCGCTCAACCTCGGCGAGGAACCGGACCCGCGGGCCGCCGCGGCGGCCGGTCTGGGCCCGGAGGAGATCGAGGCCATGTACCGGCTGCTGGCGATCGCCAAGTACGAGGAGCGCTACGTCATCCCGACCGCCGCCGTCGGTGACGCCCGCCGGCTGGAGGAGTCCGCGGTGCCCGGGGAGTGCAGCCTCGACGTCGCCGGCGGGCCCGGCATGGGCGGCGACGGACCGTTCGGCCGGGACTCCGGCCGCCGCAGGCTGCCGCTGGTGTCCGTGGAGAACTTCCATCTGCTGCGCCGGCGGCAGACGTCCGACGACGCCAAGGAGGCCTGATGCCCTCGGACGCGGTGTTCTACCAGGCGGCGGCCCTCTGCCTGACCTACCCGGACGAGGACTTCGCCGCCCGGCTGCCGCTGCTGCGCGAGGCCGCCCCGCAGTTGCGCGCGTTCACCGACCACGCGGCCGTCACCCCGCTCGCGGACCTCGCCGCGCACTACGTGCAGGTCTTCGACCTGAAGAACCGGCACAGCCTGTACCTGAGCTGGTGGCACGACGGCGACACCCGGCGCCGCGGGATGTCCCTGGTCCGCTTCAAGGAGGTCTACCGCCGGCACGGCCTGGAGTTCAGCGGCGAGGAGCTGCCGGACTTCCTGCCGGCGGTGCTGGAGTTCACCGCGCGGACCGGCGACACCAGCCTGCTGACCGGACACCGCGAGGCGCTGGCGGAGCTGCGGGCGCGGCTGACCGCCTGCGGCACCCCGTACGCGGGCGTCCTGGACGCGGTGTGCGCCACCCTGCCCGCCGCACCCTCCGGAGCGCGCCGATGACCGTCCTCCTCTGGGGCGCCCTGCCCTACACCGCCTTCGCCCTGCTGGCCGCCGGCCTCGTCTGGCGCTACCGCTACGACAAGTACGGCTGGACCACCCGCTCCTCGCAGGTGTACGAGTCACCGCTGCTGAACATCGCCTCCCCGGTCTTCCACTACGGCATCCTGTTCGTGCTCGTCGGGCACCTGGTCGGGCTGTTCGTGCCGGCGTCCTGGACGGACGCGGCCGGCGTGCACGAGCGCGCCTACCACCTGTTCTCGCTGTACGGCGGAACGGCGGCCGGGGTGCTCACGGTCGCCGGCATCCTGCTGCTGGTGTACCGCCGCCGCACCCGCGCCCCCGTCTTCCGCGCCACCACGGCCAACGACAAGGCGATGTACCTGCTGCTGTGCGGCGCGACCGTGCTCGGCATGGCCGCCAAGCTGTCGCACACCACCGGTGCGGGCTACGACTACCGGACCACGATCGCGCCCTGGGCGCGCAGCCTGTTCACGCTCCGGCCGCGGATCACGCTGATGGAGGGCGTGCCGGTGCTGTACCAGGTGCACGCGGTGGCCGGGATGGTGCTGATCGCGTTCGTGCCGTACAGCCGGCTGGTGCACATGTTCAGCGCGCCGGTGCAGTACCTCTTCCGCCCGTACGTCGTCTACCGGACCCGGGACCCGCGGCAGCTCGGCCCGCGCGCGGACCGGCGGGGCTGGGAACGGCTGGGCGGCTGAGCGGCTGAGCGGCCGGAAACGGCGCGGGTGCCGCGCCCCGGAGAACGGGGCACGGCACCCAGGAACGTCCGGGCGTCAGGCCAGCTCGGCCGTCAGGGTGATCTTCGTACCGCTCAGCGCCTGGCTGACCGGGCAGTTCTTCTTGGCGTCCTCGGCGGCCGAGGCGAAGCCCTCCGCGTCCAGACCGGGCACCTCACCGCGGACGGTGAGGTGGATGCCGGTGATGCCCTCGCCCGGCTGGAAGGTGACGTCGGCCTTGGTCTCCAGCCGGGTGGGCGGGGTGCCGGCGCCGGCCAGGCCGTGCGAGAGGGCCATGGAGAAGCAGCTGGAGTGGGCGGCGGCGATCAGCTCCTCGGGGCTGGTCTTGCCGTTCGCCTGCTCGGCGCGCGAGGGCCACGACACCGGCTGCTGGCCGATGCCGGAGGAGTCGAAGGTGACGACTCCGTTGCCTTCGAGCAGGTTGCCTTCCCAGACGGTGTGCGCGGTGCGCGTGGTTGCCACGATGCTTCCTTTCGCGAGTGTCGCGGTGCCGGGGTTCCCGGTCTCCCTATCCGATCACATCCGGGCCCGCGGCACCGCGCGGACCGCCCCACCCGGTGTGAACGGCGGATGTCCCTCAGGCGGCCTGTTCCTCCTCCGCCGCGGCGGCGACCGGCACCTGGGGGCCGCTCAGTTCGCCCAGCCAGCGGCGCAGGACGGCGTGCACCTGCTCCGCGCCGGCCGGCTCCCGCCCGTCCGCGGCCGGCGCCGACAGGTCCGCCGGGGCGAGCAGGAACGGGCGCGACTGGGCGCCGCCGAGCCCGCCGTGGGAGCCGATCTGCTCCTCGAAGGCGAGGACTTCGCCGTCGGCGGGTTCGTAGGCGGAGTTCACCATGATGTCCGCGGTGTGCGGGAAGGCGTGGGTGCGGCGGACGGCGTCGGCGGCGCCGGGGCCGAAGCGGGCCAGCGGGCCGGGCTCGTCGTCGAGCGCGGCCAGCGGGATCTCGGCGCCGTGGGCACCGAGCACCACGCCGTCGTGCTCCTCGCTGCGCACCAGCAGGAAGCCGATGCCGGGGTGGTTGGCGAGGGTGGTGAGCAGCGCGGGGTGGCGGGCGTCGATCTCCTCCTTGGTCATGCGGTGCGGCACGTCCGGGAAGGAGACCAGGCCGAGGTTGCCGGAGGCCAGCACGACCGGCTCCCGAGAGGGCGCGGGCTCCCGGCGCCCGCCCTTCTCCTCCACGGGCCGGCGCAGGGCGGCCCGGACGGCGGCGCGGGCCTCGGCGCCGCTGCGGGTGCGGCCCGCCTTGCGCGGCACGGGCAACCCGCAGCCGGCCCGGACCAGATCGCCGAGGGTGAGGCCGTAGCGGGCGCGGAACGTCTCCCCCGGGCTCTGGCCGTGGTCGGACAGGACGACGATGCGGTAGGGGCGCGGGGCGTGCTCGGCGACGCGTTCCAGCAGGGCCAGGCAGCGGTCGAGGCGTTCGAGGACCTTCTCGGCGTCGCGGCTGTGCGGCCCGGAGTGGTGGGCGACCTCGTCGTAGGCGACCAGGTCGGCGTAGACGACGGTGCGGCCGGCGAGCATGTCGCCCATGACCGCGGCGACGACGACGTCCCGCTCGACGACGGTGGCGAAGGCGCGGACGAGCGGGTAGAGCCCGCCGCGGCCGACCCGCGGGCGCCGGCCCCGCAGCCGGGCGCGGGTGGACTGGCCGATCTCGCGGGCCACCTCGGCGACGAAGGACAGGGCGGTGCGGACGGCGTTGGCGGGGTCGCTGAAGTAGGCGAAGTAGCCGGCGCGGGACCGGTTGCCCCGGCCGCGGCGGCGGGTCGCTATGGACAGCACGAGGGCCTGTTCGCCGGCGCCGCCGCCGAACAGGTTGCCGCGGCTGGCGCCGTCGACGGCGAGCAGCCCGCCGTCACCGGTCCGCAGGACGGCACGGCGCTGGAGTTCGGCCGCGCTCGTCGGCCGGTTGCAGACCATCACCTCGCCACGGTCCTTCTCGTACCAGCGGAAGGCCGGCACGTCGAAGGTGCTGCCGTGCAGGATGCCGAGCTGGCTGGCGCCGGTCTGGCTGGACCAGTCGGTGCGCCAGGGGGTGAGCCGGTGGGTGGGCCGGCCGGGACCGGTCACGGGGTGCGGGCCGCCGGCCGGGGCGCGCGTGCCCCCGCCCGGCGGCCGGGTGTCGCCGGCGGTCTGGGACAGCCAGCGGGCCACCGTCGGCATCAGGCCCTTGCGGACCGCGTCCGTGAGGACGTCGTGGCCCACGCCGTCGAGCTGGACGCAGACCAGGCCGGGCGCGGTGGAGCAGGGCGGCTGTGCCCGGCGGCCGCGGGTGGCGAGGCGGTGCAGCCGGCGGCGGTACGCCTCGTCGTCGCGCACGGCGAGGGCCGCGCCGGTCGCGGAGGCGACCGCGGACATCACGGCGGCCACGATGACGGCGGTCTCGGGGGCCGCCTCGCCACGGCCGTAGGGGTTGGCCCGCAGGGCGAGCAGCAGCAGCGAACCGTTGAGGAAGAAGACCAGCAGGCCGAGGACCAACGCGGGCACGAGCAGCAGCAGACGCACCAGCAGCGGCCAGACCACGGCCGACAGGACGCCGAAGGCACCGGCGCCGCAGACGGCGGTGACCGCGATGCGCGTGGCGCTGTCACCGTCGGCGGACTGGAGCCGGAAGTCGGGCAGGAGCCCGGCGAGGACCAGCATGGTGACCGTGGAGACCGCCCACACGGCGACGCTCCGTCCGACCTGACTGGCGATCCGCCGCCACCGCACGCCTCGCACGCCCCGTACACCTCACGTCCCGGCCCTCCCCCGCCCTCCGGGCCGGGAGGGACCCGCCTCTCGCTCCACCGGGCCGGTCGGCCCCGGCCCCACCCTGTCACACGGGACACGGCGGGCCGGACGGGCGGCCGGGCGGGCCCGCGTCACCCGCCGTCGTAGCCCGCCGTCGGCATGGACAGGCGGCGGTGCACCCGCGCCTTCATCTGCGCGTCGTACGACGGCTCGGCGCGCCCGACCGTCTCCACGCGCACACCCCGGCGCGCGCACTCGGCGGTGAACTCCTCC
Source organism: Streptomyces sp. NPDC017095 (assembly GCF_044332325.1). Taxonomy (NCBI): domain Bacteria; kingdom Bacillati; phylum Actinomycetota; class Actinomycetes; order Kitasatosporales; family Streptomycetaceae; genus Streptomyces; species Streptomyces sp. NPDC017095. The sequence goes on from NZ_JBIROU010000005.1 coordinate 82,182, forward strand.
ACCGACGACAGCGCCCGGCGCAGCACCCGCAGGCTGGGCGCGACGAACACGTCCGCGCCGGGCCGCACTCCCTCCCATAACGCGCAGTGGTCGACGCGCAGTCCGCCGAGGAGGAGTTCCCGCGCGACGACGTAGCCGCGCTCGGCGGCCCACCGGGCGCACATGGCGTGCTGGCTGCGCGAGTCCACCAGGAAGGGGTCGGCCTCCAGTTCCTCCAGAGGTGTCAGGCTCGCGATGGCGGTGACCCGCACCGGCGTGAGCACGCCGGAAACACCCCGCAGCTGTCTCATGGCACTCCCCTCACCTCCGGTTTTCGCCGCCGACCCTACTCCTGCCCGTAGGCTTCGGGGAGTCGCGTGAAGGAGGCGGAGAAGGTGCCGGTGGAGATCACCTGGTGGGGTCACGCCACCTGTGTGGTGGAGGATGCGAACGTCCGGGTGCTCACCGACCCCCTGTTCGCCCGCCGGCTGGCGCATCTGCGCCGCCGCCGGGGTGCCGTGCCTCCCGCCGCGGACCGGCGCGCGGACGTGGTGCTCGTCTCCCACCTGCACGCCGACCATCTGCATCTGCCCTCGCTGGCCTCGCTCCGTCCGGGCGCGCGCCTGCTCGTGCCCCGGGGCGCACCACGGGCGGTACCCGGACTGCGCCGGCTCCGGCAGTTGCGCATCACCGAGGTGGCGCCCGGGGACGAGGTGCGGATCGGCGAGGTGCTGGTCCGGGTGGTGCCGGCGCTGCACGACGGGCGGCGGCTGCCGGTGGGCCCGCACCGCTCGCCCGCGCTGGGCTACGTCGTGGAGGGCGAGGCGCGGACCTACTTCGCCGGGGACACCGGCCTGTTCGACGGGATGGCGGAGCAGGTCGGGCCGGTGGACGTGGCGCTGCTGCCGGTGGGCGGCTGGGGGCCGTACCTCGGCGAGGGGCACCTGGACGCGGGCCGGGCCGCGCGGGCGCTGGCCCGGCTGGCGCCGCGGGTCGCGGTGCCGGTGCACTACGGGACGTACTGGCCGCTCGGCATGGACGCGGTGCGCCCGCACGAGTTCCACGCGCCGGGCGACGAGTTCGTGCGGCTGGCCGCGGCGGCCGCGCCGGAGGTGGCGGTGCACAGGCTGGGGCACGGGCAGAGCGTGCGGCTGGAGGTCGCGCGGTGACGTGGTTCGCCGACGCGGCCGGCGCCCTGACGCCTGAGGCCGCGCACCAGGCGGCCGGCTACCCGTCGTTGTTCCTGCTGGTGCTGATCGGGGCGCTGGTGCCGGTGGTGCCGACGGGCGCGCTGGTGAGTTCGGCGGCGGTGGTGGCCTTCCACCGGTCGGCGCCGTTCGCGCTGCTCTGGGTGTTCCTGGCCGCGTCGCTGGCCGCGTTCCTCGGGGACGCGGCGCTGTACTGGCTGGGGCGGCGCGGGATGCGGTCGAAGAACGGGTCGCGGTGGCTGGAGGCGATCCGGGCGCGGGCACCGGAGGACCGGCTCGCGCAGGCGCGGGCGAAACTGGCCGCGCACGGGACGGCCGTGCTGGTGCTGTCCCGGCTGGTGCCGGCCGGGCGGATACCCGTGATGCTGGCGTGTCTGATGGCCCAGTGGCCGCCGCGCCGGTTCGCGCGCGGGAACCTGCCCGCGTGTCTGGCCTGGACGGCCACCTATCAGGTGATCGGTGTGCTGGGCGGCTCGTTGTTCAAGGAGCCGTGGGAGGGGGTCGTGGTGGCGGTGGTGCTGACCGTCGTCGTCAGCGTGGCGCCCGGGCTGTGGCGGCGGGTCCGGGCCGCCGGCTGAGCCGGGACCGGAGGGAGCCCGCCGCCTGAGGCGGGGTCAGCCGAGCACCGCCGAGCCGCCGATCGGCAGGTCCCACAGGTCCGCGCGGTCCCGTCCCGCCTTCTCCCAGGCCGCCCGCACCCGGGTGAGCGGCTCCAGGACCGGTTCCGCCGAGAGGATGAACGTGCCCCAGTGCATGGGGGCCATGCGGCGGGCGCCGAGGTCGACGGTGGCCTGGACCGCTTCCTCCGGGTCGCAGTGGACGTCGCTGAGCCACCAACGGGGGTCGTAGGCGCCGATGGGCATCAGGGCGAGGTCGATGCCCGGGTAGCGGCGGCCGATGCGGGAGAACCAGTGGCCGTAGCCGGTGTCGCCGGCGAAGTACAGGCGCTGCCCGTCGGGCGCGGTCAGCACCCAGCCGCCCCAGAGGCTGCGGCAGGTGTCGGTGAGGGTGCGCTTGGACCAGTGGTGGGCGGGCACGAAGTCGAAGCGCACACCGGAGAGTTCGGCGCCCTCCCACCAGTCCAGCTCGGTGACGCGGGTGAACCGGCGGCGGCGGAACCAGGGGCCGAGCCCGGCGGGCGCGAACACCGGGGTGTCGCGCGGCAGCCGGCGCAGGGTCGGGGCGTCCAGGTGGTCGTAGTGGTTGTGGCTGATGACGACGGCGTCCACGCGCGGCAGGTCTTCCCAGGGCACGCCCACCGGGGTGACGCGGGCCGGGGTGCCGAGGATGCGGCGGGACCAGACGGGGTCGGTGAGGACGGTGAGCCCGCCGACCTGGACGACCCAGCTCGCGTGGCCCGCCCAGCTCACGGCGAGGGTGCGGGCGTCGACGCGGGGCAGCGGGGCCGGCGCGTACGGCAGGCGGGGGATGTCGGCGAGACCCTCGGGGCCGGGGCGTACGGCGCCTTCGCGGGCGAAGCGGGCGAGGCCCTTGAGTCCGGGCAGCGGCGCGGTCAGCCGGTCGTGGAAGGCGCGCGGCCACACCCGGTGTTCGCCCAGCGGACGCGGCTCGGCCAGCGGGGGGAAGGGTACGGCGCCGGGGACCGGTGTGCCGGGTACGCCGGCCGCCGTGGTCGTCGCGGCCGGGCCGGGCTCGTGCGTCTGCTGCGTCATCGAGGAGGCTCCCATCGCTGAGCGTCGTCGCCAAGTTCGTCGAAGGCCGACCGCAAGGAGGCCAACGCGCGGTGCAGGTGCGGCAGTTCCAACGGGGCCGGGGAGGTGAGCCCCTCCGCGCGCTCCTCGTCCGTGCCGCCCAGCAGCGGCCCGGTGGAGAGCCGTACGCGCAGCGCCCCGAGGTCGTCGCCGAAGCGGTGGCCGCCGGGGGCGGGCATGCCGAGCCGGGCGGTGAGGAAGTCCTCCAGTTCCTGCGCGTCGCCGACGCCCCGGGCGGCCAGCGGCTCGCGGAGCGGGGCGAGGTCGGCGTACAGGTGACGGCCGGCCGCCGGGGGCCGGGCGAGCGCGCCGGCGGCGACGACGGCGGCGTGCGCGGCGGCGGCCACGCGCGCGTGCAGCCGTACGGCGGCCTCCCGGCGCTCGACGACGGGCGGCGGTTCGTCCAGGGCGTAGCCGGCGGCCGCGGCGACCGGTCCGGCGAGGGCGGCGCCGAGACCGGTGAGGATGTCCAGCACGCGCGCGTGCAGGTGCCGGCCGGCGCCGGTGGCCGGGAAGCGGGCGACGGCGGCGGGCCAGGCCGGGGGCAGCAGGGCGCCGGCCAGGTCGGTGACGACGGTGACGGCGTCGGGCCACATCTCGGCCGGGCTGAGCAGGACGGTGCCGTGCGGGGCGTGCACGGTGTCGCGCCAGGTCTCGTCGCTGACCAGGTGCAGGCCCTCGGCGGTGGCGGCCTCCACGGTCTCGTGCAGCAGTTCGGGCGGGGCTACACCGGCGGTGGGGTCGTCGGCGACGGACAGCACCAGCAGCCGTGGGTCGCCGCCCTCGGCGCGGACCCGGCGGACGGTCTCCAGCAGCGCGTACGGGTCGGGCACCCCGCCGCTCTCGGGAGGCGTCGGCACGTGGTAGACGGGCCGGCCCAGGATCCGGGCGTACGGCGCCCACCAGGCGGCGCAGGGCCGGGGCACGAGGACGTCGGCGCCGTCTCCGGCGAGCGCGGCGGTCAGGGCGAGCAGCAGGGCGGGCGCGCCGGGGCCGGCGGCCACCTGGTCGGGGACGCTGGGCAGCCCGCGCCGGGTCCAGTAACCGCAGGCCGCTTCCAGCAGTGCGGGGGCGCCGCCGACCGGCGGTGCGTCGGCGCGGCTCGCGGCGGCGGCGAGCACGGCGGACAGTTCGGGGAGCACGGGCAGGCCGTCGCCCGGGAACGGCGGGCCGTAGCGGACGGGACCGTGGTCCTCCCGGCGGCCCCGCCCGGAGTCCGTGCGCCGCATGTCCGCCTCCGCGAGTCCGTGGTGCCGTGCCGCCGCCCGGCCCGGGCCGGGCGGCCGTCCCGGGCCGCCGCACCCGGGTGGGCGGGGCCCGGAAGTGCGGCGGGTGCCACCGGCGGGGCCCCTGGTGCCGCCCTCGGGAGGGTGTGTACCCGCCGCGCGGCCGTCCATGGCGCCGCCCCGAGTTGCCCAGGTCACATCCGCGGCCTCTCGGAGCCCTAGGCGGACCGGCCCGCCGCGGACCGTACGCGGCCGTACACCCGGTAGCCGGCGCCCGCGCAGGCGACGGCGATCAGCGCGGCACCGGCCGCGAGCGCCGGCACGGAGTCCCCGAAGACGCCGCCCTGGCCCGCGTCCACGCCGTGCTGGACGGCGGCGGGCGCACAGCCGTCGGCGCCGGGCGCGTCACCGCAGCCGTGACCACCGCCCGCACAGTCCGCGCCCGCGCACTCCTGCCCGCCGCCGTCCCGGCCACCGCCGTCCTTCCCGCTCCCGTCCCAGCCGCCGCCGTCCGGTCCTCCGCCGTCCGGGCCGCCGCCGTCGTGCCCGGCGGTGTCGTGTCCGGCGCCACCGTCCTGCCCGGCGTCCGCGCGCCCGGCACCGCCCAGATCACCACCGCCCAGGTCACCACCCGGGCCGATACCGCCCAGGTCACCACCGCCCGGACCACCACCGTTCAGCTCACCACCGCCCGGGTCGGCACCGCTCGGAGCACCACTGCGCGAGCCACCCACGGCCTGCCCTCCACCGGTCTGGCCCCCACCGACCTGCCCTCCTCCCTCCTGCCCGCCGCCGAGCGGGTCGGCGCCGAGCGGCCCGGACACCTCAGCCCCGGGCTCCCTCCACCCGGCCCCGTCGTCGCACGCCGGGCCTCCCGGCTCGCCCTGGGCCGGGACGCCGGCACGCAGGCGGGCGGTACCCGGGTGGGGAGGACCGGCCGCGGTGCCGCCGGTACCGGAGGCACCGTCCGGGTGCCCGGTGCCCTGCGCGGCGGCCGGCGGGGTGGCGGCGAAGGCGTCCGGGAGCAGCAGACCGGTGCCGGGATCGCAGGACGCGGGGACGGCAGGGGCGGCGGGGGCGGCGGAGACGGCCGGCCCGGTGAGGGCGAGCACGGCACCGGCGGCGAAGGCGGCGGACAGGGCGCGGGCGGTGCGGCGCATGGGAGGGACTCCTCGGCAGGCTGCGGCGGGCGGTCGGACGGCCGTGCGCCGGCGCACCGGTACCACGGCGACGCCGTACGGCGCCCGGCCACGGGGCACGGTTCGGTGCCCTCGCTGTCATGACAGCCCGGCCGGCGCCGTACCGCGCGCGGCCGGAGCCCATTCGCGCGACACGCGGGGCCGGCCGGGTGACGGCACGCGCGGAGCCCGCACCTTCGGGCGCGCCGGAGGTTTTCCGGCTGCCGCGCAGGTGACTCGGTACCCGCTGGACCCGACCGTCCGCTTCGTACCGCACCGGGGAGGTCTCTCCATGGGCACCAAGGTTTCGGACCACATCCTCGAGCGCCTGCGCGCCTGGGGCGTGGAACAGGTTTTCGGCTATCCGGGCGACGGCATCAACGGGCTGCTCGCCGCCTGGGGCCGCGCCGAGAACCACCCGCGGTTCATCCAGTCCCGGCACGAGGAGATGTCCGCCTTCGAGGCGGTCGGGTACGCGAAGTTCAGCGGACGTCTCGGGGTGTGCGCGGCGACGTCCGGACCCGGCGCGATCCACCTGCTCAACGGCCTGTACGACGCGAAGCTGGACCACGTGCCGGTGCTGGCGATCGTCGGCCAGACCAACCGGACCGCGATGGGCGGCTCCTACCAGCAGGAAGTCGACCTGCACACGCTGTACAAGGACGTCGCCTCCGAGTTCGTGGAGACGGTGACGGTGCCCGAGCAGTTGCCGAACGTGCTGGACCGGGCGATCCGCACGGCGTACGCCCGGCGCTGCCCGACCGCGCTGATCATCCCGGCCGACGTGCAGGAACTGGACTACTCGCCGCCGACGCACGCGTTCAAGATGGTGCCGTCCAGCCTCGGCATGAGCGAGTACACGGCGACCCCGACGGACGAGGCGCTGCGCCGGGCGGCGGACGTGCTGAACGCGGGCGACAAGGTGGCCGTCCTGATCGGGCAGGGCGCGGCCGGCGCCATCGCGGAGGTGCAGGAGATCGCCGAGATGCTCGGCGCGGGCGTGGCGAAGGCGCTGCTCGGCAAGGACGTGCTGAGCGACGAACTGCCGTATGTGACGGGGCCGATCGGACTGCTCGGCAGCCGGCCCTCGTACGAGATGATGCGGGACTGCGACACCCTGCTGACGATCGGCTCGTCGTTCCCGTACACGCAGTTCATGCCGGAGTTCGGCAAGGCGCGCGGAGTGCAGATCGACATCGACCCGCACATGATCGGCATGCGCTATCCGTACGAGGTGAACCTGGTCGGCGACGCGCAGGCGACGCTGCGGCGGCTGATCCCGCTGCTGACGGCGGACGGGCGCGGGCGCGAGTGGCACGACACGGTGTGCGCGAACGTCAAGCGGTGGCACGAGACGATGGAGCGGCGGGCCGGGATGTCGGCCGATCCGATCAACCCGGAGTACGTGGCGCGGGCGCTGGACCCGCTGCTGCCGGACAACGCGATCCTGACGTCGGACTCCGGTTCGGTCGCCAACTGGTACGCGCGGCACATCACGATGCGGGCCGGCATGCGCGGTTCGCTGTCCGGGACGCTGGCGACGATGGGCCCGGGGGTGCCGTACGCGATCGGGGCGAAGTTCGCCCACCCGGACCGGCCGGTGTTCGCGCTCGTCGGGGACGGCGCGATGCAGATGAACGGGCTCGCGGAGATGATCACGGCGGCGAAGTACCGGGACAGCTGGCCGGATCCGCGGCTGGTGGTGGCCGTGTGGAACAACCAGGACCTGAATCAGGTGACCTGGGAGATGCGGGCCATGGAGGGCGCGCCGTCGTTCCTGCCCTCGCAGTCGCTCCCGGACGTGCAGTACGCGGCCTTCGCCCGTTCGCTCGGTCTGACCGGCATCCGGGTGGAGAAGCCGGAGGACGTGGAGGCGGGCTGGCGGGCCGCCCTGGAGGCGGACGGCCCGGTGGTGATCGAGTTCCTCACCGACCCCGCCGTACCGCCGATCCCGCCGCACGCCACCTGGGAACAGCTGCAGGCCACGGCCACGTCGGTCCTGAAGGGCGACGCCGACCGGGGCGCGATGGTCAAACAGGGCCTGAAGGCGAAGATGCAGGAGTTCCTGCCGGGCCGGACCAAGCACTGACCGTACGGCACGAAGGCCGTGTCGGACGGGTGGCAGTGGGTACGCGGGGCGGACCTTCGACCCTCTGGAGGGAGATATGCAGCGAGGCAGTGACCGGCTGAGCGTCCATCGCGACGACGAGATGAAGCATGAACTGAAGGGTCTGCTCCAATCCGGCCATCCCACGCGCGTCGAGGAGTGGCACGACCCGGAGCCGGCCGCGGACGACGATCCGGAGGTCTGGAGCGGCCCGGTGGGCGGTCTGGGATCCCCGGCGTCGCTGGAGCGGACCCGGCTGGAGCTGGCCCGGCACCTGAGCCGGCACGCCTTCCCCGCGCAGCCGGGCGAGCTGGCCCGCGCGCTGCGCCGGAGCAACGCGCCCGGCGGGCTGATCGACGGTGTGGCCGGTCTGCCGCACGGGGACCGGTACCAGAACGTGCAGCAACTGGCGCAGGCGCTGACCGGCGGCGCCTGAGCCATGGCCGGGCCAGACGGGGGCCAGGAGAAGGAAGCGGCGCGCCCGGGCCTGCGGGGCGGCGCCGCGGAAGCTGAAAGGAGACTGGACGTCATGCGTATCGCGTTTCTGGTGGCACCGGAGGGTGTCGAGCAGGTCGAGCTGACCGAGCCGTGGAAGGCGGCCGAGGGCGCCGGGCACGAGCCGGTGCTGGTGTCGACCGAGTCCGGGAAGATCCAGGCGTTCAACCATCTCGACAAGGCGGACACGTTCCCCGTGGACGAGGTGGTGTCCGAGGCGTCGGCCGGGTCGTTCGGCGCTCTGGTGCTGCCGGGCGGGGTGGCCAACCCGGACTTCCTGCGGATGGACGAGAAGGCCGTCGCGTTCGTGAAGGAGTTCTTCGAGGGCGGCCGGCCGGTCGCCGCGATCTGCCACGCGCCGTGGACGCTGGTGGAGGCGGACGTCGTGCGCGGCCGGGTGCTCACGTCCTGGCCGAGTCTCGCCACGGACATCCGCAACGCCGGCGGCACCTGGGTGGACGAGCAGGTGAAGATCTGCGACCACGGTTCCAACCAGTTGGTGACCAGTCGCAAGCCGGATGACCTGAAGGCGTTCTGCGAGGCGTTCCTGCACGTGTTCGCCGGTGAGGCCGGCTGATCACCGGATGGTGTGATGCGTAAGGGCCGGCCCCGGCGGGGCCGGCCCTTTTCTGTGCGCGCGGTACCGCGGATGTCAGGTGCCGGACGTGCCCGGGGTCGCCCCCTCGCCGCTGCCGCGCTCACGGGCGCCCTCGCGGGTGCGGGCCGCGCTGACCAGGCGGCGCGGGTTGCGGCGCAGGTACTCGCCCTCCAGTTGCGCCATGCGCTCGTTGTGGACCCGCAGCGCGTCGTTCGAGCCGTACAGGAGGGTGTCGTGGCGCGTGCGGTGGATCGTCTCCAGCTCCTTCATGAGCTGCTGGTCGTCCAGCCGGCTGGGGTCGACTCCGGTCATGGTGGTGCCCCGCTCGTCGTGTTCGTTCATGGCCTACGGGTACCCGCCCGGCGCGCACTGCCTCCGAGTGATTTCCGGGAGGGACCCGGGGCACCGGGTCCCTAGGGTCTTTCGTTTGGATCATGCCGGGCTCGCGGGCCCTGGCACCTCCCCCAAGCTCTTCGAGCAGGGGGTGCCCCCAGCGGCGTTGTCGTCGGTTGCCATGGCTCCGCCATGGCGCCCTCCTCCGCCTTGCGATGCACGGCACCAGACCCCGCTCCCTGATCCGGCCTGATCCAAACGAAAGACCCTGGGTCCACTGTACGAACTTCCGGGGTGACGCGCCGGTGGGCGTGCCGGGCCGGGGCGGTCCGGATCACCTGCTCCGCTCGACCCGCCGTTCGTCCCAGACCGGCTCCGCGGTCTCGCGGACCCGGCCGTCGCTGCCGAAGACCAGGAAGCGGTCGAAGGAGCGGGCGAACCAGCGGTCGTGGGTGACCGCCAGCACTGTGCCGTCGAACGCCTCCAGCCCCTCCTGGAGCGCCTCGGCGGACTCCAGGTCGAGGTTGTCGGTGGGCTCGTCCAGCAGCAGCGCGGTGACGCCGGCCAGCTCCAGCAGCAGGATCTGGAAGCGGGCCTGCTGTCCGCCGGAGAGCCGGTCGAAGGACTGCTCGGCCTGCCGGGTGAGTTCGTAGCGGCGCAGCCGGGACATGGCCGCGCCCCGGTCCTGGGCGTGCTCCTGCCAGAGGATGTCGAGGAGGGGGCGGCCCTGCAGTTCCGGGTGGGCGTGGGTCTGCGCGAAGTGGCCCGGCACGACCCGGGCGCCCAGTTTCCACCGCCCGGTGTGCGCCACGTCCTCGCCGGCCAGCAGCCGCAGGAAGTGCGACTTGCCCGAACCGTTGGAGCCGAGGACGGCGACCCGTTCGCCGTAGAAGACCTCCAGGTCGAACGGCCGCATCAGACCGGTCAGTTCGAGTTCCTCGCAGGTGACGGCCCGTACGCCGGTGCGGCCGCCCTTCAGCCGCATGGTGATCTCCTGCTCGCGGGGCGGCTCCGGCGGCGGTCCCACCTCCTCGAACTTGCGCAGCCGGGTCTGTGCCGCCGCGTAGCGGGAGGCCATCTCGTGGCTGACGGCGGCGGCCTGACGCAGGCTCAGCACCAGCTTCTTCAGCTGGGCGTGCTTCTCGTCCCAGCGGCGGCGCAACTCCTCGAAGCGGGCGAAGCGTTCGCGGCGGGCCTCGTGGTACGTGGCGAAGCCGCCGCCGTGCACCCAGGCGTCGGCGCCGGCGGGGCCCGGTTCGACGGAGACGATCTTCTCGGCGGCGCGGGCGAGGAGTTCGCGGTCGTGGGAGACGAACAGGACCGTCTTCCGGGTCTCCTTGAGCTGTTCCTCCAGCCAGCGCTTGCCGGGCACGTCGAGGTAGTTGTCCGGCTCGTCCAGCAGCAGCACCTCGTCGGTGCCGCGCAGCAGCGCCTCCAGCACGAGCCGCTTCTGCTCGCCGCCGGACAGAGTGCGCACCTGGCGCCACTGGGCGCGCTCGTAGGGCATCCCGAGGGCTGCGGTGGTGCACATGTCCCACAGGGTCTCGGCCTCGTAGCCGCGCGCCTCGGCCCAGTCGGCGAGGGCCTGGGCGTAGCCCATCTGGGCGGCCTCGTCGTCGACGGTCATCAGGGCGTGCTCGGCGGCGTCCACGGCCCGCGCGGCCTCCCGGAGGCGCGGCGGGGCGACGGAGACCAGCAGGTCCCGTACGGTCGTCTCGTCGCGTACGGAGCCGACGAACTGGCGCATCACACCGAGGCCGCCGCTGACGGTGACGGTGCCGCCGTGCGGTTTCAGCTCACCGGAGATCAGCCGCAGCAGGGTGGTCTTGCCGGCGCCGTTCGGGCCGACCAGCGCGACGGTCGCCCCTTCGCCGACCCGGAACGAGACATCGCCGAGCAGGGCCCTTCCGTCGGGCAGGTAGTACTCCAGGTGCGCGGCTTCCAGATGTCCCATGGGCAGGCATTGTGCGGGGCCCCCGGCACCGGGGGCAAACCCATATCCTCCGGCACCGCGCACCACCCGTCCGGGGTGGCTCCGGCGTCGCGGCAGGCGGGCCCCGGTCCCGGCGGAGCTATCCGCTCTATGCAAGCACTTTCAACAATCTGCCGCTGGCCCTCACGATCGCTCCCAGTCCGCCAGACGCCGTGCCCGGGAGCCTGATCGACATGTTTTCCCGTGCCCGTGCGACCGCGGCACGGCCTGCCCATCCGATGTCTCGCATGAAAAAATTTGCGTCATCTTGCGCAAGGGTCCGGCGACGCTTCCGGCGGCCGGAGCGCGGCCGGGAGGTGATGTCCGGATGTCAGCGCGGAGCGGCTGCCGGGGAGCCCGCACCCCTGCGACCAGCCCCAGGGGCATGCCACCCGCCACCGCGCCCTTTCGTTCAGGACTTTGATGAAGCAGCCGAAAAAATTCGGGCGATGCGGCCGAAACGCGTCCCCGGGTGGACGCGGCGAGCACGTTCGGTCACGTTGCGATTCCAAGCTGTGTTGGGATGTGCGCGGACGGCGGGCACGGGCCCGCCGCCTCCCGTTCCGAAGGGAATGACATGCTCGCGATACGCGATCGGGTCCCGGCCGCCTGGCGGCCGGTCCTCTTGCTCGCCGTGCTCCTCGCCGGACTGCTCGCCGGCACCGCTGCCCGCGCCCACGCCACCACGGCCGAGGACGCCTCGGTCACCTTCCGGGTGCAGGCCACCACCCAGGGCGAGACCCTGCTGGTGTCCGGCAGCGCTCCGCAGCTCGGCTCCTGGGACCCGGCCAAGGCCGTCCCCCTGGGCACCACCGCCAGCGCCTATCCGCAGTGGTCGGCCGGCGTGCGGCTGCCCGTCGGCGCCACGGTGCAGTACAAGTACATCAAGCGCTCCCCCACGGGGACCGTGACCTGGGAGAGCATCCCCAACCGCAGCCTGACCGTCTCCCCGGACGTGCCGGGCACCGACGACCGCTGGAACGTCGGCCAGGCGACCGCCGCCTTCCACGCCACCGCCTCCACCACGTGGGGCCAGACGCTCTACGTCTCCGGGGACCTGGCCGACCTCGGCGCCTGGGACCCCGCCAAGGCCCTCCCGCTGACCACCGACTCGGCGTCCTACCCGCTGTGGTCCGGCGCCCACCGGCTGCCGTCCGGCACCGCCGTGCAGTACAAGTATCTGAAGAAGAACCCCGACGGGACGGTGATCTGGGAGAACGGTGACAACCGCACCGTCACGACGCCGTCCACCGGCACCCTGACGCTCGACGACACCTGGCGCTGACACCGCCGGCACCGGGGCCGAGGGGTATGGGACAGATACCCCTCGGCCCCGGCACCCGCCAGTGTGCCCGGCACCACGGACGGACGGAAACGGGCGCGGTTCGCGGGCCTGTGGTCCGATGGTCCGGATCAGGCCGGGCTCGCGGGCCCGGTCGCCGCGCGGTGACACCGCGCCTGATCCGCCCGGCCCGGACGGCCCGGGCGGAAGGCCCTGGATCAGCCCGGCATGATCCGCACGTGAGGCTTCTAGACGCCCCGGGCCGCGTCCAGCGCGTCCCCGGCCGGGCCGCCCTCGCCCGCCGGCTCCACCAGGGCGCCCTCCCAGGACAGGACCTGCCAGCCGTCGTCCGGGGAGCCCTCCAGGACGATCACGCCGGTGTTCTCCAGCGGGCGGGCCGCGGCGAAGGCGACGTCCACGTTGGCGGCGCGGGCGGCGGTCCAGACACGGATCGCGGCGCCGTGGCTGACCATGGCGACGGTCCGGACCCCGCTCGCGGCGGCCTCGGCGACCACAGCGTCGTACCGGGCCAGGGCCTCCGTGCCGCTCTCGCCGCCGGGCATGCGCAGCGCGGTGTCCCCGGCCGCCCACGCGAACGCCGTGCGCAGGTACCGCTCGCCCTGCGGGGAGTGTCCGGGCAGCATCTCCAGGTCGCCGGCGGACAGCTCGCGGATGCCGTCCCGGACGATCACCTCCAGGCCGCGGGCGGCGGCCAGCGGTGCGGCGGTCCGCTGAGTGCGCACCAGCGTGGAGGCGTAGAGCGCCCCGATGTCCTCGCCGGCGAGCGCCGCCGGCAGCGCGGCGGCCTGTGCCTCGCCGAGCGGGGTCAGTCCCGGGCCGGGCACCGCGGTGTCCAGCAGATGGTCCAGGTTGGACGGGGTCTGGCCGTGGCGGACGAGGAGCAGGCGCATCCGGGGTTCTCCTCCCGCGCCGGACCGCCGGCGCTCGGGGACACGAAAAGGGCACTTCAGGGTAACCGCACCGCATGAGCCCAGATCTGGACCTGACTGATCCCGCGGCCGCCGCCCGTGCCCCGCTGCGTACGCTGCTCGACCTCGACGGGCGGCTGTTCGAGGCCGCCGCCGCCTGGAACTGGCCCGGCGCCGAGCGGGTGCTGCCCCGGCTGAGCCGGAGCGCGAACCACGGCGTGCTGTGGTTCGCGACGGCCGCCGCCATGGCCGCGAGCCGCACCCCCCGGGGCCGCCGGGCCGCGGTCCGGGGCCTGGCCTCGCTCGGTCTGGCCTCGCTGACGATCAACACCCTCGGCAAGCGCTCGGTGCGCCGGGCCCGGCCGGCGCTGGACCCGGTGCCGCTGGTGCGGCGGCTGAAGCGGCAGCCCATCACCACGTCCTTCCCGTCCGGGCACGCGGCCTCCGCCGCCGCCTTCGCGGCCGGGGTGGCCCTGGAGTCCCCGGCCTGGGGCGCGGCGGTGGCACCGGCGGCGTTCTCGGTGGCGGCGTCCCGGGTCTACACGGGCGTGCACTTCCCGAGCGATGTGCTGGCCGGGGCGGCGCTCGGGGCGGGCGCGGCCTTCCTGGTACGGCGGCTGGTGCCGACCCGCGCCCAGGTACGGCGGCCCGCCCGGCCGCGGGCCGAGGTCCCGGCGCTGCCCGAGGGCGACGGTCTGGTGATGGTCGCCAACCAGGCGTCGGGGACGGCGGACCGGGTGCGTGCGCTGCACGCCGCGCTGCCGGCGGCGGAGATCGTCGAGTGCGCGCCGGAGGACGTCGGGGAGGAGCTGGAGAAGGCGGCGGCCCGGGCGCGGGTGCTCGGGGTGTGCGGGGGCGACGGCACGGTGAACGCGGCGGCGGAGGTCGCGCTGCGGCACGGGCTGCCGCTCGCGGTGCTGCCGGGCGGCACCCTGAACCACTTCGCCTACGACCTGGGCGTGGAGGACGAGCGCCTGCTGGCCCGGGCGGTCCGGCACGGCGAGGCGGTCCGGGTGGACGCGGGCCGGTTCACCGCCGGGGACCGGCAGGGCCTGTTCCTCAACACGCTGAGCCTCGGCGTGTACCCGGAGCTGGTGCGCGCCCGGGACCGCTGGTCGCACCGGATCGGCGGCTGGCCGGCCGGGGTGCTGGGCGCGCTGCGCGTGCTGCGGGCCGACCGGCATCCGCTGGAGGTGGAGGTGGGCGGGGACCGGCGGCCCCTGTGGCTGCTGTTCGTCGGCGCCGGCGTCTACCACCGCATGGGGCTCACGCCGGGCCGCCGCACCGATCTGGCGGACGGGCTGCTGGACGTGCGGGTGGTGCACGGCAGCCGCAGGCCCGCGCTGCGGCTGCTCGCGGCGGCGGTCGCGGGCCCGCTGACCCGGTCGCCGGCGCACGCGGCGGTGCAGGTGAACCGGCTGCGGCTGACCGGTCTCGCCCCGGACACCCCGCTGGCCTACGACGGCGAGGTGACGGCGGTGTCGGGCGAGGTGACCTTGGAGAAGCTGCCGGAGGCCCTGACCGTCTACCGCCCGCTGAGCCTGAACGGCTGAACACCGCACCGGCCCGCCCGGGATCCCGGTCCGCCCACGGACGCACGTCCACATGGCGAGATCGGGGTCTCACCATGCGGGTGGCGCGCGTACCGTGAGGCCGTACCGGCGGGCGGGGCCCGGCCGGTTTCGGCCACTACGGGTGAAGGGGCACAGCCATGCCGGAAGCACGGGAGAGCGCCGTCTACACGCACGGACACCACGAGTCGGTGCTGCGTTCGCACACCTGGCGGACCGCCGCCAACTCCGCGGCCTATCTGCTCGGCTCCCTGAAGCCCCACATGAAGATCCTGGACATCGGTTGCGGGCCCGGCACCATCACGGCCGACCTGGCGGCCCTGGTCCCCGACGGCCACGTCACCGGAGTCGACCAGGCGCCCGGCGTCCTGGAGCAGGCCCGGGCCACCGCCGCCGCACGGGGTCTGGCCAACGTCGACTTCGCGGTGGCCGACGTGCACGCCCTGGACTACCCGGACGACACCTTCTGCGTGGTCCACGCCCACCAGGTGCTCCAGCACGTGGGCGACCCGGTGCGGGCGCTGCGGGAGATGCGCCGGGTGACGCGGCCGGGCGGGTTCATCGCCGTACGCGACGCGGACTACGCGGCGATGACCTGGTACCCGGCGGTGCCCGGGCTGGACGACTGGCTGGACCTGTACGAGCGGGTGGCCCGCGCCAACGGCGGCGAGCCCGACGCCGGGCGCCGGCTGAAGGCCTGGGCGCTGGCCGCCGGCCTGACCGACGTCACCGCCACCTCCAGCACCTGGACCTACGCCACGGCCGGGGAGCGGGAATGGTGGAGCGGGCTGTGGGCGGACCGCACCCTGGCCTCCGCCTACGCCGACCGGGCCACCGGGGGCGGTCACGCCACCCCGGAGCGGCTGCGGGCCGTCTCCGGGGCGTGGCGGGAGTGGGGCAGGCGCGAGGACGGCTGGTTCGCCGTGCTGCACGGGGAGATTCTGTGCCGCAAAGAAGCCTGATCCGTGAATTTACGGAAACACGATCGGCAGGAGGTTCACACTATGGTTCCCATTCTGCTGGTACTGCTTCTGGCCGTCGTTCTTTTCGGCCTCGGCTTCGCCGTGAAGATCCTCTGGTGGATCGCCCTGGCGGTCCTGGTCATCTGGCTGCTGGGCTTCCTGGTCCGCAGCACGAGCGCCGGGGGCGGCCGGGGCCGCTGGTACCGATGGTGAGGTGACGTCCGCGGACGTCTCAGTCACGCGGCAGCAGCGGTCCGAGCGGCCCGAGGTCCAGGTTCAGGTCCTCGGGCCGCAGTCCGTAGCGGTCGCGCAGCTCGGCCATGCGGTCTTCCAGGAGCATGAGGGTGAGACCGATCCGCTCCTCCTGCTCCTCGGTCAGGTCACCGGTGTCGAACCGGCGCACGGCCTGCCGCTCCATGAGCTGGCGCAGCAGTTCCACCACGGTCAGCACCAGTTTCACCAGGTCGCGCTCGACCGTGTCGGGCTCCAGGTCGAGCCGTTTGCGCGCGCTCACAGCAGCTCCTCGAAGGGTGAGGGGACCGTTTCGTTCACCGAGCTGATCAGCGCGTTCAGATCGATGCGGACGAGGTCCACGTCCGCGATCCGCAGGGTGATGTCCCCGGTGATCACGACCCCGCCGGCCAGCAGCCGGTCGAGCAGGTCGACGAGTGCGATCTCCCGCCGTTCGACGACGGTCACGACGCGGCCTCCCCAGTGAACGAATAGGCGGCCCACGGGCCGGTGAGTTCGACCCGGATCCCGGATTCCTCGTCCTTCGTGCGGTCCACGAGTTCCACGAATTCCTCGGAATGCGCCCGGGACACCAGATAGGCCGCGTTGAGCACGTTCTTTCCCGCCGCGCCGGACAGCGCGGAATTCTGCGGCGCGTGCAGGCGGACGTCCTCGGCGCGCCCGGCCAGGCGCTCGTGCAGCGACCGGGCGAACCCCTCGGCCCGCTGCCAGGTCTCCTCCCGGGCCTGGCCGCGCTCGCGCCGGCGGCGCAGGTACTCCCGGCCGCTTCCCGGCTTGGCCTGCGGCCCGGCGGGCACGGGCTCGGCCGGTTCGGCGGGCTCGGCTTCGATGTACACCTTCACGCCCCACTCCACCCGGCCGTCCAGCCGGTCCAGCAGGGAGCGGAAGTGGTCCTCCCGGGCCTCGATCATCGTGCGCACGGCGCTGTCGTCGCGGAAGACGGTGGCGAGCCGCAGCGGCAGCGGGGTGGTGACCGTGGTGAGCGCGTCGACCACGCCCTGGTGGGCCCGGGCGGTCGCGGAGAGCCAGTCGAGGTCCTCCAGGTGGGCCTTCAGCGCGTCCTCGCAGAAGTCGGCCTCCGGGACCGTACTGACCACCGCGACCAGCCCGTGGTGGTGCAACAGGGCCGGCGGAGCACCGCCGACGCCCGTGAGTTCCGCCTGCAGCGGCGTCCCGAAGGGGCGGCACACGGCGTACACGTACCGCAGTCCGGTCATGGTGCCTCCCTCGGGGCGCGGCCGAGTTCCAGTTCCTCCAGCCGGGCGAGCCGCTCTCTCAGCTCGGCGTTCTCCCGGGCCAGCTCGTCCCGGCGGGCTCCGGAGGACAGCGCCGGATCGGTCTCCCACCAGTCGATACCCATCTCCTTGGCCTTGTCGACCGACGCGACGATGAGGCGCAGCTTGATGGTGAGCAGTTCGATGTCGAGCAGGTTGATCCGGATGTCACCCGCGATGACGACACCCTTGTCGAGCACGCGCTCCAGGATGTCGGCGAGGTTGGCCCCCGAGCCCTGGCCATAGGGCTCGGGGAAACGGCCGGGTGTCGTCATCGACGGCCCCCGCGCCCGGCGTACTCGGGTTCCTCTTCCTCGTCCTCCGCCTCTTCCGCCGCTTCCGCGTCCTCGTCGTACTCGGCGTCCTCGGCGTCCTCGGGTTCGGCCTCGTCCTCGTAAGGCTCCTCTTCGTCCTCCTCGGCCTCGCCGGACTCCGCGTCCTCCTCGTCCTCGTACGGGCCCTCTTCCTCGTCCTCGTACGAGCCGTCCTCCTCGTCCTCGTCCTGCTCCGGGGCCTCTTCGCCGTCGTAGGACTCCGTCTCCTCCTCGTAGGGCTCCTCTTCGGCCTCCCCGGGCTCCGCGCCCTGGACGCCCTCGTCACCCTCCTGGGGCTCCTCGCCCTCGTCGGTCTCCTCGGGCTCCTCGTCCTCTTGGGGTTCCTCGGACTCGTCCCCGGACGCCTGCGCCTCGGACTCCTGGTCCTGGTCCTGCTCCTGTTCCCGCTCCTCCTCGGCCACGGCGTCCTCGTGGCTGCGGACCACCTCGCCGTCGCGGATCTCGCCGCGCCAGGCGTCCTCCGCCTCTCCCTTGAGGGTGATGAAGCGGGCGAAGTTCTTCAGGTCCAGCCTGGCCCGGCGGCCCTGCGCGCGCCAGATGTTGCCGGTCTTCTCGAACAGACCGGTCGGGTAGTACTCGATGACCAGCAGCACCCGGGTGAGGTTCTCCTCCAGCCGGTGGAAGGAGACCACGCCCTTGGTGGTGCCCTTGGCGCCCTCCGACGTCCACTGGATGCGGTAGTCGGGTATCTGCTCGGTCGTCTGCGCCTTCCAGCTGCGGCTGGACCAGAAGATCTTCGCCTGCCAGTCGGAGTGGGTGTCGTCGGAGCGGCTCGCGCTCTTGACGCCCTTGGCGAAGGTGCTGAAGCTCTGGTACTGCGTCCACTGGTCGTAGGCGGTGCGCAGCGGCACGCCGACGTCGACGGACTCCATGATGACGGTGGGCTTCTTGCCCGCGCCGCCCTTCTTGCCCTTGCCGCCCCCGAGACTTCTGACCGCGTCCATCACGTTCTCCTTGGCGCGGGAGGCGCCCACCTCCAGGGCGGAGCGCAGCGGGCCCTTGCCCTCGGCCAGCTTGCGGCCGCCGTCGAGCGCCAGCTTGGCGAAGCCGGGGCTGTTGCCCTCGGCGATGTCGTTCAGCTTGCCCGTGGTCTGGCCCAGCTTGCGGCCGAGGCCGGTGAGCATCTTCGTGGCCTGCGCGGACAGGTACTCCTGTGCCTCCGCCTTCAGCCGGTCGGCGGCCTCGCTGTGGGCGATCTGGGCCAGCGGGCCGTCCTGTCCGGTGGCCTTGCCCGCCGCCTGGCCGGCGGATCCCTGGGTCTCGGTCATCGGTCATCGCCGCCCTTCGACGGCCGTGCGGCGGCGCGGCCGGCACCGGTCGTCTGCTGCGCGGCCTTGCGGGCCGCGGTGGTCTTCTTGGCCGCCGTCTTCTTCGCGGGAGCCGTCTTCTTGGCCGCGGCCTTCTTGGCGGGGGCCGTCTTGCCCGGCGCCTTCTTGGCCGGTGCCTTGCCGCGCGGCCCGGCCTCCCGGTCCCCACCGCCCTCACGGCCGCGTTCCCGGCGCTCCTCGCGCGGCTCGGCGCTCTCCTCGTCGTCCGTCTCGTCCTCGGAGCCGCCCGGCGCGGCGCCCGACAGCTGGTCCCGCACCTGTGCGGTACGGCCCTGCAACCGGTCGGCGAGCGAGTTGAGCTGCCGCTCGACCATCGCGCCGGAAGCCGCCTTGCCGACGCCCCGCATGTCCTGGCGCAGCTGGTCCCCGATCTCCTTGAACTGGGGGTTGCTCTTCAGCTGCTGGCTCACCACGTCCGCGAGCATCTTCGGGCTGAGGTTCAGCTTCTTGCCGGCCACCAGGGAGCCGACGGCGAGCGCCATCTTCAGCTTCTTGGTGCGTCCGAGCATGTATCCGGCCCCTACGGCGAGGCCCAGTGCCGTTCGGTTCATCGTCCCGTTCCGTTGCCTGTGGTGTCGCCGGAGCGCAGCGCGGTCTCCAGCCGGTCGAGCAGTTCGTCCTCGGTCCGGTCGAACTCCTCCTCGGTGATCTCGCCCGCCTCCAGTCGCTCTTCGAGACGGGCGAGTTCGGCCCGTACGGTGGCGGGGTCGTAGTAGATCCGTTCCGCCTCGCGGAGCACCTGTTTGACGGCCCACGCGCTGCCGCGCACGGGCGCGAAGGGCAGCATCAGCACTTCGCCGATCAGTCCCACGGTGGTCTCCTTCCGTTCGGGCCGGCGAGCGCTACTGCGCGCCGGTGTCCGCGCCGGCCGCGGTGCCCGCGGGCTCGGCCGGACCGGGTTCGACGAAGCTGTACGGCGGCAGCGGCCCGTGGACCCGCAGTTCGAGGTGGGGGCGGCCGGCGCGGATCTCGTCGACGGTGTCCAGGAAGGCCCCGGCGGTGTCCCGGGGCACCAGGTACGACACGTTCAGCAGCCACCCGGTGGACTCGGGGCCCACGCTGACCGCGGCGGCGGCCGGAGCCAGCAGGCCCCGCACCTCGTCGGCGTCCTCGGCCTCCTTGGCCTTGACGAGGGCGGCGACCATCTCGCCGAGGCGGATCTTGTCGTCGTAGCTGCCCCCGCCGGAGCGGCGGTTGGCCTCGGCGAGGCTCCGCGCCTGGGCGTTCTCGGCCATCACCAGATGCAGCACGGCATCCTCGACATGCGTGGCCTTGACGTTGTACTCGACCTTGCCGTCCAGCTCGCGCAGCCGCTCCGCGTAGTGGTCCGCCCGCTCGCTGAGCACCTGGACGACGGCGTCGTCGTCGGGGGCGACGCTGCCGAACCGCATCGGCAGCACACAGCCGCCGGCGCCGGCCTCGGCGAGCACGTTCTGGTGCGCGAGCAGGTCCCTGCGCTTGGGGCGCAGGTCCTCGGGAGCGTCGCTGACCACGGCGGCGAGGTCGCCGGCCGTGACAACGCGGACGGTCCGGGCCGGCTGGCCCACGCCGGTCGTACCCTCGGGCAGCGCCGGGTGCGACCGGGCGGTGATCCCGTAGACGTAGGTGCTCACTCCTGCTCCTCCTTACGGCGCGCCGGGGCCTTGCGGGCACGCGGCCGGGACTCGCTCTCCCCTTCCTGACGGGCCTGGGTGAAGGCGTCGGATATGGTCTGGGCGGCGCCGGACAGCGCCCCCTTGGACTTGCCGCGGGCGCCGGACTCGGTGACCTCGCCGACGATCTCGGGCAGGCCGGGGCTCTTGTTCGGACCCGACTCCAGGTCGAGGCGGTTGCACGCCTCGGCGAAGCGCAGATAGGTGTCGACGCTGGCCACGACGACGCGGACATCGATCTTCAGGATCTCGATACCGACCAGGGAGACGCGGACGAACGCGTCGATGACCAGTCCTCGGTCGAGGACCAGCTCGAGCACGTCGTAGAGGCCGCTGCTGCCGCCTCCGCCTCCGGACTGCTGTGCCGGGACAACACTCATGCCGGCGATTCCTCCTCGTGCCTAGTAGGGTGCACGGACTGCGCGGCCGGGGCGCGGCCGGCGGCTCAGCGGCCGCCGCGCGCGTCGGCCCGGCCGCGTTCGTAGCGGCGGACGCGCCGGTATCCGGTGAGCTGGCCCTCGGGGTCCAGCTCCACCTGGTAGCTCGCCATCAGGCTCATGGTGTCGGGCACCCGGGCGAGTTCCAGCACCTCGACCTCGAGTGACCAGCCGTCCTCGGTCTGCTCGAAGGAGGAGACGGTCTCGGGGACGAGCCCGGTGAGTTCCGTGAGCTGGGCGCGCGCCTGGCGCAGCACCTCCATGAGCGCCGGCCGGCGGCCGCCCGCTGTCTTCCGTTCGTCGTCGTGCGTGTCGTGCGTGTCGTGTGCACCGGAATCCGATGCTTGGCTTTCGTGTGAACTCTGTGTTTTCGGTGTGCTGTTTGTGTTCGACATGGCCACCTCTCCCTGCGTGTGGCCGCTCCTCCCTTGGCCAAACCTCAGGAGCGCATGTCATCGAGCCGGCGCCGGGCCGGGCCGAGGGAACGGCCCCGCCGTGGCAGGCCGGCCCACGGCCGGGTGCGGGCCTGTGCGGCGGCGTCGGCGGGGGTCCACCGGCGGGCGTCGAGCGCGGGATCGTCCACGTGCTTCCAGGCTAGGGGCATGGCGACCGGGGCGCCCGGGCGGGCGCGGACGCTGTAGGGGACGACGGCGGTCCGGGCGTGGGCGTTGCGCTGGACGTCGAGGGGCAGGCGGCCCGCACGGTCCTTCTTGCGGGCCGCGGTGGTGAGCGGGTTCGGGTGCCGGGCGGCGGCCGGCCCGGCGACGTCGTGGGCGATGCCGCGCACCTCGTCGAAGGTCTGGCGGCCGTCCAGCGGGACGACGAGGTGCGGGCCGCGCGAGCCGGTGGTCATGGACGCGGCGGGCAGGCCCGGCTCGGCCACGCCCGCGCGGCCGGGGAAGAGCACCTTCCCCGGCCGCTGGATCCGCACGGTGCGGCGGCCCGCCCGGACGGTCCGGGCGTCGCCGTGGCTCATCGCACGACCGCCTCCTCCACCAGCAGACGGGCCGCCGCGGCGATGCCGACGGCGTCGATGCCGGCCGCGTGCAGCTGCTCGTCGGGCGCGGCGGAGCCGGGCATGGTGCGCACCGCCAGCCGGACCAGGCGGGGCACCGGCCGGCCGTCGGCGAAGGCCTCCGCGACGGCGTCCCCGAGGCCGCCCTCCGGGTGGTGGTCCTCGACGGTGAGCAGACAGCCGGTCTCCTCGGCGGCCCGGCGCAGGGTCTCGGCGTCGACGGGCTTGACCGAGTACGCGTCGATCACGCGCACCCGGATGCCGTCCTCGGCGAGCCGGTCGGCCGCCGCCAGCGCCTCGGGCACGGTGATGCCCGCCGCGACGACCGTCAGCCGGTCGTCCTCGGCGGAGCGCAGCGTCTTGCTGCCGCCGACCGGGAACTCCTCGTCCGGGCCGTAGATCACCGGGGTCTTGCCGCGGGAGGTGCGCAGGTAGCGGATGCCGTCCAGGCCGGCCATGGCCTCGACCAGCCGGGCGGTCTGGTGGGCGTCGCACGGGTAGAGCACCGTCGAGCCGTACACGGACCGGAACATCGCCAGGTCCTCCAGGCCCATCTGCGAGGGGCCGTCCTGCCCGATCGCGACCCCGGCGTGCGAGCCGACCAGGTTGATCCCGGAGCCGCTGATGGCCGCCATGCGCACGAAGTCGTGGGCGCGGGTGAGGAACGCGGCGAACGTGGAGGCGTACGGCAGCCAGCCGCGCGCGGCCATGCCGACGGACGTGGCGACGAGCTGCTGCTCGGCGATGTAGCACTCGAAGAACCGGTCGGGGTGCTCCTTGGCGAAGTCCTCGGTGCGGGTGGAGTCGCCGACCTCGCCGTCGAGGGCGACGACGTCGCCGCGCGCGGTGCCGAGCGCGGCCAGCGCCTTGCCGAAGGCGTCCCGCGTCGCGACCTCCTCCCCCAGGTCGTAGCGCGGCAGCCGGACGGCCTCGCGGGTGAGCGAGCGCGGCGCGACGGCGGCCTGCGGCTCGCTCACCCGGATCCGCAGGTCGCGAGAGCCGCCGAGTTCGGCGATGGCGTCCTCGGCCTCGGGCAGCGGCTTGCCGTGCAGTCCCTCGCGGTCCTCGACGGCGGCCACGCCCTTGCCCTTGAGGGTGCGGGCGAGGATCGCGGTGGGCTGCCCGGTGGTGGACAGCGCCTCCCCGTACGCCCGGTCGATCGCGTCGACGTCATGGCCGTCGATCTCGATGGTGTGCCAGTCGAAGGCCTGGAAGCGGCGGGCGTAGGCGTCCAGGTCGTGGCCGTGCCGGGTCGGGCCGCGCTGGCCGAGCCGGTTGACGTCCACGACGACGATCAGGTTGTCCAGGTGCTCGTAGCCGGCGTGTTCGGCGGCCTCCCACACCGAGCCCTCCGCCAGCTCGCTGTCGCCGCACACCACCCACACCCGGTAGCCGGTGCGGTCCAGCCGCTGGCCGGCGAGGGCGATGCCGACACCGACCGGCAGGCCCTGGCCGAGCGAGCCGGTGGCCGTCTCCACCCAGGGCAGCCGGCGGGGCGTCGGGTGGCCCTCCAGGCGGCTGCCCAGCTTGCGGAAGGTGACCAGCTCGCCGTCCTCGATGGCGCCGGCCGCCTTGTACGCGGCGTACAGCAGCGGGGAGGCGTGTCCCTTGGACAGGATGAAGCGGTCGTTGGCGAGGTGGTCGGGGCGTTCGAAGTCGTAGCGCAGGTGGTTCGCGAGCAGGACGGCCAGCAGGTCGGCGGCGGACATCGAGGACGTGGGGTGCCCGGATCCGGCGGCGGCGGACGCCCGGATGCTGTCCACGCGCAACTGCTGTCCCAGTTCGGCGAGTTCATCGGTGTTCATGTGTCTCCTCGGTCTCCTTGCGCGGCGGGGCCGTCCGGGTCGGTACGGCCGCGGTTCCGGTACGGGTGCTGGTCTCGGTGCGGCCACTGGTTCTGATGCGGCCGCTGGTTCCGGTACGGCCGCTCGCGTCGGCGCGGTCGTGCGCTGCGGTACGGCCGGGCGGTGTGCCCGGCGGCGGCGCGGCCACCCGGCGGGTCTCCGGGGCACCCGCGGCGGCCCGGGTCGGCGGGGACGGGCGGCGGCCGGCCGGGCCGGGCGGCACGAGGCCGGCGTCGGCGCCGGCCGTCACGACGCGAGGTCGGCTCACGGTGCGCCTCCGGCGGTGCGGCTCGTCCGAGGTCTTCCGCGTAACCGGGGCCGGGGCACCCAAACTCCGGGCCGGTCACCCGTACGGCACGCGCCCGCGCACGCGCCGGTGCCTTCGCCCCGGCGTTTCGCGCGGGCGCGCCCGGTTACCCGGGCCCGGTCCGGATCACACCCCGGTCCCACCCCCACGCGGAGGTTTCGCCCATGCCCGAGTACGGCTACTTCCTGGCGGCCGAGGAACACGATCCCGCGGCCCTGGTCGAGCAGGCCCGGATGGCCGAGCAGGCCGGCTTCCAGGCGCTGTGGATCTCCGACCACTACCACCCGTGGAACGACGCGCAGGGCCAGAGCCCCTTCGTGTGGTCGGTGATCGGGGCGCTGTCACAGGCGGTGTCGCTGCCCATCGAGACGGCCGTGACCTGTCCGACCGTGCGCACGCACCCGGCGGTCGTGGCCCAGGCCGCGGCGACCAGCGCGGTGATGACAAACGGCCGCTTCCGGCTCGGCGTCGGCACCGGCGAGGCGCTGAACGAACACATCCTGGGCGACCGCTGGCCTCCGCTGCCCGTGCGGCTGGAGATGCTGGAGGAGTCCATCCACGTGATGCGCCGGCTGTTCACGGGCGAGGAGGTCAGCCACCACGGCACGTACTACACGGTGGAGAACGCCCGCCTCTACACCGTCCCGGACGAGCCCGTCCCGATCGACATCTCCGGCTTCGGCCCGAAGGCGACCGCGCTGGCCGCCCGCGCCGGCGACGGCTACATCACGATGATGCCGGAGCAGGAGATGGTCACCCGGTTCCGCGAGGGCGGCGGCGGGGCCAAACCGGTCAGCGGCGGCACGAAGGTCTGCTACGGCGCCGACCGGGACGCGTGCGTCCGTACGGTGCACCGGCTCTGGTACAACGAGCTGCTGCCCGGCGAGATGGGTCAGGTGCTGCCCTCGCCCCGGCACTTCGAGCAGCTGCACGAGCTGGTCACCGAGGACATGGTGCGGGACAAGGTCGTCTGCGGGGACGACGCCGACCAGCACGTCGGCGCGCTGCGGGCGTTCGCCGACGCCGGGTTCGACCGGGTGTACGTGAACCAGATCGGGCCGGACCAGCGCGGGTTCTTCGACTTCTACCGGACGAAGGTGCTGCCGCGGCTGGCCGGGTGAGCGGGCGGCCCCACGGACGGGACGGCGGGACGGCGGGAGCCGGTCGCCCCCGCCGCCCCGCCGTCCGGACCGGGCCGGTGGTGTCCCGGCCGTGGGGCCCGTGAGACCCGGTGGGTGCTTGTGTCAGGCCCGGTGGGTGCCCGTCAGGCCGGTGGGTGCTTGTCAGGCCCGGTGGTGCGGGGTGTCGTCCGGCGGGCTGTCCGGCATCGGCGGGTACGGCATGCCCAGCCCCGACGGCGGAGCCCCGGGAGGGGTGCCCCCGACCACGCGGTGCGGGGCGTGCGGCTCGTGCGGCTCGTGCGGCTCGTGCGACGCGTGTCCGGAGTGGGCGGCGCCGCGCAGGAAGTAGGCCACCGCGCCCAGCAGCGCGCCGGTGATCAGCGCCGCGGCCCAGCCGGGCAGCCCGGCCGCCAGGGCCAGGCCCACCGCGAGGGCCACCGCGCCGCCCGCGTACAGCGCGGCGGCACCCGACGCGGCGTAGAGCATGGCGGTGCGGCGCTGCTTGCGGGACTGCTCGCGCAGTTCGTCGCGTACCGTCTCCCGTGCCACCTGTGCCAGTTCTTCGACAAGGTGCTTGTCCAGATGTTCCAGGTGATCGAAGCGGTCCATGTCCTCGCGGGTACCCGCCCCTCACAGCCGGTAACGCCCGGGGGCCGCACGGCGCGGCGGGTCAGCCGCGCATCTCGGCGGTGAGGGCCCAGCGTTCGTGATCGCGCCAGGCACCGTCGACGTAGAGCATGGCCGGCGAGAAGCCCTCCAGGCGGAAGCCGGCGCCCCGGGCGAGGGCGATGGAGGCGGCGTTGCCGGGCTGGACGTTGATCTCCAGCCGGTGCAGCCCCAGCGGCCCGAACGCGTACCCGGTGACCAGCTCCAGGGCCTCGCGCATCAGGCCCCGCCCGGCCGCGTGCGCGAAGGCGCCGTAGCCGAGGGCGCCGCACTGGAAGCCGCCGCGCACGATGTTGTTGATGTTGATGAAGCCGGCGATGCCCCCGCCGTCCCGCTCGCAGACCAGGAACCCGGCGCGGGACGGATCCGCGATCAGCCGGCCCGCGTAGCCGGCGTACGCCTCGTCGCTGTCCGGCGGGAACAGCCACGGCCGGTGCAGGTCCTTGCTCTCCCGGGCCCGCGCGGTGAACTCGGGGCCGTCCTCCAGGGTGAAGGGGCGGATGGCGACCCGGGGACCTGCGGCGAGGTGACGGGACGGAGGGTGCGGCATCCGGCCAGCCTACGGCGTCAGCGCAGCGCCGGCTCGGCGAGGGCCAGCGTGCCCGTGTCCGCGTCCAGCTCCGCCGCGACCCCGAACGGGACCGTCAGTGCCCCGGCACAGTGGCCGAAGCCCACGTCCTCCACCACCGGGACCCCGAGTCCGCCGAGCCGGTCGGCCAGCAGGGGCCGCAGTTCCGCCGGGTCCGCGCACTCCTCCCACGAGCCCAGCAGCACCCCGCGCACCCCGTCCAGCCAGCCGCAGCGCAGGAGTTGGGTGAGATACCGGTCCAGCCGGTACGTCTCCTCCCCCACGTCCTCCAGGCAGAGCAGCCCGCCGCGCGCGGAGGACCGGGAGTGCGGGGTGCCGAGACCGGTCGCGAGCAGACTGGGGCAGCCGCCGAGGGTCACGCCGCGGGCCCGGCCGGGCACGAGCGCGGCGCCGTCCCAGGCGAGGGTGCGGACCGTCTCGGGCGCGAACAGCGTGGCCCGCAGGTGCTCCTGGGCCCGCGCGTTCTTCAGGAAGTCGGCGCCGGCCGCCATCGGCCCGTACAGCGTGGCCAGTCCCAGCCGGACGGCGATCGCCTCGTGCAGCACGGTGAGGTCGCTGAACCCGACGAAGACCTTGGGTCCGGCCGTCCGCAGCGCGTCCCAGTCGAGCAGGTCGATCATGCGCTGTGCGCCGTAGCCGCCGCGGGCGCACAGCACCGCGTCCACGGAAGGGTCGCACCAGGCGCGCTGGAAGTCGGCTGCGCGGTCCGCGTCCGTGCCGGCCAGGTAGCCGAACTCCGGGTGACGGTCCAGGACATGGGCGCCGGCCACCGGTTCGAGGTCCCAGCCGCACAGCACGTCGAGGCCGGCCTGCAGCCGTTCCTCGGGCACGGGCCCGCTGGGGGCGACGACGGCGACCCGGGCGCCGGGGGCCAGCCGGCGCGGTCGTGTCAGTTCCTTCACGGGGCCAGCTCCAGCTTCGCTGCCGGCGGTGTCGGGTCCAGCCCGAACACCTGGACGTACAGGGACAGTTCGGCTTCCAGGGCGGTCACCATGGTCTCGGCCCGCCTAAACCCGTGCCCCTCGCCGGCGAAGGTGAGGTAGGCGTGCGGCACCCCCCGGCCGGCGATCCGGGCGAGGAAGCGTTCGCACTGGGCGGGCGGGCAGATGACGTCCTCCAGGCCCTGGAGCAGCAGGAAGGGCACGCGCAGCCGGCCGGCGTGGGTGGCCGGGGAGCGTTCGGCGTACCGCTCGGGGACCTCGGCGAGCGGGCCGATCAGCGACTCCAGGTAGCGGGACTCGAAGTCGTGGGTCTCGCCGGGGCCCCAGGTGGCGAGGTCGAGCACCGGGTAGACGATGGTGCCGCAGGCGTAGACGTCGGTCGTGGTCAGGGAGGCCGCGGCGGTCCAGCCGCCGGCGCTGCCGCCCCGGATCGCCAGCCGGGCGGGATCGGCGGTGCCCTCCTCGGCGAGGCCGCGGGCGACGGCCGCGCAGTCCTCGACGTCGACCACGCCCCACTGCTCGCGCAGCCGCTCGCGGTAGGCCCGGCCGTAGCCGGTGGAGCCGCCGTAGTTCACCTCGGCGACCCCGATGCCCCGCGAGGTGAAATAGGCGATGGCCAGGTCCAGGACGAGCGGTGTCCGGCTGGTGGGGCCGCCGTGCGCCCAGATCACGTACGGCGGCAGTTCGCCGTCGGGCGCGGTCCGTTCCGGGTGGTGCGGCGGATGGACGTGGGCGTGCACCTCGCGGCCGCCGGGACCGGCGAAGGTGCGCACCTTCGGCCGCGGGTAGTAGGCCGGGTCGACGGGGTCGCGGTGGCGGGCGCCGGTCACGCGGGCGCGGCCGGTGGCGGTGTCCAGCTCGACCACCTCGTAGCCGGTGCGCGGGCTCGCGCCGACCGCGACGACGCGCTGGCCGTGGGTGGTGAGGGTCGGGGCCCATTCGGTCCACGGTCCGGCGGCGTCCGCGATCTCGCCGGTCTCCGTGTCGAGTATGCCGAGCGCGGTCGGTCCGCGGCCGTGCACGACGGCGAGCAGGCCGTGGTCCAGCGGCGCGAACCAGCGCAGCCCGAGCTGCCACAGGGGTCCGGCGAACTCCTCCGGCCGGGGGCACAGCGGGGTGCCGTCGCGGTAGAGGTTCCACCAGCCGTCGCGGTCGCTCGCGTACAGCAGGGCGCCGTCCGGCGCCCACTCCGCCTGGGCGACGGCCTCCCGGGGCCCGCCGGCGACCGTGCGGACGTCCGTCAGCCGGCCGTCCGCGCCGACCTCGGCGACCAGCAGCTCCGTGCCGTCCCACGGCATCCGCGGATGGTCCCAGCCCAGCCAGGCGGCCCGCCGGCCGTCGGGAGAGAGCCGGGCGCCGGTGACGAACCGGTGCCGGGGCGCGGTGAGGTGCCGGACGGCGGCGCGGTCGGCGGCGGCCGAGCCGTCCAGCGGTACGGCTGCCAGGACCCGGCGCACGTCGTCGGGGCCGTCCCCGGTGAACTCCTCCAGCACGCACCACACTTCGCCGCGGGCGAGGTCGACGCGGGGCTCGGCCCAGCGCAGCCCGCCGCCCACCGGGGACAGCGGGGTGAGCGGGACCGGTTCGCCGCCGGGCTCGAACCGGTACAGCCGCTGGTCGGCGAAGTGCGTGAAGACGATCAGCGGACGGCCCTCGCGCACCGTCCCGGTCCAGGGCCGGCCGCCGTACTCGATGACCCGGCTGCGCACGTTCCAGGGCGCGGGCAGCACCGGTTCCTCGGTCCCGTCGCCCCGCCGCCGGACCAGGGTGCGCCGGCCGCCCTCGGCGGGCCGGGGCTCGGTCCACCAGATCTCGTCGCCGACGAAGTCCACCCAGTCCGGGCGGCCGTCGTGGGCGGCGGCGAGCGCGGCGTCGACGGGCGACGGCCACGATCCGTACGGTGCCTCGGCCATCTGCTCCCCCCTCGTCTAGGCCGACCGCAGGAAGCGGTCGAGGACACGGACGCCGAAGTGCAGCGCCTCGACGGGCACGCGCTCGTCCACCCCGTGGAACAGCGCCTGGTAGTCGAGACCGGCGGGCAGCTTCAGCGGGGCGAAACCATAGCCGGTGATGCCGAGCCGGGAGAACTGTTTGGCGTCGGTGCCGCCCGGCATGCAGTACGGCACCACGTGCCCGCCGGGTGCGAACTCCTCGACCGCGGACCGCATCTTCGCGAACAGCGGTGTGTCCACGGGTGCCTGGAGGGCGGTTTCCCGGTGGGCGAACTCCCAGCGCACGTCCGGGCCGGTCAGCCGGTCCAGGGTGGCGGCGAACTCCTCCTCGGTGCCCGGCAGATAGCGTCCGTCCACATAGGCGACCGCCTCGCCCGGGATGACGTTGACCTTGTAACCGGCGTCCAGCATGGTCGGGTTGGCGCTGTTGCGGAGGGTCGGCTCGACCAGCGCGGCGGCCGGGCCCAGCTTCTCCAGCAGCCGGTCCACGTCGGTGCGGCCGGTGTCGATGCCGTACAGCGCGGCGAGCGCGTCCAGGGCGGCGCGCACGGTCGGGGTGAGCCGCGGCGGCCAGGCGTGCTCGCCGACGCGGGTGACGGCGGCGGCCAGCCGGGTCACCGCGTTCTCCCGGTTCACCCGGGAGCCGTGTCCGGCCCGGCCGTGCGCGGTGAGCTTCAGCCAGGCGGTGCCCCGCTCGCCCGCGGCGATCGGGTAGATCTCGCGCCCGGAGCCGTCGTGGAAGGTGAAGGCGCCCGACTCGCCGATGCCCTCCGTACAGCCCTCGAAGAGTTCCGGGTGCCGGCCGGCGAGGAACCCGGAACCGTCCTCGGCGCTGGCCTCCTCGTCGGCGGTGAAGGCGATGACGAGGTCCCGGCGGGGCCGTACGCCCCGCCGGGCCCAGGACCGGACCACCGCGAGGATCATCGCGTCCATGTTCTTCATGTCGACGGCGCCCCGCCCCCACACCACCCCGTCCAGGACCTCGCCGGAGAACGGGTGCACCCGCCAGTCGGCGGCCTCGGCGGGTACGACGTCCAGGTGGCCGTGGACCAGCAGCGCGTCGGCGGACGGGTCGGTGCCCTCGATCCGGGCCACCACGTTGGTGCGGCCCGGGGTGCGCTCCAGCAGCAGCGGGTCCAGGCCCGCGCCGGCCAGCCGTTCGGCCGCGTACTCGGCGGCGGGCCGCTCCCGGCAGTCGCCGCCGCCCCGGTTGGTGGTGTCGAGGCGGATCAGCCCGGAGGTGAACTCCACGACCTCCTCCAGGGCCAGCTGATCGGCTCGCGGGTCAGCCATACTGCTCCTCCACGGCGGCGGAGGCGATCGTGGTGACCGCCTTGAACGTCCTGATGCCCTCGTACATGGTGACGCTGGTGTACGCCGCCTTGCGCTCACCGGTGCGCGCCACGCCGGGGACGACGGTGACGGCCGACGCGAGGTGCTCGGCGTCGAACTCCACGGTGATCGTGAACGGCCCCGCGTCCACCGGATCCTGACGCACCGCCAGCCCGGCGCCGGCCTTGGCCGCCGCGCGGATGTCGGCCGCCGTGCGGGCCGGGGTCCGGCACACGGCCGCGTACCGGGAGACGTGGTCCTTGACGGCGACCTTCGGCGCCCCGGGCGCGTAGCCGAGGGCGTCCTCGCAGGCCACGTCGTCGCCGGTGACGAGGACGACGGGAACGCCGTACTCGGCGACGACGTGCGCGTTCAGCAGGCCCTCGCTGGCGCGGACGCCGTTCAGCCACACCCCGGTGATCTGGTTGGCGAGATAGGTGTGGGCGAGGACGCCCTCCATGCCGGCGCCCGCGTGGTAGCCGACGAACGCGATGCCGTCGACGTCACCGTGCTGGACGCCCTCCACCATCGACAGCGCCTTGTGCCGGCCGGTGAGCATCTGCACCCGCTCGTCGAGCCGCTCCAGCAGCAGGTTGCGCATGGTCCAGTGGGCCTCGTTGACGAGCACCCGGTCGGCGCCGCCGTCGAAGAAGCCCTCCGCGGCGGCGTTCACGTCCGAGGTGAACATCGACCGGCACCGCTCCCACTGCGGCGTCCCCGGCAGCACGTCGGCGGGCCAGGTGACGCCCGTGGCCCCCTCCATGTCGGCACTGATGAGGATCTTCATGCCGTGTCACGTTACGCGCCGGCCGGCCCACTGGCCACGACCCCGCGGCGGGAAGCGGTGCCGGGTCCCGGTCAGGCCCGGGCGAGGACGAACCAGCGGGCCGGCAGGTCGATACGGGTGCCGTCCGGGAGGTGCTCGGTCTGCGGCACGGCCGTGTCGCCCCCGGCCAGCACGGTGAGGCCGGCCCCGGTGAGCAGGCGCGGGATCTCGTCGTCGGGCGCGTCGGCGGGCTTCAGTCCGTGGTGGAAGACGCGGCGCAGTTTGGGCGGCGGGCCGTCCGGTCCGGCCGCCGCGCGGGCCAGCACCTCCCGGGAGGCGGAGGTCAGCTCCACCACGAAGGCGCGGCCCCGGGCGCCGAGGATCCCGGCGACGGCGGCGGCCACCGCGGGCCGCGCGGCCGGTTCGCTCTGGTGGATGACGGCCCGCATGTAGACGTGGGCGTCGCCGAGCCGCTGGTGCAGGGCGTGTACGGCGGCGGCGTCGGTGAGGTCGAGCTGCTGGAACTCGACGGCCGTCTCGCCGTCCGCGGCGCGGCGGGCGTGTTCGACGGCCGCGTGGGAGAGGTCGACGCCGACCGCGCGGGCGAACCGGGTGGCCAGGTACCGGGTCTGGGTGCCGTTGCCGCAGCCGAGGTCGACGATGGTGCGGTCCGGGTCGGCGTGCGACAGGAGCAGTTCGGTGTGCGGTGCGGCGCTCAGGGCGGGATCGGAGTCCCATATCGCCTCGCCCCGGGCGTCGGAGGTCTCGCGCCAGTAACTCTCCCACGCGTTGCGGTAGGTGTCCGAGATGTTCATGCGATCTCCCCACGGTTCGGTTCCGTGCTCGGGATATCGCGCGGAGCGGTGCAGGGGCAAGGGCCGGGCGGCCCTCACCTTCCCGCGTCGGTGACGGTCTGCTCGAACCAGACGGTCTTGCGGTGCCCGGTGGCGCTGGCGCCCCACTCCCGGGCCAGTCGGCTGACCACCCGCAGGCCGCGTCCCGACTCGTCCTCGGGACCCGCGTGCAGCAGGGCGGGCAGGGCGGGCTCGTCGTCGGTGACCTCGAACAGCAGCGCGTCGCTGCGCACGATCCGCAGGCCGATCCGGTCGCTCCCGGCGTGCCGTACGGCGTTGGTGACGACCTCGCTGACCAGCAGTTCGGCCGTCTCCGCGAGCTGGGGCAGGCCCCAGTTGCGCAGTTGTCCGCGCACCAGGCGGCGGGCCCGGGACGCCTCGCGCGGGTCGGCGTCGAGCCGCCATTCGGCGACGTCGTCGTCGGGGATGCCGTTCAGCCGCGCCATGAGCAGGGCCACGTCGTCCTTGCGTCCGCCGCGGGTGTTCAGCGCGCGGATGATGGTGTCGCAGGCGTCGTCCATCGAGGCCGCGGGGTGGGCGGCGGACTCGCAGAGCGCGGCCAGGCCCTCGCCGATGTCGGAGCCGCGCACCTCGACCAGGCCGTCCGTGCACAGCACCAGCCGGTCGCCGGGCCGGACCTTGACCCGGATCGTCTCGAACGGGACGCCGCCGACCCCGATCGGGGCGCCGGTGGGCAGCCGGAGGAGTTCGCTGTCACCGTCCTCGGCGCGGACCAGCACGGGCGGGATGTGACCGGCGTTGGCCAGGGTGAGTTCGCCGCGGATCGGGTCGTACACCGCGTACAGGCAGGTGGCGAGGTAGTTGTCGCCGAGCCTGCGGGCCAGGTCGTCCAGGTTGCGCAGCAACTGGGCGGGCGGGGTCTCCATGGCGGCCATGGTCTGTACGGCGGTGCGCAACTGGCCCATCATGGCGGCCGAGTTCAGGCCGTGGCCCATCACGTCGCCGACCACGAGCGCGATGCGCGAACCGGGCAGTTTGATGGTGTCGAACCAGTCGCCGCCGATCCGGCCGAGCTGGGCGCCGGGCAGATAGCGGGTGGCGATGTCACAGCCGGCCAGCCGCGGGGTGACCTGCGGCAGCATGCTGTCCTGGAGGGTGTCGGCGACGTTCTCCTGGTAGGTGTACATGCGGGCGTTGTCGAGCACGAGGCCCGCGCGGGCGGCGAGTTCGGCGCCGGTGGTGCGGTCCATGTCGTCGAACTGCGGCCGGTCGGGGCGGCGCATCAGCACCATGAAGCCGAGGACGACGTTGCGCGCCTTGAGCGGCACGATCAGCAGGGAGCGGCCGTTGATGAGCGGCCGCAGGTCGCGTTTCTCGAACTCGCCGGCGATGCGGTCGCCCAGGTCCTCGGTGACCCGCGGGATGAGGACGGGTTCGCCGGTGACCATGCACCGGTAGAACGGGGTGTGTTCGGGGAAGGCGAAGGCCTCGCCGACCGGCACGGTGTCGTCCCAGCGGCCCGGTTCGTCGTTGTGCTCGACCCACACGCGGTGCATGACGGTGTGGGCGTCCGGCGGGCCGTCCGGGAAGCCCTCGCCGGCCAGCACCGCGGCCCGCAGATGGGTGCCGGCGAAGTCCGCGAACCGGGGCACGGCGGCGCTGGTGACCTCGCGGATGGTCTCGCCGAGGTCAAGGGAGGAGCCGATGCCGGAGCTGACCTCGTTGAGGA
Organism: Streptomyces sp. NPDC017095; assembly: GCF_044332325.1. Taxonomy (NCBI): domain Bacteria; kingdom Bacillati; phylum Actinomycetota; class Actinomycetes; order Kitasatosporales; family Streptomycetaceae; genus Streptomyces; species Streptomyces sp. NPDC017095. Next base: position 116,089 of record NZ_JBIROU010000005.1, read on the forward strand.
ACTCCAGCCGCTCGCGGACGGCGGCGTACTCCAGGTCCTGTTCGGCGCCGGCCGGGACCAGGGCGGCCACCGTCCGGTGCGGCGCGGTGACGGAGGCCGGGCCGGTTCCGGCGTGGGCGCGGCCCGGACGGCGGGGCACGCCCCAGTCCGGTGTCACCGGCACCCGCTCGAACTGGCTGAACTCCAGTACCGGATAGCCGAGTTCGAGGACCTGCGCGACGATGCGGGCGCTCAGTCCCGGGCCCATGTTGGGCAGGATGTCGGGCAGGCGCCGGGCGAGTTCGTCGGAGGCGGGCAGTTCGGTGTGGCGGGCGAAGCCGGGCGAGATGCGTTCGGCGGTCTCGTCGTCGTAGCCGCGTTCGGCGCGCAGCCGGGTGGCGTCGGCGGCGAGGACGAGCAGCCGGGAGGGGCCGGGGCCGACCAGCGGGTAGGCCCACCACAGCGCGTCGATCCGCTCGCCGCCGGGGCCCGGCCCAGGCGGGCGGAGCCGGGCGCGGCCCGCCGTGGGGTAGCCGTGGCCGCCGAGCGAGGACTCCAGGTCGGGGCCGGGCCCTTCGTAGGCGTCGAAGGCGTCGGGCGCGGGCCGTTCCCCCGGGTCGTGCAGGTCCTCGGGGAAGGCGCCGGAGACGGGCAGCAGGTCCGCCGCCGGCCGTCCGACGGCGTCCTTCCTGTCCACGCCGAACAGGCGCCCCGCGCCGCTGCTCCAGTGGGACACCAGACCGGCGCGGTCGACGACGACCACGGCCAGCGGAATCCGGCCCGCCGCGGTGTCACCGACGCCGCGTCCGGCGGGTGCGTCCCGCTTGCTGCCACGGTCCATGGCCCAGGCCCTTTCTCCCCACGGCTGTCCGCAAACGATCTGTGCCGCCCGCCACTACGGTACGGCGGCGGCCCGTCGCGATGTGTGCCAATCCTGGAATTAGCCGCGCCGAGTGCACCGGCGCGCGGCCCGGCGCACGGCGTGCGCCCCCTCAGTCCTCGTGCCCGAGCTGGAGGTCGCGTTCGGTGCGGCCACCGCCCGCGACCTGGAGCACCGTGGCGACCGGCGGGTAACCGGCGGCGATGACGGTGTACTCGCCCGAGGAGAGGTCCACGAACCGGAACGTTCCGTCGGCTCCGGTGGTGAGGGTGTCCACGACGTTGCCCGCGGCGTCGAGCAGCGTCACCCGGGCCTCCTCCACGGGACGTCCGCCGCCGGCCCGCACGGTGCCCTTGAGCACGGCGCCGCCGGCGAGTTCGACGTCCTGCCGGGTCTCCCGGGAGGCCTGCACGGTGACCGGGAGGGCGGCGGGCCGGAAGGCGGGGGCGCTGGCGGCGAGGGTGTACTCGCCGGCCACCAGCTCGGTGATGACGTAGCCGCCCTCGCGTCCGCTGCGGGTGGTGGCGACGACCTCGCCGTGCACGTTGGTGAGGGTGACGATGGCGTCCCGGACCGGGCTGCCGTCGGCGGTGAGCACACTGCCGGCCAGGCGTCCGGCGCCGCCGAGGACGACGTCGAGTTCGACGGGGCGTTCGCCGACGGTGACGGAGACGGCCTGCGGCTGGTGTCCGCCGGCGGCGGCGATCAGCACGTAGGAGCCGGCGCCGGGGGTGCCGAGCGCGTACCGGCCGTCCTCGCCGCTGGCGCCCCGGCCGACCTGCTGCCCGGCGACGTCGATGAGGGTGAGCGCGGCGCGGGGCACCACGGTGCCGTCGGCGTGCTGCACCGTGCCGCAGACCGGGATCCCGGCGGCGTAGGGCGCGCGCGCCGGCGCGGCGGCCGTCCCGGCCGGCGGCTGGGGACGGGCCTGGGGGATCGGGGCGTTCACGGTCGGCTGCTCCGTTTCGGCGGTGTGGTGGGACACCAGCGGTTTCTCCTTGAGGAAGAAGGCGATGAGCACGCCGAGGACGAGCACCGGGACGAGGTAGAGGAAGATCCGGGGCATCGCGTCGGCGTAGGCGCGGATGTAGGCGTCGCGCAGGGCCGGGGGCAGCGCGTGCACGAGCTGCGGGGTGAGGGACTCGGGGTCGGGCAGGCCGGTGCCCGCGCGCGGGGGCGTCTCGCGGTGCAGGGCCTCGGTGAGCCGGCCGGCGAAGAGGGTGCCGAAGACGGCGGCACCGACGCTGCCGCCGATCTGCCGGAAGTAGTTGTTGGCGCTGGTGGCGCTGCCGAGGTCGGCGGGGCGTACGGAGTTCTGCACGGCGAGGACGAGGACCGGCATCACCAGGCCGATGCCGGTGCCGAGGACGGCCATCCAGATGCTGTAGTGCAGCCGCGGGGTGCCGGTGTCGAGCCGGGACAGCAGCCACATGCCGACGGCGGAGACGGCGCTGCCGAGCACGGGGTAGATCCGGTAGCGGCCGGTGTGGCTGATGAGCTGTCCGCTGAGCACCGAGGCGCCGACGATGCCGGCCATCATGGGCAGCATCAGCAGCCCGGACCCGGTGGCGCTGGCCCCGTCGACCATCTGCAGGAAGGTCGGCAGATAGCTGGCGGCGCCGAACAGGGCGACGCCGACGACCAGGCCGACCAGGCCGCTGACGGTGAAGACGGAATCGCGGAACAGCCGCAGCGGGATGAGGGGTTCGGCGGCGAAGCGCTCGGCGACGAGGAACAGCGCGGTGGCGATCAGGGCGCCGGCGCCGAGGCCGTGGATCTGCCGGGAGTCCCAGGCGTACTCGGTGCCGCCCCAGCTCGTGAGCAGCACCAGACAGGTGGAGGCGGCGGCCAGCAGCAGCGCGCCGGGGACGTCGAACCGGGCGCGCACGCGGGGCCGGGGCAGTTTCAGCACGACGGTGACGACGGCCAGGGTGACCAGGCCGAAGGGCACGTTGATGTAGAAGCACCAGCGCCAGGAGAGGTGGTCGGTGAAGTAGCCGCCGAGCAGCGGGCCGGCCACGGAGGCGAGGCCGAAGGCGGCGCCGATCAGGCCCATGTAGCGGCCGCGCTCGCGGGGCGGCACGATGTCGGCGATGATCGCCTGCACGCCGATCATGAGGCCGCCCGCGCCGACGCCCTGGAGCGCGCGGAAGGCGATCAGCTGGTCCATGCTGCCGGCCCGCCCGGCGAGCGCGGAGCCGAGGACGAAGACCGCGATGGCGAACTGGAAGACGCCCTTGCGGCCGACGAGGTCGCCCAGCTTGCCGTACAGGGGCAGGCCGATGGTGGAGGTGAGCAGATAGGCGGTGATCGCCCAGGACATCTTGTCCAGGCCGTGCAGTTCACCGACGATCTTCGGCAGGGCGGTGGCGACGATCATCTGGTCCAGGGCGGCCAGCAGCAGCGCCAGCATCAGCCCGAAGAAGACCAACCGGACCCGCCGGGGCCCGAGTTCGGCGCCCGGGGGCGGGGGCGGCGGTGCCGCGGCCGGCTCCCGCTCCGCCGCCGGTGCCGCGGCCGGCTCGTGCCGCGCCAGAGTCGTCCCGCCCACGGACCGCTCCCCTCGTCCCACCTGTCACCTGTTCCGCGCGAGGCGACAACTGCGAACGGTGGTGGCGGGTTACGGCGCCGCCGGGCCCGGGGCGGAGATCCACTCGAACCGGTGAAGGGGTCAACCGAGAGTCAACGCCCCTGCGGGAGAAGGCTTTTGGGCTACTTCTCCACCTCGGCGGCGAGGTTGGCGAGCAGGGCGTCGTAGATCCGGCCGAGGCCCTTGGGCGCGAAGGTGCGCTCGAAGAAGCCGCCGATGCCGCCGGCGCCCTGCCAGGTGCTGGTGACGACGACCCGGGAGCGGCCCTCGCCGGCGGGAGTGACGCGCCAGGTGGTGACCATGGAGGAGTTGCGGTCCTTCTCGACCAGTTCGCCGTCGGTGGGCTCGCTCACCTCCAGCAGGCAGTCGCGCACCCGCTTGCTGGTGGCCTGCAGCCGCCAGTGGACGACGGTGCCCTCGCCGTCGCCGCCCTCGCGCACCTCGTACGCGCTGAACTGTTCGGGCAGCAGCCGCTGCCGTGTGCCGCGGTAGTCGGCGAGGGCGTCGAACACCTTCTCCGCGTCCGCCGCGACGACCCGCTCCGTAGTGGCCTCGACCTGCGCCATTGCGTTCCTCCAGGACCTGTAGCTCGGGGTTGGGGCAAGCCAACCACCCCGGCGCCCGGCGGCCCAAATCGGGGGGTGCACGATCATGGGAACGTTTGTTCTATTGTGTGCCCAGCGCTACCGAGGAGGCGTCATGCGCTGGGAGAACCTCACCGACGACAGCGACCACGGCCGGGCCGCGGACGCCGCGCTGTTCGGCGCGGACGCCGTGACCACCCGGACCTTCGACGCGCCCGAGTTCCGCGGGATCACCTTCCACGAGGTGCGGGCGCGCTCGGTGCTCAACCGGGTGCCGGGCGCCTCCCGCATGCCGTTCGAGTGGACGGTCAACCCGTACCGGGGGTGCACGCACGCGTGCGTGTACTGCTTCGCCCGCCGGACGCACGGCTACCTCGACCTGGACACGGGCATCGGCTTCGACACCCAGATCGTGGTCAAGGTGAACGCCCCCGAGGTGCTGCGCCGCCAGCTCGGTTCGCGCCGCTGGCAGGGCGACCACGTGGCGATGGGCACCAACGTCGACTGTTATCAGCGCGCCGAGGGCCGCTACCGGTTGATGCCGGGCATCATCTCCGCGCTCACCGAGCACGCGAACCCGTTCTCCGTGCTCACCAAGGGCACGCTGATCCTGCGCGATCTCGACCTGCTGGTCCGCGCCGCCGAGGTGACGGACGTGGGCGTCTCGGTCTCCGTCGGCTTCCTGGACACCGAGCTGTGGCGCACGGTCGAGCCGGGCACGCCCGCGCCCGAGCGCCGGCTGGAGGTCGTGCGGGCCTTCACGGAGCGCGGCATCGGCTGCGGGGTGCTGATGGCACCGGTGATCCCGTTCCTCGGCGACCATCCCGACCGGCTGCGGGCCACGGTCCGGGCGATCGCGGCGGCCGGGGCCACCTCCGTCACGCCGCTGGTGCTGCACCTGCGCCCCGGCGCGCGGGAGTGGTTCACGGCCTGGCTCGGGCGGCACCATCCGCACCTGGTGGGGCGGTACGAGCGGCTGTACGCGGAGGGCGCCTACGCGCCGCGCTGGTACCAGCGCCGGATCACCCGTCAAGTGCACGAGCTGGCCGAGGAGTACGGCATCGGGCCCACGCGCGCCGCCGTGGCCCGCCGGATCCGCCCGGCCGGTCCGGCGCCGGCCGCCGGGGCGGAACCGGTCCAGCTCAGTCTGATGTGAGCGGGGCCGGGCGCGTTCGGGGGCTTCTCGCGGCCCAATCGGGTCACGTGTCGCGGAGACGTGTTCCGCGGGGTGGCGATACCGGGACGATCCGGCGAGAACCGTGAGCCTCGCGGTTCGCCGTGCCCCTCCGTCCCGGGAGGACCCGTATGAGACCACGCGCCGCCGCGCTGGGCGCGGCCGCCGCCGTGCTGGCGGGCTCGCTGACCACCGCCCCCGCCCGGGCGGCCACCACGACGACACCGGCGCCCCTCGCCGCACCCGCCGCGCCCGGCCGGACGGCCACCGCCACTCAACCGGCACCTGCCGCCGCCGCCCCGGCGGAGCCCCTCTGGAAAGGGTGTGGCGACCTCGGCCACCCCGCGCTCCAGTGCGCCTCCGTCCAGGTGCCGCTGGACCACGCGCGTCCGGCGGGGCGGCGGATCACGCTCGCGCTGTCCCGGGTGCCGCACACCGCGCGGTCCTCAGAGGGACCGTTGCTGGTCAACCCGGGCGGACCCGGCGGCAGCGGGCTGGCGCTCGCCGGGTTCGTCGCCTCGGCCCTGCCGAAGGAGGTGGCGGCCCGGTACGACGTCATCGGCTTCGATCCGCGCGGCGTCGGCCGCAGCACGCCCGCCCTGACCTGCGCGCCCGGCCACTTCGCCGCCGGCCGCCCGGACTCCGTCCCGGCCACCCCCGCGCTGGAGCGGGCCAACCTCGAGCGCGCGCGGTCCTTCGCCGCGGCCTGCGGCCGCGCGTACGCCGACGTCCTGCCCTTCATGGACACCGTGAGCGCGGCCCGCGACCTGGACGCCGTGCGCCGGGCCCTGGGCGCGCCGCGGATCAGCTACTTCGGCTACTCCTACGGCACCTACCTGGGCGCGGTCTACGCCAAGCTGTACCCGCGGCGGGTCCACCGCCTGGTGCTGGACTCGGTCGTCGACCCGGCGGGCGTGTGGTACGAGGACAACCTCCGCCAGGACTACGCCTTCGACGACCGCCACCGCGCGCTGATGGCCTGGATCGCCCGGCACGACGCGGTCTACGGGCTCGGCACGGACCCCGCGCGGATCGAGGCCCGCTGGTACGCGATGCGGTCGGCGCTGGCGCGCAGGCCGGCCGGGGGCGAGGTGGGCGCGGCGGAACTGGAGGACACCTTCACGCCCGGCGGCTACTACGACGGCTACTGGCCCCGCCTGGCGCAGGCGTTCGCGGCCTACGCGCGCCGCGGGGAGACCGGACCACTGGTGGCGGCCTACCGGAGCCTGGGCGCCGTGGACGCCTCGGGCGACAACGGCTACAGCGTCTATACGGCGGTGCAGTGCCGGGACGCCCCCTGGCCGCGCGGCTGGGACCGGTGGCGGGCGGACGCCTGGCGGGTGTACGCGAAGGCGCCGCTGATGGCCTGGAGCAACACCTGGTACAACGCGCCCTGCGCGTTCTGGCCGGCGGCGCCGGGGCGGCCGGTGGACGTCGCGAACGGCGCCCTGCCGCCGGCGCTGCTGTTCCAGGCGACCGACGACGCGGCCACGCCGTACGCCGGCGCGGTCGCGGTCCACCGGCTGCTGAGCCGGTCCGCCCTGGTGGTCGAGCAGGGCGGCGGCAACCACGGCGTCACCCTGAGCGGCAACGCCTGCCTGGACGGCTACCTGGCCGCGTACCTGGCCGACGGCACGGTGCCGCGCGGCGGCGGGCCGGCCGACGCGGTCTGCGCGAAGTCACCGGACCCGCGGCCGCTGTCCGCACGGAAGAGGGCGCCGGCGGCGACCCGCGGCGCCATCCTGCACGGCCTGCTGGGCCCGCGTCCCTGACGGCATACCGGTCCGCGCGCGCCGCCGGAGCGGCGACGCGCGCGGAATGCGGACTTTCGGGCGCGGGGGGCGCGTCCCGGAACACACGGCGTGACTCTTCACGCCCTTCTCTTGCACACGTACGAAGGATGTGCCGGCCGGAAAGATCCGGAAGAATCGATCCCCTCCCCGCGGGACGGCGAACTCGGCGAAACAGCGACGGCGCCGTCACGGAATTCGGATATTCCGAAAGGCGGGGTATTCACGGATTCGGTGCCTGAGGAGTGCCATGACGATTTCGGCCGGCGGTGTGCCGCACGCGAAAGGCCCCCTCCCCGCGGGTGACGCCGGCGTGCCGCCCGCCGTTCCCGCGTCCGGCCCGGCGGAGGAGGCGACGGAGGAGGCGGTCCGGGCCGCGGTGGCGCGGGCCGCGGACCATCTGCTGGCCCGGCAGGACACCGCCGGATGGTGGAAGGCCCGTTTCACGACGGACGTGAGTTACGACGCCCACGACCTCTTCCTCCGCCACCTGCTGGGCGTGCTGGACGAACGTCTGGCCCGGGCGAGCGGCCGGTGGATCCGCTCGCAGCAGAGCGCGGACGGTTCCTGGCCCCTCGTCTTCGAAGGCCGGGGCCATCTGGGGACCACGGTCCAGGCGTACGTCGCGCTGCGGCTCGCCGGGGACGGCCCGGACGAGGAGCACATGCTGCGGTGCGCGGCCTGGGTGCGCGAGCAGGGCGGTGCCGCGGCCGGCCCGCTCACGGCGCGTGTCTGGCTCGCCCTCCTCGGCTGGTGGAGCTGGGACGACCTGCCCGAGATCCCGCCGGAGATCATCGCCCTGCCCAGGCGGGCGCCCCTGAACATCTACTCCTTCAGCTCCGTCATGCGCCTGGCGCTGGTCGCCCTCAGCGTCATCAGCGCCCACCGCCCGGTGCGCCCGGCCCCCTTCGGCATCGACGAGCTCTTCGCCGTGCCCGGCACCGCGGGCCGGCCGCCGGCGCCGCCGCCCGACAGCGGCCGGGAGAAGCTGTTCTGGCGGCTGAACGCCGCCGTGCGCACCTGCTCCCGGGCCCTTCCCCGCCCGGCGCGCGAAGCCGCGGTGAACGCCTGCGTCCGCTGGCTCCTGGCGCGTCAGGAGCCGGACGGCAGCTGGGGGGCGTGCACGCCGATGACCACGTGGGTCGTCCTCGCCCTGCATCTGCACGGCTACCCGCCGGACCATCCGGTGCTCAAGGCCGCCTGGGGCTTCCTGGAGGACTGCGGTGCGTGGCCCGAGGACGGCGTGCGGGCGCTGCACACCGTCCACAGCCCGGTCTGGGACACCTGCCTGTCCACCACCGCGCTCCTGGACGCCGGTCTGGCCGCCGACCATCCCGCGCTGGTCAAGGCCGCCGACTGGCTGCTCACCCGGCAGGCCGACCGGCCCGGCGACTGGGCCGTGCGGCGGCCCCGGCTGGCTCCCGGCGGCTGGGCCTTCCAGTTCCACAACCGGTACTACCCCGACACCGACGACACCAGCGAGGTGGTCCTCGCGCTGCGCCGGGTGAGCCATCCCGACCGGGCACGCGTCGACGAAGCGCTCGACAGGGCGACGCGGTGGTGCCTGGGCATGCAGAGCCGGAACGGCGGGTGGGCGGCCTTCGACGCGGACAACACCAGCACGCTCCCCGCCAGGCTCCCGTTCTTCGACTTCGGCGAGTTCTGCACCGACCCGCCCACCGCCGACATCACCGCCCATGTGGTGGAGATGCTGGCCGCCCAGGGACGGCGCCGCGACCCCCGTACCCGCCGCGGCGTCCGCTGGCTGCTCGGCCGGCAGGAGGCGAACGGCGCGTGGTACGGACGCTGGGGAGTGAACTACGTCTACGGCACCGGCTGTGTGCTGCCCGCCCTCGTGGCCGCCGGAGTGCCCCGCGACCACGCCGCCGTCCGGCGTGCCGTCGCCTGGCTGACGTCGGTGCAGAACGCGGACGGCGGCTGGGGCGAGAGCTGGGAGTCGTACACCGTCCCGGCCCGCGCCGGCCGCGGCCCGTCCACGCCTTCGCAGACCGCCTGGGCGCTGCTCGCGCTCCTCGCGGCGGGAGAGCGTGACAGTGCCGTGGCGCGGGACGGGGTGCGCTGGCTGACCGAGCGGCAGACGCCCGCCGGCACCTGGGAGGAGCCGCAGTTCACCGGCGTCCTCGTCCCCCGGGCCGTGGCCGCGCACTACGGGTATTACGGGCACGTCTTCCCCTTGATGGCCCTGGGCCGTTATCTCCGGCAACCCGGTCACCCCCGAGATGCGGCGGTGGGCCGGCCACGAAGCGAAGCAACCGGGCCGGACCAGTGACCGGCATTCCTTCTGAAAGGCGCCTTCGTCATGAGTACGGAAACACTGGCGGTCACCTCCGAGTTCTTCGCGCCGCGCCCCGCGATCGACAATCTGCTGTCGGAATTCCTGACGCAGAAGGAACGGTCCGCTCCCGTGCCCGGCCAGTCGGCGCTCATCCGCATTCTGCGTGACTTCATCTCCGGCGGGAAAAGAGTCCGTCCGCTGCTGTGCGTGACCGGCTGGATCGCGGCCGGGGGGCGGGGCGACATCACACAGGCCGTCCGGCTGGCCGCCTCCATCGAACTGGCGCACACCTGCGCGCTGATCCACGACGACATCATGGACGCGTCCGACAGCCGCCGGGGCCGCCCCACGATCCACCGGTCGCTGGCCGACCGGCACCACGTGGCGCGGATGGCGCAGCAGTACGGACTCGGCGGCGCGATCCTGCTGGGCGACCTGGCTCTGGTCTGGTCCGACGAGCTGCTGCACACCACGCTCATGCCGGAGGCCCACCGGGCCAGGGTCCTGCACTGCGTCGACCTCGCCCGGAGCGAACTGATCGCCGGCCAGCACCTGGACCTGCTGACCACCGGCAAGCTGCACGCGAGCCTGGAGACGATGCTGAGCGTCATCCGCTACAAGACCGCCAAGTACACCATCGAGCGCCCCTTGCAGGTGGGGGCGGCCCTCGCCGGTGCCGGACCGGAGGTCATGAACGCCTGCACCGCCTTCGGTATCCCCCTCGGTGAGGCGTTCCAGCTCCGGGACGACGTGCTGGGTGTCTTCGGGGACCCGGACCGGATGGGCAAGTCCCGCCTGGACGACCTGCGCGAGGGCAAGTCCACCAGCCTGATCGTCCACGCCCTGCGCGTCTGCGGACCGGCCCAGGCCGACCGGCTGCACGCGCTGCTCGGCGACCCGGACCTCGGGGAGCGGGAAGCCGCGGAGATCCGGTCCATCCTCACCGGCACGGGAGCCCGGAGAGCCGTCGAGCACATGATCGAGGAGAGGTACCGCCAGGCCCTGGACTCGCTGACGGTGGCCCCTTTCCCGCCCAGCGCCATCCGCACGCTGGAGGACGTCGCGGAGGCGGTCGTCCACCGCACGGCGTGACGCCCGGCCCGGCCGGCGACCCGCACCAGGACCCGCCCCGGGCCGTCCACCGGCCCGGCCGACCACGGAGTACGGACCCACAGTGACGACCACGACCGCGCCGGCGGCGGTGCTCCAGAGCGCCTGGCGGGAGATCCGCCTTAGCTGGCTCTTCATCAGCGCCGACCGCTGGACCACCATCTTCCCGGCCACCTGCTTCGTGGTGGCGGCCGTCGTCCACGCCCGGCTGTCCCCGCCCGACGCCGTGCTCACCCTGGCCGGCGGAGCGCTGTACTTCTGGCTGTTCGTCTACGAGCACACGCTGGCCAACCAGCTCGTCGGCGTCGAGGAGGACCGCGTCAACAAGCCGTTCCGGCCCCTGGTGACCGGCCAGAGCACCGTCCGGGGCGCGCGGCTGCGGCTGTACGCGGTCCGGGTCCTCTTCCCCTTGTACGGGTACTGGCTGGGTGTCCTGGAGTGGGCCCTGATGTGGCAGGTCCTCTCCCTGCTGCAGCACGAGTACGGCTGGGGCCGGCACTGGCTGGGCAGGAACCTCTACGCGGGACTCGGGGTCATCGCCCAGCTGGCCGCCGCCTGGGGGATGGTCACCGCGGTCACCCCGGACGCCTGGCGCTGGATCGTGACCCTCACGGTCACCGTGACCCTGCTCATGTCGGTACAGGACCTGCGCGACATGACCGGCGACCGCGCGGTCCGCCGGTCCACGATGCCGCTGGTCTTCGGCGAGACGCCCACCCGGGTCTTCCTGTGCACCGGCTTCGCCGTGGGTCCCGTCGCCATCCACTACTTCCTCATGGAGCCCGCCGGCCGGCACTGGTGGGCCGTCGCCACGGACGTGCTCCTGGGCGGTCTGAGTCTGCTGCTCGCGGTGCGGGTGATGCGGCTGCGCGGGCGCGAGCACGACCAGCGCAGCTACCGCCTGGTCGAACAGTGGTACACCCTCGCCCTCGCCGCCTCCGTCTACACCCTGCGCTGACGGGAGACCCGGACGTGACCACAGAGGCCACGCGGCCCACGCGACGGCGGTCACCGCTGCGGATCAGCGACGTGTGGAAGGCGTACGGCCGCAGACAGATCCTGTGCGGCGCCGACCTCGACGTGCCCGCCGGAGCGCTGATCGGCGTCGTCGGCGAGAACGGCGCGGGCAAGAGCACGCTGCTCCGGATCGCCATGGGGTATCTGGCGCCCGACCGGGGCACGGTGGAGCGCACCGGCAAGGCGGGCTACTGCCCACAGCACGCCGTGCTGAACGACTCGTTCACCGTCGCCCAGCACCTGCGTCTCTTCCAGGCGGCCTACCGGCTGCCGGACCTCACGCGCGCCCACGAGCTGATGGATCTCCTGGCGCTCACCGGCTGCGGCCGGCAGCGCGCCGGGGAGCTGAGCGGAGGCACGCGGCAGAAGCTGAACCTCGTGCTCAGCCTGATGCACGATCCCCAGCTCCTGGTGCTGGACGAGCCGTACCAGGGGTTCGACTGGGACACGCACCAGCGTTTCTGGGCGCTCGCCGCCCGGCTGCGCGACCAGGGCAGGTCGATCGTCGTGGTCTCGCACCTGCTGCACGACCTGCACCACTTCGACGCGGTCGGCCACCTGCGCGGCGGCCGTCTCGACCTGGAGAGGCCCACCCGATGACGTACCGGCGCCCGGCGTTCACCGAGATGCTGCGCTGCACCCTCCTCGGTCACCTGCGCAGCCGGATGGCGATGCTGCTGGCGGTCGCGTTCATCCCCGGCTGGATCATGGTGGCGCGGCTGTGCGCGCCGGACCGCGCGGTGCGCTTCTCCCTTCAGGCCGCGCACGCCGAGGTCCAGGCGCCGGCGAATCAGGTCAGCCAAGTGGTGAACGCCCTCGCCGCCGTCACCCTGGTCACGGGTTTCTCGATGTTCATGGAGACCTTCAAGGCCGGGGAGGTGGACCGCCGGCTGGTCCTGGCCGGCTATCCGAGACTCCAGATGCTGCTGGCCAAGATCACCGCCGTCGCCCTGGCCACCGCCCTCGTCGCCGTGTACACCACGGCCGTGCTCCGCGGCTCGCTGCCGGTGCAGCAACTGGGCCCGCTGACCGTCGCCGTCTTCGGCGCCGGTCTCGCCTACGGCGGCATCGGTCTGCTGCTGGGCTCGCTGGTGCGCGGCGAGCTGGAGGGCTTCTTCCTCGTCATCATGCTCAGCCTGGTCGACACCGGTCTGCAGAACCCGGTCCTGAACGTGGCCGACCTCACCGGTCTGAACGCCCTGCCGCTGTACGGCGCGTGCCAGTCGGCGCTGGCCGCGGCGTTCACGTCCGTCACCTCCTGGTCCTACGGGCTGCTCTCGTTCGCCTGGTCCGCCGCGGCCGGCGCCCTGGCCCTGTGCGCCTTCCAGGCGCGCACCCGCTCGCACTGCCGGATCGCCCCGGACGCGGTCGCCCCGGACGCGGTGGCCGAGGCACCGCATCCGTGATCCGCGGCCCGCGGACTGCCGGCTTCCGTGCGACGAGGTCTACGGTTTCGTCATGGACGACCCGACCGTACGCATCCGCGCCATGGCGCTCGCCGACTGCGACCGCGTCTCGGAGATCCGCGTCCGCGGCTGGCAGCACGCCTACCGGGGGCTGGTGCCGGGGCCGTACCTGGACGCGCTGGACGTGCGCGCGGACGCCGGGCGGCGGCGGGAGCGGTTCGCGCGGGGCGACAGTCCGGTGGCGAACCTGGTCGCCGAGCGGGGCGGCCGGGTGCTCGGGTGGGCGGCGGTGGGGCCGCACCGGGAGGCCGGGGCGGACCCGCGGGACGCCGAGCTGTACGCGCTCTACGTCGATCCGGCGCACCTCGGCGGCGGGATCGGGCGGGCGCTGCTGGCCGCGTCGGCCGAGCGGTGCGCGGGGCGTGCGCGCATGTTCCTGTGGGTCTTGGAGGGCAACGCCCCGGCCCGCCGCTTCTACGAACGCGCCGGCTTCCGGCCCGACGGCGCCGAGGACACCTTCGAAGCATCCGGCGTACCCGTGCCCGAACTCCGCTACGTCCGCGAGCCCGGCGACTGACCCCGCGTCAGGTGGGCTGCTGTTGCGGGAGTTTCGCCAGGGCGTGTACCGCCGCCTCGGCGAGTGCGGGGTGGGCCAGGGCCTCGCCGAGCACCTGGCGGGCGCGGGGGTCGCCCAGTTCGCCGAGGCCCTGCACACAGGCAAGGGCGACCCGCCGGTAGGGGTCGTGCGGCCGCAGCCGCCGCTCCAGCGTGGTGATCAGCGCGGGGACGGACTCCGGGGCGCGCAGGGCGACCAGGAGCCGTACCGGGTGCAGGGCGTAGGCGACACGGAGTTCGTTGGTGGCGAGGGCGGCGGCGGCCCGGGCGGTGCGCGGGTCGCCGAGCCGGGCGAGGGCGTGCGCGGCGGAGGCGCAGCGCGGCGGGTCCCGGTGGTTGAGCAGCAGCACCAGCGCCTCGAAGGCCCGCCGGTCGCCCGCGCGGCCGAGGCGGAAGGCGGCCAGTTCCCGGGCCCACAGCGGCTGTCCGGGCGCGGTGAGCACCTCCGCGAGGGTGTCGTGGTCCTCGGCGGCCAGCAGACGGGCGAACGCCGCCGAGCCGCCCGACTCCTGCCGTAAGCGTTCCGTGAGCGAACGCGACTCTTCGTCCACGAGGTCCAGCGTAAGCGGGTCGCGGCGACGGAGGGAGGTACATCACAGAGTCGGTTTCCCACCAGGGTCTGGTGCGCTCGTTACCCGCCGGTTAAGCTCATACGAGCGAGTAACCCTCGCTTCTTTCGCTGGCGACGGTCTGGTGACGCGGCCGTCGCGAGCGAGCGCTGTCGGTTCGGTACACCGCGTGTACCGCAGTACGGCCCGGCTCCGGGACAGAGCCGGCCGGAAAGTTGCCGTTCACGGGCGTGTGCGCGCCCGTGGCACCGGCCGCACCGGGCGTGTGCGCTCGCAGCCCGGCGACACCCGCATTCCTCCTCGCCCCGTGGTGCGCCCTGCCGGGCGCGCCACGGCGCGTTCCTCGTCGTCACCTCATTCCTGGAGTCCCGCGATGGCCGCTCCCCTGTCCGACACCCCCCTGTCCCCGCCGTCCCCGCTGAAGACGATCGCCGTCGTCGGCCTCGGCACCATGGGCACCGGCATCACCGAGGTCCTCGCGACGGCCGGCCGGGAGGTGATCGGCATCGACATCAGCGAGGACCGCACCGCCCGGGCGCTCGCCGCCCTTCAGGCCGCCACCGCCCGTTCCGTGGAGCGCGGCCGGCTCACCGCCGGGGAGCGGGCCGGGGCGCTGGCCCGGGTGCGCACCGCCACCGACCTCGGCGCGGCGGCCGACGCCGACCTCGTGATCGAGGTGGCCCCGGAGTCGTACGAGATCAAGCAGCGGATCCTGACCGGACTGGACGCCGTCGTCCGCCCGGAGACGATCCTGGCGACCGGCACCAACGCGCTGTCCGTGACCCGGCTGGCGGCCGGCTCGGCCCGCCCCGAGCGCGTGCTCGGCCTGCACTTCTTCAACCCGGCGCCCGCGATGCGGCTGGTGGAGGTGGTCTCCTCGGTGCTCACCGCGCCGCAGGCCGTCGCCGCCGTCACCGGGCTCGCGATCGAGCTGGGCAAGGAGCCGGTCGCGGTCGGCGACCGTCCGGGCTTCGTCGCGGACGGACTGCTGTTCGGCTATCTGAACCAGGCCGCGGCGATGTACGAGTCGCGGTACGCCTCCCGGGAGGACATCGACGCCGCCATGCGGCTCGGCTGCGGTCTGCCGATGGGCCCGCTCGCCCTGCTGGACCTGATCGGCATCGACACCGCGCGCACGGTCCTGGAGGCCCTGTACGCCGAGTCCCGGGACCGGCTGCACGCGCCCGCCCCGATCCTGGGCCAGCTCAGCGAGGCGGGCCTGACCGGCCGCAAGTCCGGGCGCGGCTTCTACACCTACGAGGCGCCGGGCAGCGGGACGGTCGTGCCGGACGCCCCGGCTCCGGCGGCGGGCGGGCCGTCCGCCGGGGGCCGGGAGGTCCGCTCGGTCGGGGTCGCCGGATCCGGCACGATGGCCTCCGGTATCGCCGAGGTGTTCGCGAAGGCCGGCTTCCAGGTCGTCCTGGCCGCCCGCAGCGAGGAGAAGGCACGGACGGCCAAGGCCCGGATCGGCACGTCCCTGGCCCGGTCCGTGGACAAGGGCCGGCTGACCGCCGAGGCCGCCGCCGGCGTCCTGGAGCGGATCGTCCCGGCGGGCTCCTACGACGCGTTCGCCGACGTGGACCTGGCCGTGGAGGCGGTCGCGGAGGACCTGGAGGTCAAGCGGCGGCTGTTCGCGGCGCTGGACAAGGTCTGCAAGCCGGGCGCGGTGCTGGCCACCACCACCTCCTCGCTGCCCGTCATCGCCTGCGCCCGCGCCACCTCGCGCCCGCAGGACGTGATCGGCATGCACTTCTTCAACCCGGCGCCGGCCATGAAGCTGGTGGAGGTCGTGCGCACCGTGCTGACCTCCGACGAGGTGCACGCGACGGTCCGCGCGGTCTGCGCGAGGACCGGGAAGCACGCCGTGGACTGCGGCGACCGGGCCGGGTTCATCGTCAACGCGCTGCTGTTCCCGTACCTCAACAACGCGGTCAAGATGGTCCAGGAGCACTACGCCTCGCCGGACGACATCGACGCCGCGATGAAGCTGGGCGGCGGCTATCCGATGGGCCCGTTCGAACTGCTGGACGTGGTCGGCCTGGACGTCTCGCTGGCCATCGAGAAGGTGCTGCACCGCGAGTTCCGGGACCCCGGCCTCGCCCCGGCGCCGCTGCTGGAGCATCTGGTGGCCGCGGGCTGCCTGGGCCGCAAGACCGGCCGCGGCTTCCGCGAGTATGCCCGCCGCTGACGGCGCCGGCGACGGGTTCCGGACGCGGCCGGACTGGGGCGGACTGCTCGAACCGGCCGGCCCTCCCCCGCCCTCCGCGGGCGGGGGAGGGTCCGGACCTGCGCATCGTGCTGCGCGGATGCAGTACGTTCGGGTCATGTCCCAGCCCGCCAAGTCCTCCCGTACACCCGCCACGCCCGACGCGCCGGAAAGTGCCGCAGGCAGTCGGGCCGCCGCCCAGCGGCTGAAAATGCGCCGAGAGCTGGCGGCGGCAGCCATGGAACTGTTCGCGACCAAGGGGTACGAGGCCACCACCGTCGACGAGATCGCCGCCGCCGCCGGGGTCGCCCGGCGCACCTTCTTCCGCCACTTCCGCTCCAAGGAAGAGGCGATCTTCCCGGACCACGACGACACCCTGGTCCGCGCGGAGGCCGTGCTCAACGCCGCGCCCGCGCACGAGCACCCGCTCGACACGGTGTGCCGGGGGATCAAGGAAGTCATGAAGATGTACGCGGCGCGGCCGGAGATCTCGGTCGCCCGCTACAAGCTGACGCGCGAGGTGCCCACCCTGCGCGAGGCCGAGATCGCCTCCGTGGCCCGCTACGAGCGCCTGTTCACCCGCTATCTGCTCGGCCACTTCGACGAGCACGCGCACGCCGACGACGCCAACGACGACCCGCTGCTGGCGGAGGTCGCCGCCTCGGCCGTGGTCACCGCCCACAACCACGTCCTGCGGCGCTGGCTGCGGGCGGGCGGCCAGGGCGACGTGGAGGCCCAGCTGGACCACGCGTTCGCGATCGTGCGCAAGACGTTCGGCTCCGGCATCGGGGCCGGCCGCGAGTCCGCGCCGCGCACCCCGCCGGCCACCACCACGGCCGCCGCCCGGGGCGAGGTCCTGGTGACGGTGGCCCGCACCGACGCACCCCTCGACGAGGTGATGCGCACCATCCAGCAGGCGCTCGGCGACCGGCTGTAAGACCCGGTCCGGCCGCGGCAGACGGGCGGTGGACGGCACTCGGTGCCGTCCACCGCCCGTTCTTTTACCACGCGACGATCGATCATCGCTCATCTGTCGCGTAAAGATTTCATCTGAGTGCGTTTTTTGGCACGCAGTGCCTTGTCACCTGTCACGGCGTGCCATACGGTGAAGTCGTCCGGGCGGCCGGCGAAGCGGACACCTTCTCCTCGCCGGCTGTCCCCGAGGGCCCTTGGCCCCTGCGCCCGGACGCCTGCGTCACAGGCACCCTCCCGCGCCACAAAGCGCTGCCGAAGCACCACCCGCCGGACCGACGGCACCCCTCGACACCCTCAGCAGCACTCAGCAAGCACCGACGATCCCCGAAAGGCGCCCCTCCCTCAGGGCGCTCACCGCCGGAGGCGACACCGTGACCGTGAAGGACATCCTGGACGCGATCCAGTCGCAGGACGCCACGTCCGCCGACTTCGCCGCCCTGCCGCTCCCCGATTCGTACCGCGCGATCACCGTGCACAAGGACGAGACGGAGATGTTCCAGGGCCTGGAGACCCGCGACAAGGACCCGCGCAAGTCGATCCACCTCGACGAGGTGCCGGTGCCCGAACTGGGCCCGGGCGAGGCCCTGGTGGCCGTCATGGCCTCGTCGGTCAACTACAACTCGGTGTGGACCTCGATCTTCGAGCCGCTGTCCACCTTCGGGTTCCTGGAGCGCTACGGCCGCACCAACGAGCTGGCCAAGCGGCACGACCTGCCGTACCACATCATCGGCTCCGACCTCGCGGGCGTCGTCCTGCGCACCGGCCCGGGCGTCAACGCCTGGAAGCCCGGTGACGAGGTCGTCGCCCACTGCCTGTCGGTGGAACTGGAGTCCTCCGACGGCCACAACGACACCATGCTCGACCCCGAGCAGCGGATCTGGGGCTTCGAGACCAACTTCGGCGGGCTCGCCGAGATCGCGCTCGTGAAGTCCAACCAGCTGATGCCGAAGCCGGCCCACCTCAGCTGGGAGGAGGCGGCGGCGCCGGGCCTGGTGAACTCCACCGCCTACCGCCAGCTCGTCTCCCGCAACGGCGCCGGGATGAAGCAGGGCGACAACGTGCTGATCTGGGGCGCGAGCGGCGGACTCGGCTCGTACGCCACGCAGTTCGCGCTGGCCGGCGGCGCCAACCCGATCTGCGTCGTCTCCTCGCCGCAGAAGGCGGACATCTGCCGGGCGATGGGCGCGGAGGCGATCATCGACCGCAACGCCGAGGGCTACCGGTTCTGGAAGGACGAGCGGACCCAGGACCCCAAGGAGTGGAAGCGCTTCGGCAAGCGCATCCGCGAACTGACCGGCGGCGAGGACATCGACATCGTCTTCGAGCACCCCGGCCGCGAGACCTTCGGCGCCTCCGTCTACGTCACCCGCAAGGGCGGCACCATCACCACCTGCGCCTCGACCTCGGGGTACCTGCACGAGTACGACAACCGCTACCTGTGGATGTCGCTGAAGCGGATCATCGGCTCGCACTTCGCCAACTACCGCGAGGCGTGGGAGGCCAACCGCCTCATCGCCAAGGGCAAGATCCACCCGACCCTGTCGAAGGTCTACGACCTGAAGGACACCGGCCAGGCGGCCTACGACGTCCACCGCAACCTGCACCAGGGCAAGGTCGGCGTGCTCTGCCTCGCGCCCGAGGAGGGCCTCGGCGTGCGCGACGCGGAGACGCGCGCCCGGCACCTCGACGCCATCAACCGCTTCCGGAACGTCTGAGGGCCGCAGATGACAGAGCGTCAGAAGGACCGTCCGTGGCTCATGCGGACGTACGCCGGCCACTCGACGGCGGAGGCGTCCAACGAGCTGTACCGGCGCAACCTCGCCAAGGGCCAGACCGGCCTGTCGGTGGCGTTCGACCTGCCGACCCAGACCGGCTACGACCCCGACCACGTCCTCGCCCGCGGCGAGGTCGGCCGGGTGGGCGTGCCCGTCGCGCACCTGGGTGACATGCGCCGGCTGTTCCAGGACATCCCCCTGGAGCAGATGAACACCTCGATGACGATCAACGCCACCGCCATGTGGCTGCTGGCGCTCTACCAGGTCGTCGCCGAGGAGCAGGGCGCGGACCTCACCAGGCTCCAGGGCACGACCCAGAACGACATCGTCAAGGAGTACCTGTCCCGGGGGACGCACGTCTTCCCGCCGGGGCCCTCGCTCCGCCTGACGACGGACATGATCGCGTACACGGTCTCCCACCTGCCGAAGTGGAACCCGATCAACATCTGCAGCTACCACCTGCAGGAGGCCGGGGCCACGCCGGTGCAGGAGATCGCGTACGCGATGTCCACCGCGATCGCCGTCCTGGACGCCGTGCGCGACTCCGGGCAGGTGCCCGAGGAGCGCATGGGCGACGTGGTCGCGCGGATCTCCTTCTTCGTGAACGCGGGCGTCCGCTTCGTCGAGGAGATGTGCAAGATGCGGGCGTTCGGCCGCATCTGGGACCGGATCACCCGCGAGCGGTACGGCATCGAGAACCCCAAGCAGCGCCGCTTCCGCTACGGCGTCCAGGTCAACTCGCTCGGCCTGACCGAGGCGCAGCCGGAGAACAACGTCCAGCGGATCGTGCTGGAGATGCTGGCCGTGACGCTGTCGAAGGACGCCCGCGCCCGTGCCGTGCAGCTCCCCGCCTGGAACGAGGCGCTCGGCCTGCCCCGGCCCTGGGACCAGCAGTGGAGCCTGCGCATCCAGCAGGTGCTGGCCTACGAGAGCGACCTGCTGGAGTACGACGACCTCTTCGAGGGCTCGAAGGTGGTCGAGGCCAAGGTGGAGGAGCTGGTCGCGGACGTCCTCGCGGAGGTCGGCCGCATCGAGGAGATGGGCGGCGCGCTGGCCGCCGTGGAGTCCGGCTATCTGAAGTCGCAGCTGGTCGCCTCGCACGCCGAGCGCCGGGCCCGGATCGAGTCCGGCGAGGAGAAGATCGTCGGCGTCAACGCCTTCGAGGGCACCGAGCCGAACCCGCTGACGGCCGATCTGGACACCGCGATCCAGACGGTGGACCCGGCGGTCGAGGCCCGCGTCGTCGACGCGCTGCGGCACTGGCGGGACACCCGCTACCAGCCGCCGTTCAACCACCCGCGGCCCTGCAAGGCGCTGGAGCGGCTCAAGGAGGCCGCCCAGGGCACCGAGAACCTGATGGAGGCCACGCTGGAGTGCGCCCGCGCCGGCGTCACGACCGGCGAGTGGGCCGGCGCCCTGCGGGAGGTGTTCGGCGAGTACCGGGCGCCCACCGGGGTCTCCTCCGCGCCGGTCGCGGTGGCCGCCGAGCCGGGCTCCGCGCTCGCCGGCGTCCGGGCCCGGGTGGAGGCCACCGCCCGCGAACTGGGCGTCGCCCGGCTGCGCTTCCTGGTCGGCAAGCCGGGCCTGGACGGGCACTCCAACGGCGCCGAGCAGATCGCCGTACGGGCCCGGGACGCCGGCTTCGAGGTGGTCTACCAGGGCATCCGGCTCACTCCCGAGCAGATCGTGGACGCGGCGGTGGCCGAGGACGTGCACGCGGTGGGCCTGTCGATCCTGTCCGGCTCGCACGCCCAGCTCGTCCCGGACGTGCTGCGGCGGCTGCGTGTGGCCGGTGCCACAGAGATACCCGTGATCGCGGGTGGCATCATCCCGAACGGTGACGCCGAACAGCTCAGGGCCGCCGGGGTGGCCGCGGTGTTCACCCCGAAGGACTTCGACATCACCGGGATCATCGGCCGCATCGTGGACGAGATCCGCACAGCGAACAAGCTCGACCCCTTGGAGGTCCCCGCATGACCGCCCATCCGCCGCCCGCCACCAGCGCCGCGCAGCCGTCCGTCAACCGCCTCCGCCCCCGGCGTTCCTGCCTGGCGGTGCCGGGCTCGAACCCGCGCTTCCTGGAGAAGGCCCAGGGCCTCCCCGCGGACCAGGTCTTCCTGGACCTGGAGGACGCGTGCGCGCCGCTCGCCAAGCCCGGGGCGCGGCACACCATCGTCAAGTTCCTCAACGAGGGCGACTGGACGGGCAAGACGCGGGTGGTCCGGGTCAACGACTGGACGACCGAGTGGACGTACCGGGACGTCGTGACCGTGGTCGAGGGCGCCGGCCCCAACCTCGACTGCATCATGCTCCCCAAGGTGCAGAACGCCCAGCAGATCGTCGCGCTGGACCTGCTGCTGACCCAGATCGAGAAGACCATGGGCTTCGAGGTCGGGCGCATCGGCATCGAGGCGCAGATCGAGAACGCCCAGGGCCTGAACAACGTCAACGAGATCGCCCAGGCCAGCCCCCGGATCGAGACGATCATCTTCGGCCCGGCCGACTTCATGGCGTCGATCAACATGAAGTCGCTGGTCGTCGGCGAGCAGCCGCCCGGCTACCCGGCCGACGCCTACCACTACATCCTGATGAAGATCCTGATGGCCGCCCGCGCCAACGACCTCCAGGCGATCGACGGCCCCTACCTCCAGATCCGCAACGTGGACGGCTTCCGCGAGGTGGCCGGCCGGGCCGCCGCGCTGGGCTTCGACGGCAAGTGGGTGCTGCACCCGGGCCAGGTCGACGCCGCCAACGAGGTCTTCTCCCCCTCCCAGGAGGACTACGACCACGCCGAGCTGATCCTGGACGCGTACGACTACTACACCTCCGAGGCGGGCGGCAAGAAGGGCTCCGCGATGCTCGGGGACGAGATGATCGACGAGGCCAGCCGCAAGATGGCCCTGGTGGTCGCCGGCAAGGGCCGGGCCGCCGGACTGCGGCGCACCAGCACGTTCGAGATCCCGGAGGCGTGAGCGCGATGCAGTTCGGACGCACGTACGAGGAGTTCGAGGTCGGCGCGGTGTACAAGCACTGGCCGGGCAAGACGGTCACGGAGTACGACGACCACCTGTTCTGTCTCCTCACCATGAACCACCACCCGCTCCACCTGGACGCCCACTACGCCGGGGAGACGACCGACTTCGGCAGGAACGTCGTGGTGGGCAACTACGTCTACTCGCTGCTGCTGGGCATGTCCGTGCCGGACGTCTCCGGCAAGGCGATCGCCAACCTGGAGATCGAGTCGCTGCGGCACGTGGCGCCGACCTTCCACGGGGACACGGTCTACGGCGAGACGACGGTGCTGGACAAGTGGCCGTCGAAGTCGAAGAGCGACCGCGGGATCGTCCACGTCGAGACCAGGGGCTACAAGCAGGACGGCACCGTGGTGTGCGTCTTCCGCCGCAAGGTGATGGTGCCCACCGAGACGTACACCAAGGAGCGCGGCGGCGAGCAGCCGGGCCGCCCGGAGCCGAAGCAGCAGGAGAAGTAAGCCATGGCCCGTCTCGCCCAGACCGCCGGTCTGACCGACGTCCAGCAGGAGATCCTCTCCACCGTCCGGGACTTCGTCGACAAGGAGATCATTCCGGTCGCGACCGGGCTGGAGCACCGCGACGAGTACCCGCAAGCCATCGTGGACGGCCTGAAGGAGCTGGGGCTGTTCGGGCTGATGATCCCCGAGGAGTACGGGGGCCTGGGCGAGTCGCTGCTCACCTACGCCCTGTGCGTGGAGGAGATCGCCCGTGGCTGGATGTCGGTGTCCGGCATCATCAACACCCACTTCATCGTCGCGTACATGCTCAAGCAGCACGGCACGCCGGAGCAGAAGGAGCACTTCCTGCCGAGGATGGCCGCCGGCGACATCCGGGGCGCCTTCTCCATGTCGGAGCCGGGCCTCGGCTCCGATGTGTCGGCCATCACCTCCAAGGCGGTCCGGGACGGCGACGCGTACGTCCTGAACGGCCAGAAGATGTGGCTGACGAACGGCGGCACCTCCTCGCTCGTGGCCGTCCTGGTCCGCAGTGACGAAGGACACCCCGAGGGCACGGCCCCGCACAAGTCGATGACGACCTTCCTGGTCGAGAAGGAGCCGGGCTTCGGCGAGGTCCGTCCGGGCCTCACCATCCCCGGCAAGATCGAGAAGATGGGCTACAAGGGGGTCGACACCACCGAGCTGATCATGGACGGCCTGCGGGTTCCGGCCGACCGGGTGCTCGGCGGCGTCACCGGCCGAGGTTTTTACCAAATGATGGACGGCGTGGAGGTCGGCCGGGTCAACGTGGCGGCGCGCGGCTGCGGCGTCGCCCAGCGGGCCTTCGAGCTGGGCGTCCGGTACGCCCAGCAGCGGCACACCTTCGGCAAGCCGATCGCACAGCACCAGGCCGTCCAGTTCAAGCTGGCGGAGATGGCCACCAAGGTGGAGGCCGCACATGCGATGATGGTCAACGCGGCGCGCAAAAAGGACTCCGGGGAGCGAAACGACCTGGAGGCCGGCATGGCGAAGTACCTGGCCTCCGAGTACTGCAAGGAGGTCGTGGAGGACGCCTTCCGGATCCACGGCGGCTACGGCTTCTCCAAGGAGTACGAGATCGAGCGCCTCTACCGCGAGGCCCCGATGCTGCTCATCGGTGAAGGTACCGCCGAGATCCAGAAAATGATCATCGGCCGCAGGCTGCTCGAAGAGTATCGGTTCGAGGGCTGATTGTCCGGGTACGGGGCGTTTTCTTCGAGAAGAAGATCACACCCCGTAGGCGGTCTTCAGCCGCCGACTCGGCTTCCTGGCTTGCCCAGTTGTGGGCCGCGCCCGGTACGATCCGGTAAAGCCGCCGTCCCCCGTCAGAGCGCGGCATCATCCGCTACGAAGGTCATCCATGCCCCACAGCCAAACCTCTGCACACCGCGACAGCCTGGTAGGCGCACGCCTCGCGCGCGGAGCATCGCCGTGGCTTCTCCCGACCGTCGCCACCGCAGCCCTCAGCCTGGCCCGCGCCCGCCGCTCCGGCGCGGCGAAGGCCGTCGCCGTGCCCGCCACCGCGCTCGCGGCGGGCATGCTGTGGTTCTTCCGCGACCCCGAGCGCGAGATCGCCACGGGCCGGGTCATCTCGCCGGCCGACGGCGTGGTGCAGAGCATCATGCCGTGGAAGGACGGACGCACCCGCGTCGCGATCTTCATGAGCCCGCTCAACGTGCACGTGAACCGCGCGCCGCTGGCGGGCACGGTGACGTCGGTCGAACACATCCCCGGCGGCTTTGTTCCGGCTTTCAACAAGGAGAGCGAGAACAACGAGCGCGTAGTCTGGCACTTCGACACCGAACTCGGCGACATCGAGATGATCCAGATCGCCGGCGCGGTGGCCCGCCGCATCGTGCCCTACCTCCCGGAGGGCACGAAGGTCGAGCAGGGCGACCGAATCGGTCTGATCCGCTTCGGCTCGCGTGTCGACCTCTACCTGCCCGAGGGCGTGGAGGTCGCGGTCGAGGTCGGACAGAAGACCGTGGCTGGGGTGACTCGCATTGACCGTGATTGATCCGGAAACCCAGGCGGGCTGGGTGCCCGAGGCCGACGAGGTGGACGACGAGGAGGAGATGCCTCTCTCGCTCCGCCTCTCGATAGCGGACACGCTGACGCTGGGCAACGCCACCTGCGGGTTCATGGCGGTGTACTTCACCACCACCGGCATCCTGATCCCGCACCTGACCGGCAGCCAGGAATCCGGCATGGCCCGCCACAGCGCGGCCACGGCGGTCATCCTGATGCTCTGCGCGGCGGTGTTCGACCTGTTCGACGGCCTGGTGGCGCGCAAGCTGCGCTCCTCGCCGATGGGCGCGGAACTGGACAACCTGTCGGACCTGATCAGCTTCGGCCTCGCGCCCGCGTACTTCGTGCTCGTCTACGGCATGGTCGCCGACGACGCGCACCAGCGGGTGGCGGCGGTCGGAGCGATCGTCGTCCTGCTCGCCGTGGTCCTCAGACTGGCCCGGTTCAGCTGTGTGACGATGAAGGACGGCGTGTTCCAGGGCATGCCCTCGCCGTTCGGCGCGCTGACCGTCGTCTCGATCGTGCTGCTGGAGCTGCCGTTCGTGGCGACGCTGCTGGCGATCCTGGGGACGGCGTGGCTGATGGTGAGCCGGGTCGAGTACCCGAAGCCGCGGGGCCGGCTGGCCGGGGCGATGCTCTCCTGGATCGTGCTGTCCATGGGCCTGCTGGCCGCCTGGGCCTTCGACGCCCCGAGCGGTCAGCTGCTGCTCCAGACCGGCTGCGCGCTCCAGCTCGTGATGGGCGCGGTGATCCCGCTGTTCGCCACGGCGCGCCGGGTGAACAACTTCCGCGACAACCGCCGCGAGGCGCGGGCGGCGCAGCTGCCGTAGCGATAGGCAGACGAGGGGCCCCCTACCCGGCCGGGTAGGGGGCCCCTCGTCTATGTACCGCGGTTCCTCAGCGCAAGCGGTCCTCGGCGATGCGGGCGGCGACGCGTTCCAGGATCGGTCCGGCCTCCGCGATGCACCGGGCCACGTCCGGCTCGACCGAGGTCAGCGGGTAGGCCTGGGAGATCCCGGCGCCGTGCAGCGCCTCCGGCGGCAGCGCGAGGCGCCCGCACACCGCCACGACCTCCTTGCCCGCGGCCCGCGCCGCCGCGGCCACTCCCGCCGGCGCCTTGCCGTGCAGCGTCTGCTCGTCCAGCGAGCCTTCCCCGGTGATGACCAGCGCGGCCCGCTCCAGGGCGGGCGCGAAGCCCAGGACGTCCAGCATGACCTCGATGCCGGGGCGGAAACGGGCGCCCAGCAGCAGGGCGCCGAAGCCGATGCCGCCGGCCGCGCCCGCGCCCGGGGACGCCGCGTACTGCGCCGCCCGGGGGCCCGCCGCCGCCTCCAGCACCTTCGCGAAGCGGGCCAGCGCCGCGTCCAGCGCGGCCACGTCGGCCGGCGAGGCGCCCTTCTGCGGGCCGTACACCGCCGGCGCGCCCTTCGGCCCGGTCAGCGGGTTGTCGACGTCGCTGGCCAGCACCAGGTCCACCGCGGACAGCCGCGGGTCCAGACCGGAGAGGTCGGCGCGGGCCAGGTCGGCGAGGCCGCCGCCGCCCGGGGCGACCGGCTCGCCCCGCGCGGTCAGGAACCGCGCGCCCAGCGCGGACAGCATGCCCGCGCCGCCGTCCGTCGTGGCGCTGCCGCCGACGCCGAAGACGATCGTCCGCGCGCCCGCGTCCAGCGCGGCCCGCAGCAGTTCGCCGGAGCCGTACGTGGAGGCCGTCAGGGGTGCGAAAACCCCGGCCGGCAGCCGGTGGAGCCCGCTGGCCTCGGCCATCTCCACGACCGCGGTGTCCCCGCGCAGCGCGAACGCGGCCGTCACCTGCACGCCGAGCGGTCCGGCGACCCGGGCCTCCCGGCGTTCGAAGCCGGCCGCGACCGCCGCGGCCACCGTCCCGTCGCCGCCGTCGGCCACCGGCAGCGCCTCGACCGCGAGGTCCGGCACGACCCGGCGCAGCCCGGCCGTCACCCGCTCGGCGACCTGCACGGCCGTCAGCGAGCCCTTGAACTTGTCCGCGGCGATGAGCACCCGGCGGGTCTCGTTCACTGCAGCGTCCGCCACCTTGTGTTCCCCTTGCTCTCCGGGCCCCGCGCGTGTCGGGGCCAGTCGCGCCGCTGTGACCATAACCGCAGGACACCCCCGCCGTCATGCCCCGCCCGAAGCGTGGGAAGGCGCGGGGACGGGCCCGCCGAAGTGGGTACACCCCTGCCATGAGCACCGCACGCACCGGCCCCGGCCTCGCCGACCGCGTCCACGGCGGCTGGCTCGGCCGGATCGCGGGCAACATGCTCGGCAAGCCGGTCGAGCAGGGCGAGGTGTGGACCCGCGACCGCATCGACCGCTATCTGCGCCGCGCCGCCGCCCTGCCGCTGACCGACTACCTGCCGGAGCCCGCCGACCCGGCCGAGGCCGCCGAGCTGCGCCCGGAGTGGCGCGGCTGTGTGCGCGGCCGGGTCGACGGCAGCTGCCGGGACGACGACGTCGACTACGCGATCCTCGGCCTGCACCTGCTGGAGACGCACGGCTTCGGCTTCAGTACCGAGCAGGTCGGCGACCTGTGGCTGCTCAGACTGCCGTACCTGCAGACGTTCACGGCGGAGCGGGCCGCGTACCGGAACCTGGCGAGCGGGCTGAAGCCGCCGCTGACGGCGACGTACGACAACCCGTACCAGGAGTGGATCGGCGCGCTGATCCGCGCCGACGTCTACGGCTGGACCTGCCCGGGCGACCCGCTCCGGGCCGCCGGTCTGGCCCGCCGGGACGCGGTGCTCTCGCACACCGGCAACGGCGTCTACGGCGCCATGTGGGCCGCCGCGCTGATCGCCGCGTCCTTCACCGCGCCGACCGTCCGGGACGCCCTGGAGACCGCGCTGACGGTCGTGCCGGCGAGCAGCCGGCTGGCCCGGACGGTACGGCGGGTCGCGAGCCTGCACGAGGCCCGGCTGCCCTGGGCGGAGACCCTCGCCACGGCGGCCGAGGAGACCGCCGGGCTCGGCTGGATCCACACCGTGCCGAACGCCGCCGTCCTGACCGCCGGACTGCTGTACGGCGACGGCGACTTCACCCGGACCATCGCCCTGACCGTGCGCGGCGGCCTGGACACCGACTCCAACGGGGCGACGGCCGGTTCGGTGGCCGGGGTGCGCACCGGGGCGGCCGCCATTCCGGCCCAGTGGCGCGAGCCGCTGCGGGACACGGTGCGCAGCGCGGTGTTCGGCTTCGACGGCGTGCGGATCAGCGCGCTCGCCGAGCGCACCCTGCGCCTGGCGACGGCCGGGACGTAACGGGACGTAAGGCGGGCCCGGCTGGTTACCCTTCCCCCATGACGACCACGGACGACTTCGCCACGTACATCGCCGGCCTGCCCCGGGTGCTCGCCGGTGCCGCCGCGCTCTTCCGGGACGCCGAGGGCCGGGTGCTGCTCGTGGAGCCCAACTACCGCGAGGGCTGGGCGCTGCCGGGCGGCACCATCGAGTCCGACACCGGGGAGACGCCGCGCGAGGGCGCCCGCCGGGAGACGCTGGAGGAGATCGGGCTCGACCGTCCGCTGGGCCGGCTGCTCGCGGTGGACTGGGTGCACGGCACGAACCGGCCGCCGCTGGTGGCGTACCTGTACGACGGCGGTGTCCTCGACGACACCGAGCTGAAGGCCATCCGCCTCCAGGAGGAGGAGCTGCTGTCCTGGCGGCTGGTGGAGCGCGCCGGCCTCCCCGCCCACCTGCCCGGCGCGCTCGGCCGCCGGGTGCTGGCCGCCCTGGACGTCCTGGCGCAGGGCACCGGCACGGCGGAACTGGAGAACGGCCACCGGGTGGCGTGACACACCGGCCCCGGGGCGGCGCGGCCCGCAAGTCACCTGGGGCGGCATGTCGCCCGGGCGGCACCGCCCGTGGTCGCGTCGGGTGGGTCAGAACAGGGTGGTGCCGCGTTCGAAGTCCAGCAGGTCGCGTTTGCGGTGCAGGCCGCCCCCGTAGCCGGTGAGGGCGCCGTCCGCGCCGACGACGCGGTGGCAGGGCACGATGATGCCGATGGGGTTCCTGCCGTTGGCGAGGCCGACCGCGCGGGACGCCTTCGGGTTGCCGAGGGCGTCGGCGAGTGCGCCGTAGGAGCGGGTCTCGCCGTAGGGGATGCGGGTGAGCTGCTCCCAGACGCGGCGCTGGAACGGGGTGCCCTGGAGGCTGAGCCGCAGGGTGAAGCGGCGCAGCTCGCCGGCGAAGTAGGCGGCGAGCTGTTCCCGGGCCTCGGCGAACGGGGTGTCGCCCGGGGTCCCGAACGTCTCGTGCGCGGGGCGGTGGCGCTGGTCGGTCATGTAGAGGCCGCACAGGGCGCCGTCGTCGGCGACGAGGGTGAGCGGGCCGTAGGGGCTGTCGATGACGGTGTGCTGCCTCATGCCGGGGCTCCTCACGCGGGCAGGAAGTTGACGGGGTGGCTGTCGGTCGCCCAGAGGTACTGCACGGCGTACGCCCGCCAGGGCCGCCAGCCCTCCGCGCGGGCGGTGAGCGCGGCCGGCGTGGCCGGCAGGCCCAGCCCCCGGGCGGCGCGCCGGATGCCGAGGTCGGTGGGGAGGAACGCGTCGGGGTCGCCGAGGGCGCGCAGGGCGATGGCCTCCACCGTCCACGGCCCGAAGCCGGGCAGCGCGCGCAGCCGGGCGCGGGCCTCGGCCCAGTCGGAGTCGACGCCCAGGCTCAGCGCGCCGTCGGCGAGCCGGCCGACCAGGGTGGTGAAGGTGGTGCGCCGGGCGCCGGGCATGGCCAGGGTGCCCGGGTCGACGGCGGCCAGCGCCTCCGGGGCCGGGAAGAGGTGGGTGAGGCCGCCCTCGGGATCGTCCAGGGGCTTGCCGTGCGCGGTGACCAGGCGGGCCGCGTGGGTGCGGGCGGCGGCCGTGGACACCTGCTGTCCGAGGACGGCGCGGACGGCGAACTCGGCCTCGTCGACCGTGCGCGGCACCCGGCGGCCGGGGCCCCGGTCGACCAGGGGGGCGAGCAGCGGGTCGGCGCGCAGCCGCTCGTCGACGGCGACCGGGTCGGCGTCCAGGTCGAGCAGGCGGCGGCAGCGGCTGATCGCCACCGTCAGGTCCCGCAGGTCGCTGAGCGTGAGCCGGCAGGCGATGTGGTCGGGGCGCGGGGCGAGCGCGACGATCCCGTGGCCGTAGGGCAGCCGCAGGGTGCGCCGGTAGGCGCCGTCGCGCCACTCCTCGACGCCGGGTACGGCGGTGGCGGCGAGGTGGCCGAAGAGGTTGGACGGGTTGAGCGGGGCGCGGAACGGCAGCCGCAGGGTGAGCGCGCCGGGGGTGCCCGCGCCGGCGGCGGGGACGCGGGCGCGCAGTTGGCTCGGGGACAGCGCGAAGACCTCGCGGACGGTGTCGTTGAAGGCGCGGACCGAGGAGAAGCCGGCCGCGAACGCGATCTCCGCCATGGGCAGCGCGGTGGTCTCGACGAGCAGCCGCGCGGTCTGGGCGCGCTGGGCGCGGGCGAGCGCGAGCGGACCGGCGCCGAGTTCGGCGAGCAGGTGGCGTTCCACCTGCCGGGTGCTGTAGCCGAGCCGGGCGGCCAGTCCGGGCACGCCCTCGCGGTCCACGACGCCGTCGGCGATCAGCCGCATCGCGCGGGCCGCCAGGTCGGCGCGCTGGTTCCACTCCGGGGAGCCGGGGCTGGTGTCGGGGCGGCAGCGCTTGCAGGCCCGGAAGCCGGCCTGCTGGCAGGCGGCGGCGCTCGGGTAGAACGTCATGTTCTCCGGTTTGGGCGGCACGACCGGGCAGCTCGGCCGGCAGTAGATCCGCGTGGTCAGGACGGCGGTGAAGAACCAGCCGTCGAACCGCGCGTCCTTGGACCGCACGGCGCGCACGCAGTGCTCCCGGTCGAGTGGTGTCGCTGTCGCCATGGGTCCAGCATCGGCCACCGGGGGCCCGGGAAGCTGGCGGGAATCCGACACGTACGTGGCTCCGGCCAGGGACTCTTCCGGCTCAAGTGGCTGCGGTGAGGGCGCCGCGGTCCCGGAAGCCGGTGATCCACTCGGCGGTGGTGCGCAGGCCGCCGAAGGTGTAGAAGTGCACCTTCACGGTGCCGTGCCGGGCCGGGTCGTACCGGTCGGCCAGCGCGTGTAGGAAGCGGTCGGGGCCGGTGGTGCCCACGAGGTTGGTCAGCGAGAAGCCGTACTTGCGGGCGACGGAGGCGCTGGTGCCGACGCCGAACCGGGTGGCGTAGCCCAGCAGCCGGCGCACGCCGGCCGGTCCGGGGACGCCGACGCGGACGGGCAGGTGCACGCCCTTGGCCCGAAGGGCCTCCAGCCAGCCGAGGACCGGGTCGGCGTCGAAGCCGAACTGGGTGATGACGTCGCCGCCGAAGCCGTCGGCGGCGAGGGCCGCCGCCTTGTCCGTGAGCGCCTGCCACAGCACGCGGTCGGTGATGCCGGGGTGGCCCTCGGGATAGCCGGTGACGCCGACGTGCCGGACGCCGTGGCGGCGCAGCAGCCCGGTGCGCAGCACGGAGAGGGCGTCCGGGTAGGGGCCCTCGGGGCGGGCCGGGTCGCCGCCGACGACGAACACGTTATCGACGGTGCCGTCGGCCGCCAGCCCGGCGAGGAACTCCTCCAGGGCGGTGCGGGAGGGCAGGCGGCGGGCGGAGACGTGCGGTACGGGGACGAAGCCCAGCCGGCTGACCGCGCGGGCCGCCGCCAGCCGGGTCGCGGTGTCCTCGCCGGCCAGGAAGGTGATGTTGATCCGGGTGCCCGGCGGGATGCCGTCGCGCGCCTCCTCCAGCCGGGGCACGTCCTTGCCGGTCATCTCCAGGGAGAAGTCGTCCAGCAGAGCGGGGTTCATCGTGCTTCTCGTGCTCCTCGTACGACGTGCGGCTCGGGCCCGCGGCTCGCCGGGGCGTGGTCCCGGACCCCGCCGATGATGCCACGCGGGTGGCCGGGACCCGCGGGCAGGGCGTGCGGCGCGCGGCGGCCGGCACGGTCCGCGACACGAGGCTCGGCCGGGCCCGTCAGCCCACGACGACCCGTCCGTCGGGCAGGAGGGCGGTGGTGAACTCCTCGACGGCGCGGGCCAGGCGGTCCTCAGCGTCCGGGGCAAGGCGCGGCGGTCCGTCGTCGCCGCGGGTGATGCTCTGGTCCAGGACGAAGGCGCCGCGCAGCACCTGGCGGGCGCCCAGGGCCGACAGGACGGGCCGCAGCGCGTAGTCGAGGGCGAGGGCGTGGGCGAGGGTGCCGCCGGTCATCAGCGGCAGCACCGTCTTGCCGGCGAGGCCCGCCTGGGGCAGCAGGTCGAGGAAGGCTTTGAGCAGGCCGCTGTAGGCGGTCTGGTAGACGGGGCTGGCGATCACGACACCGTCGGCGGCGGCGACCGCGTCCAGGGCCCGGCGCAGTGCGGGCTCCTCGGTCCGCACGGCCAGCAGCGGGGCCGGCGGCAGCTCGCGGACCCGGACGTGCTCGGCGGTCAGTCCCGCCCCGGCCAGCCGGTCCAGCACGTGGGCCGTGAGCAGGGCGGTGCGCGAGCGCGCCGAAGGGCTGCCGGATATCGCGACCAGGGACGTCGGCGTCATCGAGGGCTCCTTCGCGGATCGCCGGGACGGCGGGGCGGACGGCGGGCGTGCGGACGGCGGGCGGAGGGGGATGCGGGTGCGCGGACGGCGGGCAGAGGGGGATGCGGGTGCGCGGACGGTGAGCCGGCGGGCGGGCGGGCGGTGCCGCGCGGCGCCCCGGGTGCCGGGCGCCGCGCGGTGCGTGCCGGGACGGTTCCCGGCGGGGGTGCCCGTCAGGCGGCGGGCGGCTGGACGGACTGGCTGTGCCGGAAGACGTTCCGCGGGTCCCACTTCGCCTTGACGCGTTGCAGGCGCGGGTAGTTGTCCTTGTAGTAGAGGGTGTGCCAGGGGGTGGAGGAGGTGTTGAACCGGGGGTCGCCGAGGTCGATGTCGGGGTAGTTGACGTAGCAGCCGTCGGTCACCTCGTTCGGCACCGGGACGCCGCCGGTGTCCGCGTAGACCTCCCCGTAGCATTCGCGGGCCCAGGAGATGTACCGGTCGTCGTCGTCGGGGTCGTTCCAGAACACCTGCCAGAGCATCTTGAAGGCGGCGTCGCGGTGCGGGGCGGCGGTCGCCGCGGGGTCCACCGCGTTGATCCGGCCGCCGTAGGACGTCAGTTGCACGCTGATGCCGGGGTTGTCGATGTCGTCGCGGGTGAGGTGCTTGTACAGCGCCTCCAGGTGGCTGTCGGGGAAGGCCGCCCGCATGAAGGAGGACTTGTACTCGGCGCGCAGCGTGGGGTCGTTGAGGAGGCTGTTGGTGGTGCCGAGCATCCGCACCGCCTGGAGCCAGGGCAGCCGGCGGGGCGCCGCGAACTGGGGCAGCGCGGGCAGGTCGCCCATGTGCCGGGTCAGCGCGCCGTGTTCGGCGCTGATGCCGTAGCCGATGTGCTTGAGGTAGTCGGCGAGGATCTGCTCGGCGTCCGGGGCCGTGGCGTCGACCAGGGCGAGCAGGCCGATCTGCCCGGCCGAGCGGTGGTTGAGGACGAGCTGGCTGATGAGCGCGCGGTGGGGGTCGTCGGGCGCGCGGTGGGCGACGTGCCAGTCGGCGTAGTTGCGCGCCAGTTGGTGGAACTCCTGCCGGCGCAGCTCGCTCCACGCCCAGCCGACCGCGCTGACCAGGAGTTCCGCGGGCGGTTTCGGCAGCAGTCCGCGCGGGTCGCGGCCCCGGGCGTCCGGGGAGCGGAACCAGTAGCGGGTGACGATGCCGAAGTTGCCGCCTCCGCCGCCGGTGTGGGCCCACCACAGCTCGCGCCGGGGGTCGTCCGCGTCGCGGGTGGCGACCACCGCGCGGGCCTTGCCCCGGGCGTCGACCACGACCACCTCCACCGCGTAGAGGTGGTCGACGACCAGGCCGTGCAGGCGGCACAGCGGCCCCCAGGCGCCGCCGCTGACGTGGCCGCCCATGGCGACCGAGTAGCAGAACCCGGTGGGGACGACGACGCCCCACTCCGGGTAGAGGGTCTGGTACGTACGGAGGTTGGTGGCGCCGGACTCCACGGCGACGGCGCCGCGCCGCTCGTCGTGGTACACCGCGCTCATGCCCGACATGTCCACGATCATCTGGACGTCGGGGTGGTGCACGAAGTCCTCGTAGCAGTGGCCGCTGGAGCGGACGCTGATCCGCTTGCCCTCGTCGACGGCCTGCTGGACGGCCGCCACCACCTCGTCGGTGGACCGCACGAGCCGTATGGACTCGGGCCGGGCCACGTAACGCTGGTTGAGCCCGCTCACCAGATCGGCGTACTGCCGGTCGGCCCGGGTGACCGTGAGGCCGGCCGGGTGGCGGGTGGTGTCTTCGGTCATGTGTGTCACACCTTCACGCGAATCCTGGGTGTCCTGGGTGAGAACCCCGAATGTGTTGGGACTGCCGAATCGCTGTGATCCCCCGTGCGGCAAAACGGTGTCCCGGCCGGCGCTTCGCGGCCGGGACACCCGGCACAGGATCGCGTCGTGGGTGCTCGTGAGGTGATGTGCTGGTGCGGGCGGCCCGGTGGGTACCGTCAGCCGGCCCGCAGCGGCGGGATCACCTCACGGGCGACTCGTTCGAACTCCTCCAGATGCGCCTCCCCCGGCCAGTCGAGGACGAATTCGCAGACACCGGCGGCGGAGAACCGCTCGAAGATCTCCTCGTAGGTGTGCTGTCCGGCCCTCGGGTCCCACGGCCCGAAGACGGTGTACGAGCGCCGGACGTCCGCGGGGTCCCGGCCGGCGGCCTCGGCGAGCCGGTCGAGCCGTTCGTTCTGTTCGGCGGTGATGGCGAGCACCTCGGCGGCGCTCGCGCCGGGCGGGCCGTGGGTGTTCCACGCGTCGGCGAACGCGGCGGCGACCCGGATGAGGGTCGGCGACTGGCCGCCGACGGTGACCGGCAGCCGCGGGTGCTGCGCGGAGCCGGGCACGGTCACCACGTCCTTCACCCACAGCCGGCTGCCCTGGTGGCTGAAGACGCCGCCGCGCAGCACGCCGTCGACGATCGTGACGTAGTCCGTGAACCGCTCGGCCCGCTCCTTCGGGGACCAGGGTTCCTGGCCCACGCTGAAGTGGTCCCACGGGAAGATCCCGGCCCCGATGCCCAGTTCGAAGCGGCCGCCCGAGAGGTGGTCCAGGGCGATCGCCTGCTTGGCGAGCTGGGCGGGCGGGCGCAGGATCTGGTTGGCGACCAGGGTGCCGATCCTGATCCGGCGGGTCACCACGGCGGCCGTGGCCAGCACCGACCAGCTGTCGAACCAGGGCCGGCGCGCGTCTCGCAGGTCGGCGCTGTGGTCGGGCAGGAAGACCTGGTCGAAGCCGAGGTCCTCCAGCAGCCGCAGGCGTTCGGCGAGGACCGGGAAGGGCTGGTCCGGGTAGAGCATGACGCCGAACCGGCGGACGGGCCGTCCCGGGGTGCCCGGGGCGGGCCGCGGTGCCGCGCCGGGCGCGGTGTCCGGTGGTGCCGGAGGCGGGGTGCCGTGGGGTCCCCGCGGCTGCGGTGATGCGGTGTTCAGTGGTGCCTCCACGCTGTGTTCCGAGAGGGGGTCGCGGGCCGTGGCCGCGCCCCGGCGGCCACGCTCCGGGCTCACCGTACGAGGCCGGGTGCCGGCCGGGGGTCCGGTACGGGCCGCCATCCCTCCTCCGGGTGTCCGTAGGCCCAGCGCGGTCCGGTGCGGACCAGGTCGGCGAGGGCGGTCAGCAGCCGGTCCACGTGCTCGGCGGTGGTGCCGAGGCCGACGCTGGCCCGCAGTGCCCGGTCGGGCTGGTGGCCGTCGGCGTCCCGGAGCAGGGCGCGGACGGCCGGGTGGGCGCAGAAGGCGCCGTCGCGCAGGCCGATGCCGTGCTCGGCGGAGAGCGCGGTGGCCAGCAGCCGCTGGTCCGCCGGTTCGCCGCCGCAGCGGGCGACGCTGAACGAGACCACGCCGAGCCGGGGGTGCCGGCCCGGCCACAGGTTCAGCACCCGCACCCCGGGGATGGTGGCCAGCCCCTCGCGCAGCCGGGCGGTCAGCTCCTCCTCGTGGCGGATCAGGGTGTGCCAGCCGGCGCCGGCCAGCGCGCCGCCGGCGACCGCCATGGCGTGGGCGCCCACCAGGTTCGGGGAGCCGCCCTCGTGCCGGTGCGGCAGTCCGGACCAGGTGACGGCCGTCCGGTCGTCCTGTTCGGCCACCGCCGCGGTGGCGCCGCCGCCGGCCAGGTAGGGGTCGGCGGCGGCCAGCCAGTCGGCGGCGCCCACCAGGGCGCCGGCCCCGAACGGCGCGTACATCTTGTGCCCGGACAGCGCCACCCAGTCCACGCCCCAGCCGGCCAGGTCCAGCGGCCGGTGCCCGGCGAGCTGGGCGGCGTCGAGCACGGTGCGCGCGCCCCGCGCGGCGGCCGCCTCGGCCAGTTCCGCCACCGGCCACAGCTCGCCGGTGACGTTGGAGGCGCCGGTGATCACGACCAGTTTCGGTCCGTCGGGCGCGTCGGCGAGCGCCTTGGCCAGCACGGCGGGGGCGTCCGCCGGGCTGTCCGGGGGCGCCAGCCGGTGCACCCGGTGGCCGCGCCAGGCGAGCAGCGCGGCGTGGTGCTCGGTGGAGAACCGGAACACCGTCGTCTTCTCGGGCAGGGCGCGGCCCAGCAGGTTGAGCGCGTCGGTGGTGTTGCGGGTGAACAGCACCGCGGCGTCCGGCGGGGCGGCGGTGAAGCGCCGCACCTCCCGCCGGGCCTGCTCGTAGACGCGGGTGGCGACCGCCGAGACGAAGCCGGCGCCGCGGTGCACGCTGCTGTACCAGGGCAGCAGCGCGTCCACCGCGTCCCGCACCGCGACCAGGCTGGGGGTGCTCGCGGCGTGGTCGAGTCCGGCGTACGGCACCCACCCGCCCGTCACCAGCGGCACCCGGAGCCCGGCGCCGACGACGGCGGGCAGCCCGTCGCCGACGTGGTCCGGCTCGGTCGCGGCCGCGGGGATCACTGCGCGCTCCATCCACCGTCCATGACCAGCACCGAGCCGGTGAAGAAGGCCGCGTCGTCGCCCGCCAGGTAGGCCACGGCCGAGGCCGCCTCCTGCGGGCTGCCGATACGGCCGAGGGGGTGCAGGCTGGTGAACATGTCGGCCATCTCCTGGCTGCCGCCCACGGAGGCGCGGTACATCGGCGTGTCCACGGTCGCCAGCGCGAGCGCGTTGACCCGGATGTTGTGGCGGGCGTACTCCAGCGCCGCGGCCTTGGTCAGGCCGACCACGCCGTGCTTGCCGGCCACGTAGGAGCTGATGCCGGCGCCGAAGCCGACCACGCCGAGCTGGGAGGCGTTGTTGACGATCGAGCCGCCGCCGCGCCGGCGCATGGCCGGCAGTTCGTGCCGCATGGAGAGGAACACGCTGGTGAGGACGAGGGTGATGTCCTCGGCCCACGCCTCGGGTTTCTGCTCCTCGATCAGGCCCATGGAGCCGAGGGCCCCGGCGTTGTTGAAGGCGATGTCGAGCCCGCCGAAGTGCTGTTCGGCCGCCCGCACCGCGGCGGCGAGGTCCTCGTCCGCCGTCACGTCGGCGCGTACGGCGAGGGCGGCGCCGCCGGCGGCGGTGATCTCTGCGGCCACCCGGTCGAGTTCGCTCTCGCGCCGGGCCGCCAGGACCACGCTCGCGCCCTGGGCGGCCAGGGCCTTGGCGGCGGCCTCGCCGATGCCCGAGCTGGCGCCCGTCACCAGGGCGACCTTGCCGTGCAGCCGGCCGGGCGCGGAGCTGCCTGCGGTGGAGCGGTTCGTGTCACGTTCGGTCATCAGGTGATGAGCCGGCCCGGAGTGCCGGCCCTGCCCCCTTCGGGTTGTCGGTGGTGCGGTGGGGAGGTGTCGGGCGGAGCGGATGTCAGGCGGTGCGCTCGCCCCGCTCGACCGGCACCCCGACCAGCGAGCCGTACTCCGCCCAGGAGCCGTCGTAGTTGCGCACGTCGGGCCGGTCCAGCAGTTCCCGCAGGACGAACCAGGTGTGCGCGGAGCGGGCGCCGACCCAGCAGTAGGTGAGGGCGCCGCGGTCCGGCGCCGCAGCGGCGTAGGCGCTTCTCAGCTCCTCGTCGGAGCGGAAGGTGCCGTCGGGGTGGACGGCGGTGTCCCAGGGCAGGTTGAGCGCGCCGGGCACGTGGCCGGCGCGCTGCGCCACCTCGTGCGGGTTGTTGCCGGGGGCGAACGCCTCGCCCGCGAAGCCGGGGGCGAAGACGCGGCCCGCGTACTCCTCGGGCGAGCGGACGTCGAGGATGGTGTGGGTGCCGAGGGCGGCGAGCACGTCGTCGCGCAGCGCCCGGACCGAGGCGTCGGGGCCGGCGGCGCGGTAGCGGGTCGCCGGCCGGCGCACCGGTTCGGCGGAGAGGGGCCGGCCCTCCGCCTCCCACTTGGCGCGTCCGCCGTCGAGCAGCCGCACGGACCGGTGGCCGTAGTAGGTGAGGTACCAGTACGCCAGCGCGGCCAGCAGGTTGGCGTTGGCGGAGTACAGGACGACGGTGTCGTCGTCGGCGATGCCCTTGGCCCGCATCAGCTCCTCGAACGCCTCCCGGCCGATGACGCCGAGCCTGAGGTCGTCCTGGAACTCGCTCCAGTTGATGAAGACGGCGCCCGGCGGATGGCCCTTGCGGTAGTCGGTGTCGTCGTTCGCGGTCTCGACGAGCACCGTCCCGGCGGTGCCGAGGCGCTGCTCGGCCCAGTCGCCGGTGACCAGGGCGGACTCACGGCTCATTGTTCCCCCTCGTGAGGTGTCGGCCGGGTGTTCCCGGCGGGGCCTGCCCGGCCCCGTGCGGGACGGGGCCGGGTGCGGTGCGAACGGCGGGGCCGTCCTGCCCGGCCGGGAGCGGTGGCTCCGCCGGGCGGCGGGTCAGGCCGGCGAGGTCTCCGTCGTCTTGCCCTCCACGCCGGCCGCGGCCGTCGCGCGGTCCCGGTACCAGGCGTAGCAGCTGAGCAGGATGCCGAGGACGGTGACCGCGGCGGCGGCCAGGTAGACCGGCCTGAGGCCGGGGCCGTCGATGATGCGGCCGCCGATCCAGCCGGCCAGGGCGGCGGCGATCTGGTAGGCGGAGGCGTTCACCGCGATCGCCAGGGTCGGCGCCGAGCTGGCGGTGGTGAGGACGCGGGTCTGCATGCCGGGGATGACGGAGAAGCCGAGGGCGCCGATCACGAACACCATGACCGCGCTGGCGACGGTGCTGCCGCTGACCGCCCACATGACCACCAGGCCCGCGGTGAGCAGCCCGAGCAGGCCCACCTGCGACGGCATCAGCGCGCGGTCGGACAGCCAGCCGCCGGCGAAGTTGCCGACCGCCGCGCCCACGCCGTAGGCCAGCAGCAGCAGCGCGACCGCGCCCTCGGCGAAGCCGCTGACGTCGGTGAGCAGCGGGGAGAAGTAGGTGAAGACCATCAGCAGGCCCATGTTGGCGACGGCGGTGATGAGGATGGCCAGCTGCACGTTGCGGTTGCGGAACACGCGCAGCTCGGCCACCGCGGAGCCGCCCGATGTCGCGCTCTCCACCGCCGGGACCAGGGGCAGCACCAGCAGCAGGCCGATCAGGCAGACCACGGTGATGGTGCCGAAGGTCGCCCGCCACCCGAAGTGGTTGCCGATGAAGGTGCCGAGGGGCGCGCCCAGCATCATCGACAGGTTCATGCCGAAGACCAGCTTGGAGACGGTGGACGCCTGCTTGCCCTCGGGCGCGGTGGAAGCGGCGATGACGATGGCGTTGGCGAAGAACGTGGCGGTCACCAGGGCCGTCACCACACGGGCCACGAAGAGCACGGAGTAGACGGGCGCCAGCGCCGAGGCGAGGTTGCCGACGACGACCACGACCAGCAGGCCCACGATGAGCGGCTTGCGCGCGTAGCGCGCGGTCAGCGCGGTCATGATCGGACCGCCGAGAATCATTCCGATGGCGTACGCCGTGACCAGCAGTCCGGCGGCGGGGATCGACACGTCGAGGTCACCGGCGACGTCCGGCAGGATGCCGGCGATCACGAATTCACCGGTGGTGATGCCGAACACGCACAGCATCAGGGAAAGGAGCTTCAACGACATGGTGTCTCTTCTGTCGGGGTGGATATGTTCTGTCGACCCGCCGTGGGGTGCCCGGTCGGGGCGGTTACGGAGCGGGCGGCGGGCCCGCGTACCGGTAGGCGTACGTCGAGCCGAGGGCGATGATGTGGTCCAGGTCCGGGCCGCCCACGTCCTCGGTGGGCAGCGTCAGGGTCTTGGCGTGCGGGATCTCCGCCTTGAGGAACAGGTCGAACTGCGGCCTGCGGTCCGGCTGCGGGGTGGAGTGGATGGTGAGGAAGCGGGCGTTGCCCGAGGTCGTCACGAAGCCGTGCGGGACCGTCCGCGGGACGATCATCGTGGTGCCCGCCTCCGCGATGTGCTCCTCCCCGTCGCAGATCATGCGCAGGGTGCCGTCCAGGACGATGAAGACCTCGTCCTCGTAGTCGTGGATGTGCAGCGGGGTGTTGTACCCGCGGTTTCCGGTGTGCTGGACGACCGTGAAGCTGTCCCGGGTCGCGGAACCGGGCACGCGTATCTGCGCCAGGCCGCCGAGCAGCCACACCGCGGTCTGCTCGGACTCGGGTATGAGGCGGCCCTTCTCGTCGTGGACCATGTCCGGGAAGGTCATCGTGCTCCCTTGTGTGCCGAATATCGTGCTGGTTCTCGGTCGTTTTCCGCCGGTTTCCACCGCCTCGCCGCGAGAGGCCGGCAAGGCGGCGGCGAGGCGGCGGCCGGTTGTGGTCAGCCGCCCTGCGCGCCGACCGGTGCGGGCGCGTCGGTCTCGCAGCCGGCGACGAAGGCGGCCACGCCCTCGGGGCTGGAGAGGGTGCGCCACATCGCGACGGGGTCGTTGAAGCGGCTGACGAAGGCGTCGGCGATCCGTTTGTCCGCCGCCGCCCGGCCGAGCAGCCCGGCCACGTGCGGTGCCGGCGGCTGGAGGAAGGCGTTGCTCCACTCCACGACGTGCCGCGCGTGCTCCCACAGCCGCGCCGAGGCCGTACGGCAGAACGCCTCGTCGAAAGGCCCCGTGGCGCCGGCGAGGAGGTCGGCCAGGGCGAAGGCGGTGTGCGAGCCGAGGTTGGCGCCCTGGGCGGTGAGCGGGTCGTTGGTGATCCAGGCGTCCCCGATCGCCAGGGCGCAGGTGCCGTCGTCGAGCCGTGCCCAGCCCCGGCGGACCACCGGGGTGATCGCCCCCTGGGCCAGTTCGCCGGGCCCGGTCAGGGCGAACGCCCGGGTGTCGACGCGTTCCCGCAGGTCGGGGGCGTGCTCGGCGACCAGGTCGAGGACCTGCCGGTGGAAGCCGGCCGGGTCGGCGCCGGCGTCGACGTGGCAGACGGCTTCCAGCGGGCCGCCCGGCACGGCCTCGAAGGCGAGGACGTCCGCCCGCCCGGCCGTCGAGTAGAACGGCAGCCGCAGGATCTCGCCGGCGCCGGGCAGGAAGTGGATGTCGAGGGAGTGCGGCACCTCCTCGGCGATGCCGTGGTAGATCCCGGCGCACAGCACGCGCTGCGGCGTGGTGTACGGCGAGCGGCCGGGGTCGGCCGGGAACAGCCCCCGCATCGAGCGGCTGCCGTTGGCGACGACCAGGAGGTCGTGGCGGGCCGCCAGGTCCGCCACCTCGTGCTCGCCGGTGACCAGTTCGCCACCGCGGCCGACCCACGCGGACAGCAGGTGCGGCAGGTAGATGCGGAAGTCCACGACGCTGGAGGGCGGCTCCAGGCCGGCCAGGAACCGCAGCGGCGGCTCCCCTCCCCCGGGGTGCGCGGTGACCGCCCAGTGCTGGACCTGGGCGTCGGGGAAGTCCCAGTCGAAGACGCCGAGTTCGCGCTCCCGCTGCTGGGTGCGGCCGAACCGGGCGGGGAAGTTGCGCGGCCGGCCGGTCCGCAGGCCGTCGATGTCGTGCTCCGAGTACACGGTGGCCGGCACGCCCAGTTGCCGCAGGCGCAGCGCCAGTTGCAGCCCGGAGATGCCGGAGCCGACGATGCCGACGCTCATGCGGACACCTCCTCGGCGCCCGCCCCGGAGCGCAGCCGGCTGGTGAGCCAGCCGACGGACTCCACCGTGTATCCGGCGGCCTCGGGCGAGGCGAGGGCGGAGGCGGGGATCAGCATGGGGTGGCGCATGCCGGCGTCGAGCAGTTCGCCGATCCGCTTCAGCACGGTCTCCCGGCTGCCGACGATGACCTGGTCGGCGACGACCTCCTCGGGGACGGCCGCCAGCGCCCGGGCGACCTCCTGCCGGGTCAGCAGGTGCGGGAGCAGTTCCACCAGGCCCCGGTAGTGCTCCCCGAAGGGGTGGGCGGCGCCGTGCCGGCGCCAGGCCCGGGCGCCGGCGTGCAGGGCCAGGAAGCGGATCGGGGTGGCGCGCAGCAGTTCGTGGGCGGCCGCGTCGGTCTCCGCGACCACGATCGGGACACCGCCGGCGGGCAGCACGGCGCCGGGGTCCCGGCCGGCGTCCGCGGCGGCGGCGCGCACCACGGCCAGCCGCCGGGCGTACTCGTCGGGGCTCATCAGCTCCGAGGGGAGCCAGCCGTCGGCGTAGCGGCCGGCCAGGGTCAGCATCCGCCGGTGGTTGGCGCCCAGCCAGATCAGCGGCGTACGTCCCTCGGGCGCGGGCAGTCCCATGATCGCCCGGTCCAGGGTGAAGTACCTGCCCTGGAAGTCGTGCGGGCCCTCACCGGACAGGAGCAGCCGCAGCACGCGCAGCGCCTCCTCGACCCGGCCCACCTGGTCGTCGTGCGCCACCCCGAACGGGACCAGGTTCTCCAGCGCGCCCGCGCCGATGCCGAGCACCGGTGCCCGCTCGGTGAGCTGGGCCAGGGTCAGCGCCGTCTGGGCGAGCACGGCCGGGTGCCGGCGGTGCGGGTCGGTGACGCCGACGGCGAGCCGTACCGGACCGGCCCCCGGGGCGAGGTTGCCGAGGACCGTGGCGAAGTCCAGGCAGCGGTCGGGGGTGGGCAGCTCCGCGGCGGCGTAGCTGAAATCGGTGTCCCAGGCCTGCCGGGGGAAGACGTTGACGAGGTGGTCGAAGACGAGGAAGGTGTCCGCACCCGCCTGCCGGGCGACCTGGAGCAGCTGCCGGC
This sequence comes from Streptomyces sp. NPDC017095, assembly GCF_044332325.1. Classification (NCBI taxonomy): domain Bacteria; kingdom Bacillati; phylum Actinomycetota; class Actinomycetes; order Kitasatosporales; family Streptomycetaceae; genus Streptomyces; species Streptomyces sp. NPDC017095. The sequence continues at coordinate 158,630 of NZ_JBIROU010000005.1, forward strand.
CGCCCTCGATCCGCCCGACCGCGTCCCAGACCAGACCGACTTGCACCTTCATACCGTGCTCCTCACTGACTGTGCCTGTGCGATGAACTCCTCGGTGCCCTGCTCGCTGCCGACGGCCCGCCACATGGCGGCCGGGTCGTCCAGACGGGCGACGAAGGCGTCCGCCACCCGCTGGTCGGCCGCGGCGGCGGTCAGCAGGGTGCCCATCCGCTCCGGGGGCGGCCCGATGAACTGGTTCGTCCAGTCCACGACGGGCCGGGCCGCCGCCCACATCTGGTCCGACACCGTCCGGCAGAACGCCTCGTCGTAGGCACCGCCGTGCGCCCGCAGGGCGTCGGCGAGGTGGAAGGCGAGCCGGGAGCCGAGGTTGGCGCCCTGGGCGGTGAGCGGGTCGTTGGTGATCCAGGCGTCGCCGATCGCCAGCGCGTAGCGGTCGTCGGTGAGCCGGGCCCAGCCGTGCCGGACCATCGGCGGCACGGCGCCGCGGAGCATGTCCGCGGGGCGGGTCAGGGCGAACTCCCGCTCGTCGATCCGGGCGTGCAGCGCGGGCGCGTGCGCGGCGATCAGGTGCAGCAGTTCCTTGGTGAAGCGCCCGGGGTCGTGGTCGTGGTCGGTGACCGCGCTCAGCGGGCCGCCCGGTACCGCCTCGACCAGCACCGCCGTCACCTGTCCGGCGAAGGAGTGGTAGGTCGGGGCGTGGATCTCGCCGGCCCCGGGCAGCATGTGCATGGTCATGCCCGGCGGTTCGGGCGGCCGGACGCCGTGGAAGAGCCCGCCGGCGAGGTGGCGCGGTGCCTCCCGGTAGGGCGAGCGGGCCGGGTCGCGCGGGAACGTGTCCCCCAGTCCGCCCCGGCCGGCCGCGACCACCACCAGGTCGTGCGCCTCGGCCAGCCGGGCCAGGCCGGCCCGGTCGGTGATCTGCCGCCGGACCGTGTCCCCGCCGCGCCGCTGGTACTCCTGGAGCAGCGCGGCGAGGTACATCCGGAAGTCGACCGAGCTGGCCGGGTGGGGCAGTTCGGCGCGGAACGACGGTCCGCCGGGTGCCTCGACGGACAGGTGCATCCAGGCGTTGTCGTACGCGTCGGAAGCCCACTCGGTCAGGCCGAGCGCCTGCTCCCGTTCCCGGGTGGAGTGGAACCGCGTGACGAAGTTCAACGGCGGTCCGCTGCGGATGCCGTCCGGGTCCTGAGCCGTGTACAGGGTGGCGTCGATACCGAACTGCCGCAGTCTCAGGGCCAGGTGCAGGCCCGAGATGCCGGTGCCCACGATGCCGATACTCATGCTCTAGCTCCACCTGTGCTGGGAACGGTTGCCTCTTTCGGGACGCTGCCGGGAGGGTCAGATGACCTCGACCCGTTGCAGATGGCGGGCGGTCGGCCCGGAGAAGGCGTTGCGTCCGTGTACCAGCGCGAAGTTGTCGGCGATCAGGATGTCGCCCTTGCGCCAGTCGTGGGCGTAGCAGTACTCGGGGCGGTGCAGCCGCTCGGCGAGGGAGTCGACGAACGCGTCGGCCTCCGAGGCGTCGACACCGTCCACGTGCACGGACACCGGGTTCTTGTAGACGGCCGGGTCCAGCGGTTCGGCGAAGCGCAGCACGGGCACGCCGGTTCCGGGGTGCTGGGCGACGAGCCGCTCGGTGACCTCGCCGCCGTAGTGCACCATCTTCTCGGTGGTGTAGGTGACGCTGATCCGCTCCCAGCGCTCGCGCTCGGCGGCGTCGGCGTCCCGGTAGACGGCCGTGGTGTCCGAGAAGACGGTCTCCCCGCCGGCGCCCGCGGTCGCGTCCAGGCACTGGAAGAAGAAGTAGCGCGGGTCGGCCTCCACGAAGGCGCCGTCCCAGTGGAACGGCACGTCGCCGCTGGCGAACAGGTAGTTGCGCGGGTTGTCCTCGACGATCAGGTCGATGACCTCCCCCGGCTCCCACTTCAGTACCTCGCCCCACTGGCGGCAGTAGTCGGCGAACTCCTGGGTGCCCATGAGCCGGAAGCCGCGCAGCACGAGCACGCGGGACTCCTCGGTCCAGCGCGCCAGGGTGTCCACCGGGATGGCGCCGACCGGTGTGTCACCGCCCGGAGCCTCGATCACCCGGCCGAAGGGGCGCAGCGGGGTGTGCTTCAGCGTCCTGAGGGCAGGCGTCGACATCGTCATGTCGTGGTGTTCCTTTCTGGGTGTGCGTCCACGCGGCGCGCTCGCGCGCCGCGGCCGGACACCGCCTCAGGCGGTCACGGACAGGTGCGGCGCCACGAAGTGGCTGGGACGGCCGTTGCGCCAGACGACGGAGCCGTGCACCTTCTCGGCGTCCCACCGCCGGACCAGGTACCGGTTGACGCCGTCGTCCAGGACCACGCCGTGCCAGGGGGTCAGCCAGCCGTCCTTCGTGCGCAGCAGGCGCAGCCCCAGCTTGTCCGAGTCCGGTGGCTGGGGGTGTATGGACAGCCGTACCGCCTGCGGGAACTTGTCGGCGACGACCCGGCTCCACGCGTTGCTGCGCAGGATGGTCTGGTACGCCGTCTCCTTGGAGTCCTTGCGGAGCTGGCTGCGGGTGACCTGCTCGCCGCGCCGTGCCACCGCGTCCTCGAACATGAACCGGTGGATGCCGTTGAACAGCGCCTGGGTGGTGCGGTCCGCGCGCACCTTGTCGCGCAGCTCCGTCAGGGGCGCGCAGTAGTTCTCCTCCAGCAGGCGGCGCAGCTTCGGGTAGTCGGCGGTGCCGAAGGCGTCGTCGAGGCCGAAGAGGTCGAGCGAGGCGAAGCCCGACTCCGTGATCATCTCTGCCAGGGCCTGCCGGTATTCCGTCACGGCGCGGTCCGTGACGCCGACGACGTCACCGAAGACGTGGCCGTCGGAGCAGATGGTGATCCGGGCGCCCGGCTCGTAGAAGTGCCCGATGTAGTCGCACAGTGACTGGAGGAAACCGAGCGCCAGATTTTCCCCGAGATCGGGCAGCGCGCCCAACACCTTGCTGCGGTTCGGCGATTTCGCGGGAAACGCGGGGATGACGAAGTGGATCGGTTCCCGGCGCTCGACGAAGCGCTCGATGCGCGCCCGGTGGACGTCGGCGCAGCCCGTGCCCGCCGTGGGCCGGGCCGTCGTGGTCCGGTCGGTCGTGGTGCCGTGGCCCGTGCCGTCGTCGCCGTCGGGCGTGCCTTCCGTGTCGCCGGCCGCGAGTGTCTCGTCGATCCGCCGGTAACGGTCGAGCAGTTCCATTAATCTCTGCGATACCGTCCCGGGGAGTGACGCCCCCGTTATGTTTTCGTTCAACACTCCTCCATCGCACAAGCGCGTATGGGCGCGAAATCGGACTCGCGCCGTTCGGGCAGGACGGATTGCGGACGAAACACTGATCGAATTCTCACTTCACCGCTCCTGAGTTGGCGCCCGCGTATCCGCGGACCCATGTCCGGATGGTGCTCGACGACCGGCGACGGCACGGCGCCAGGGCCTCCTTGCCATGGTCACCGACCTGTCGTGGTCGCTGACCCATGACGCTGTGGACCCATCCGCCTCCGAACCGACGATCACTCATGCGCAACTGCCAAGCGCCCTGCGTGCGCGGATGATCCGGTCAGGCTGAAAAGAAAAACCGAGGCGATCACTTTCGGCCAACGCCGTCTCGCCCGGCTGGAATCCCCCGCTAGCACGTCGAAGCGCCAACAGCTTCCCGTGAATGCGAGGAGCTGCGCAATCGTTCATCGATTAGCATGCATGATGGATCCACAATCCGTTCCGCTCGGATGGGAGGCACCGGCGATGCTGGTCACGGACGACCCTGCCGTTCACCAACTGCGGTCGCTGCTGACACTGGCCGAGGAACTGCACTTCGGCCGCGCCGCCGCTCGGCTGTACCTCACCCAGCCCGCTCTGAGCCAGCAGATCCGCACGCTGGAGCGCCGGCTCGGCGTGCAGTTGTTCGCCCGCACCAGCCGCAGGGTGCAGCTGACGCCGCTGGGCCAGGCGCTGCTTCCGCTCGTGCGGAACGTGGTGGGCGCCGCGGACGAACTCCGGCACGCCGCGCGGCAGCCCTCGGACGACAAGCACGGGCTCGTGCTGCGGGTCGGGCTGACCGACTGCGCCGCGGCGCTCGGGGCCACCCGCCGGGTCATCGCCACCCTGACCACCCTGCACCCCGGTCTCGAAGTCGACTTCCAGGTGCTGGACCTGGTGGAGCAGGCGACGGCCCTGTCGGTCGGCAAGGTCGACGCGGCCTTCGCCTATCTGCCGGTGCCGGACGGCTTCTGTGCCGAGCCGCTCACCACCGAGCCGCGCGTGGTGTGCCTGTCGGCCACCGACCCGCTCGCCGGGCGGGCCACGCTGCGGCTGGCGGACCTGGCCGGCCGGCCGATGGTGAGCCTGGCCCCGGGGGTGTCCTCCGTGGAGCGGCGCTTCTGGGCCATGGACCCCCGGCCGGACGGCAGCCGCGTGCGCTACAGCGACCACCACGTGAGCCGGGTCGAGTCGCTGCTGTCCGCCGTCTCCTTCGACGGCGCGGTCGCCTTCCTGCCGGCCGTGGCGGCGGAGCTGTTCCCCCGGCCCGACATCCGCTACCGCACCGTGGCGGACCTGGCGCCGTGCACCTTCGGCGTGGTGTGGCCCGAGCGGGACGGAGGGGACTGCCGCGGCATCAGGGCGCTGGTGGATGTCTGCCGCCGGCTGCGCGACCAGGGCGGCCTGCCGCCGGGCACCATGCGCCGGCCCGAGGAGGAGCCGTCGCCGGCCCGGGGGTGACCGGGCGCCGCGCGCGGCCTCAGTCCGCGCGCTGTGCGCCGAGGTGCCGGGCGAACGCCTCGTAGGCCCGGTCGTCGAAGAGGACGAACCGCACCTCTTCGACGGTGGTGGGGGTGGTGCGTACGGTCTCCACCGCGATCCGGGCCGCGTCGTCCATCGGCCAGCGGTAGACGCCGGTGGAGATCGCCGGGAACGCGACCGTCCGGGCGCCGAGTCCGCCGGCGACGCGCAGGGACTCCCGGTAGCAGGAGGCGAGCGGCGCGGGATCGGTACCCGGGCCCTGGTACACCGGACCCACCGTGTGGATCACCCAGCGGGCGTCCAGGTCGCCCGCCGTGGTGGCGACCGCCTGGCCGGTGGGCAGCCCCTTGCCGTACCGGGAGGCGCGCAGGGCGCGGCACTCGGCGAGGATGGCGGGACCGCCGCGGCGGTGGATCGCGCCGTCCACCCCGCCGCCGCCCAGGAGGGCGGAGTTGGCCGCGTTGACGAGGGCGTCGGCGTGCTGCCGGGTGAGGTCGCCCCGGACCAGGGTGATGGTGGTCATGTCTGCCTCGTCTGTGCGTCGGTGCCGTCCGGGCCGGGGCCGGTTCAGCCCTGTCTCAGCCGCCGCCAGACGGCCTTGGCCGCGTTGTGGCCGGACATGCCGTGCACTCCGGGCCCCGGCGGGGTGGCCGAGGAGCAGAGGAAGACGGCCGGGTGCGGGGTGTGGTACGGGAACAGGGACGGCCTGGGCCGCAGCAGCAGTTGGAGGCCGGAGGCCGCGCCGCAGGCGATGTCCCCGCCGACGTAGTTGGCGTTGCGGGCGGCCATCTCGGCGGGCCCGGCGGTGGCGCGGGCGAGCACGCGGTCGCGGAAGCCGGGTGCGAAGCGCTCCAGCTGGCGTTCTATGGCGTCGGTGAGGTCTCCGGACCAGCCGTTGGGCACATGACCGTACGCCCAGAAGACGTGCTTGCCCTCGGGGGCCCGGGTGGGGTCGGCCACGCTCGGCTGCACGGTGATCATGAACGGTCTCTCGGGCGCGCGTCCCTCCCGGGAGGCGGCGCGCAGCGCGGTGCCGATCTCGGCCTGGCTCGCGCCGATCTGGACGGTGCCGGCGGCGCGGGCCTCGGGTGCGGTCCACGGCACGGGGCCGTCCAGCGCGTAGTCGATCTTGAAGACGCTGGGTCCGTAGCGGTAGTGCGCGTAGTAGTCGCCGAAGCCGGCGATCCGGGCGAGCGCGGCGGGCGAGGTGTCGAAGACGTACGCGCGCGCCGGCGGCAGGTCGTCCAGGCGCTTGACCTCGAAGTCGGTGTGCACCGCGCCGCCGAGGTCGGTCAGATACGCGGCGAGGGCGTCGGAGAGGGACTGGGAGCCGCCGCGGGCCACCGGCCAGCCGCGGGCGTGCGCGGAGAGCGCGAAGACCAGTCCGATCGCGCTGGTGGCCAGGCCGTTCAGCGGTGCCATCACATGGGCGACCAGGCCGGCGAACAGGGTCTTGATCCGCTCGTCCTTGAAGCGGCGCATCAGCCAGGTGGACGGCGGGAGCCCGGCCAGGCCGAACCGGGCCAGGGTGACCGGGTCGCGGGGCAGCGCGGTCAGCGGCAGGGACATGAAGTCCCGGACGAGCGTGTCCCAGTGGGCCAGGAGCGGCTCGACCAGCCTGCGGTACGGGCCCGCGTCGCGCGGTCCGAAGGAGGCCGCGGTCTCGGCGACCGAGCGGGACAGCACGGCCGCGGTGCCGTCCGGGAACGGGTGGGCCATGGGCAGCGGCGCGTGCAGCCATTCGAGGCCGTACCGGTCGAGCGGCAGGGCGCGGAACGCCGGGGAGTTGACGGCGAGGGGGTGGGCGGCCGAGCACGGGTCGTGCCGGAAGCCGGGCAGGGTCAGCTCCTCGGTGCGGGCGCCGCCGCCCACGGTGGACTTCGCCTCGAACAGGGCCACGGAGAAGCCGCGGCGGGCCAGCTCCACGGCAGCGGTCAGTCCGTTCGGTCCCGCACCCACCACGACCGCATCGAGCATCGACGGCACCTTCGGACTCCTTCGTCAGCCGACGGCGATTCGGGCTCAGGATATGCCGGGCGACGGCGCTCCCCCGGCCCGGGTGGCCGCGGGCGGTCAGACCCCGCCGCGCAGCAGGCCGGCCACCCGGCGGGCGGTGGCCGCGTCCCGGGCCGCGGTGAACGGCAGGGTGTTGCCGCCGGTGATGCGGAAGGGCTCGCCGGTCAGGGTGAGGTGGGCGCCGCCGGCCTCCTCGACCAGCAGCAGTCCGGCCGCGTGGTCCCAGGCGGCCTCCCAGGAGAACGCGACCGCGTCCGACTCGCCCCGGGCCACGGCGAGGTACTCCAGGCCGGCGGAGCCGCACGCGCGCGGGGCCACGCCGGCGGTGCGCAGGGCGCCCAGCGCGCGCTTCTGGTCGTCGGTGGTGTAGTACGGGTGGGAGGTGGCGACGGCCAGGTCCCGGCCGGGCTCGGGCGGACCCGCGAACAGCCGCCGCCCGCCCAGGAAGGCGCCGTGGCCGCGCACGGCGGTGGCGAACTGCTCGCGCGCCGGCGCGTAGGTCCAGGAGGCGAGCACGGTGCCGCGGTGGGCGAGGGCCACCAGGGTGCAGAAGCCGTCGTCGCCGTGGACGAACTGGCGGGTGCCGTCGACCGGGTCGACGATCCAGACCGGCGCGTCGCCCTGGAGCGCCTCGTACACCGCCGGGTCGGCGTGCACCGCTTCCTCGCCGACCACCACCGAGCCGGGCAGCAGCGCGCCGAGGTCCTCGGTGAGCCGCAGCTCGGCGAGGCGGTCGGCGTCCGTCACCAGGTCGTGCGGGCCGCTCTTCTGGTCCACCTCGTGCGCGGCGAGCCGACGGAAGCGGGGCAGGATCTCGGCCGCGGCGGCCTTGCGGACCGCCTCCTCCACATCGGCCGAGCGGCGGGCGAGAAACTCCTCGATGGTCTCCGTCTCTTCGATCATGCCTCCCATCAGACCACGTCCTACTGACAATCCCCGCTGCCCGGGTGGACGGGAGGTGGAACCGCGGTGAAGAGCGGGGGCCGGTCCCGGCCGGGACCGGCCGGTCAGCGGCCGACCGCGTAGCCCTGCGCCCCGCGCGGGTTCGCCGCCGCCGACAGGACGCCGGTCTCCGGGTCCCGGGCCACCGCGCACAGCCGTCCCTCGGACCAGGCGGGGCCCACGGTGACGTCATGGCCGCGCCGCCGCAGCTCCGCGACGACGCCGGGGTCCGTGCGGGACTCCACCGTCACGCTGCCGGGGCGCCTCAGGCGCGGGTGGAAGGAGCCGGGGAAGCTGTCGTTGTGCCAGTTGGGGGCGTCGATGGCGCCCTGGAGGTCCGGGCCGCCGCGGACGGGGTCGCACAGTACGGCGGCCAGGAAGAAGTGCAGCTGCCACTGGTCCTGCTGGTCGCCGCCGGGCGTGCCGAACGCCATGACCGGCACGCCGTCGCGCAGCGCGAGGGACGGGGTGAGGGTGGTGCGCGGGCGGCGGCCGGGCGTGAGGGTGCCCGGCAGGCCCTCCTCCAGCCAGGTCATCTGCAGACGCGTGCCGAGCGGGAAGCCGAGTTCGGGGACGACGGGGTTGGACTGGAGCCAGCCGCCGCTGGGCGTGGCCGCGATCATGTTGCCCCAGCGGTCGACGACGTCCAGGTGGCAGGTGTCGCCACGGGTGGAGCCGTCGGCGCCGACCCACGTCCCGGCACCCGTCTCCGCCGCGCCGGTCACCTGCGCCTGTCCGGTCGCCTCCGCGAGCGACGGCGCGCCGGGCAGCGGCGCGACGGTCGGCTCGCCGGCGCCCATCGGGTCGAAGCCGGCCGCGGCGCCCGCCGGCGCGTGCGCGTGGGCGTGGGCGGGCAGCCGGGGGACGCGCCCGCCGGGGCTGCCGGGCCGCAGGGCGTACGAGGCCCGCTCGCCGACCAGGGCCCGCCGCCCGGCGTTGTAGGCGTCCGACAGCAGGTCGGCGAGCGGCACCTCGGCGGCGTCCCCGTACCAGGCCTCGCGGTCGGCCATGGCGAGTTTGCAGTTCTCGATCAGCAGGTGGACGTAGTCGGCGGAGCCGGGCGCGGGCAGCCGGGGCGGGAGCAGGGCGAGCTGCTGGAGCAGGACGGGGCCCTGGCTCCAGGGGCCGGCCTTGCACACGGTCCAGCCGTTCCAGTCGTACGTCACCGGGGTCTCGTACGTGGCCGACCAGCCGGCCAGGTCGGCCGAAGTGAGCGTGCCGGTGTGCCGTTCGCCGCTGGTGTCCAGGGTGGGCCGCCGGGACTGCCGCAGCAGGGCCTCGGCGATGAAGCCGGTGCGCCACACCTCGCGCGCGGCGTCGATCCGCGCCTCCCGGCCGCCCGCGCCCGCGGTCTCGGCCAGCAGCCGCTTCCAGGTGGCGGCGAGCGCCGGGTTGCGCAGCAGGGTGCCGGGCCGGGGCGCCCTGCCGTCCGGCAGGTACACCTGGGCCGAGGAGGTCCACTCGGTCTCGAACAGCCGGCGTACGGACTCCACGGCCGCGCCGACGTTCTCCACCGGCGGGTGTCCGTGCTCGGCGTAGCCGATGGCGTACGCCAGGACGTCGTCGAGGGACTTGGTGCCGTGGTCGCGCAGCAGGAGCAGCCAGGCGTCGAAGGCGCCGGGCACGGCGGCGGCGAGCGGTCCGGTGCCCGGGACGAGGTCCAGCCCGAGCCGCCGGTAGTGGGCCGGTGCGGCGCCCGCCGGGGCCACGCCCTGCCCGCACAGCACGCGCACGGCGCCGCCGGCCGGGGCGAGCAGGATCGGCACCTCGCCGGCCGGGCCGTTCAGGTGCGGTTCGACGACGTGCAGCACGAACGCGCCGGCCACGGCCGCGTCGAAGGCGTTGCCGCCGTCCTCCAGCACCGCCATCGCCGACTGGGAGGCCAGCCAGTGGGTGGTGGAGACCATGCCGAACGTGCCCTGGAGCGTGGGGCGGGTGGTGAACTGCATCCCTCACCTCGGTGTCCGCGTGCGCCGGCCGGTCCCGTCGGTGCCGCGGACCGCTCTGGGGAGAATCTAGGCAGTCGGGCCCGGCTCCGGTACCCCCCGGCCGGTCAGGTGCCCAGGTGCCGTTGCAGCCAGTCGGCGGCGGCGCGGCGGAAGAGCCGGCGGTTGTCGGCGCGGAGGAACTCGTGGCCCTCGTCGTACAGGGTGAGCAGTTCGGCCGGCACACCGCGCTCGCGTGCCGCCCGGACGAACTGCTCGGACTCCCCCGGCGGCACGTTGGTGTCGTGTTCGCCGTGCACGGCGAGCACCGGGGCCCTGAGCGCGTCGATGCGGCTCATCGGCGACAGCGCCCGCAGCAGTTCGCGGTCGCGTTCGGGGTGGCCGTACTTGTGGGCCGCCGACTGGGCGATCCAGGGTTCGGTGCCCTCGAAGAACGTCCCGAGGTCCGACATGCCGCACACCGCGACCCCGGTGCGGAAGAGGTCCGGGTGCCAGACCAGGGAGGCGAACGTGAGGTAGCCGCCGTACGAGCGGCCCATCACCGCCAGCCGGGCGGGATCGGCGAGGCCGGCCAGCACCGCGTGGGCGGCGCAGTCCGCCACGTCGTCGATCGCGGCGAGCCGTCCCCTGCCCAGGTCCGCGTCGACGAACGACCGGCCGTAGCCGGAGGACCCGCGGACGTCGGGGGCGAAGACGTCCAGTCCCCGCCCGAGGATCTCGTGGTAGAGCGGGTCGAGGACGGGGCGCTCCTGGTCCTCGGGGCCGCCGTGCAGGTGGATGACGCAGGGCGCCGGCTCGCCGGGCCCGCGCCCCGGGGCGCGGTAGTACCAGCCGTTCAGCCGCAGCCCGTCCCGGGCGGTGGGCCGCAGGGGGACCGGCCGCACGGGCGGGCGGCCCGGGGGCACGGCGTCCTCGTCGCGGGACGACCACGGGGTGCGGACCGGGTTCGCGCCGCCGGGCAGCCACCAGATGCCGGGGCGGCGACGGGACCCGGACAGGGCCAGCAGCAGCCGGGGCCCGGCGTCCGTGACCCGCGTGACCACTTCGTGCGGCAGGGCGACGGACCGGGGCGGGCCGGTGCCGGCGCCGGAGGTGCCGGTGTCCAGGACCTCCACCTCGCTCATGCCGCGGACGTTCCAGGCCAGCACGGCGAAGGTGCCGTCGCGGGCGCACCGCAGCAGTTCCAGGTCGCTGTTCTCGCGCGCTGCGCCGACCGACCAGCCGCGCACCCGTCCCCGCGGGTCCAGTGCGGCGGCGAGCAGGACCGCGAACTCCCGGTGGACGTTGCTGCGCAGCCAGAGGGTGTCCGCGCGGGGCGAGAAGCCGCCGATCCACGGGTCCCCGTCGGCCACCGGCACCACACAGGTCGGCTCGTGGTCGGCGGTGCGCAGCACGACCGCCTCGCGCCGGCCGCGCGGTCCCCGGCGCAGCAGCGCGAACGCGCCGTCGCGGCTGAGGTCGCACACGCGGAGCGTCGCCGCGTCCTTCTCTACGGCGAGCAGGACGGGGGCGGCGGCGCCGTCGGGGTCGACGAGGTACGCCGACAGTCCGTCGCCGAAGCCGGCCGCCGGGGCGGTCCTGCCGCCCGGTGCGCCGAGCGCCGTCGTCCCGACGGTGAGCAGGCCGGACGGCAGCGCGGGTCCGGGGTCCGTGTGGGGTGCCGGGCCGAGCAGCCCCGTGCCGCCCGTGCGGCCCTGCCAGTGGGCCGGCAGATGGGCGTCGGCCGGGCCGGGCGCGGCGGCCTCCGCCGTGGCCTCCGGGGCGGGTACGGCGGTGGGGACCGCGACGGTGACCGCGAGCGCCGAGCCGTCGTGCGCCCAGCAGCCCAGGTGGGCGGAGCTGCCCGGCTCGGCCCCGGCCAGGATGTGCCGGTCGCTGCCGTCGGGGCGGACGCACAGCACCCGGGTGTGCTCGCCGCCGCCGGGCGCCGTGGTGTAGGCGATCCAGCGGCCGTCGGGCGACCAGGACACCTCCGTGACGGGGTCCGGTCCGTCGTCGAGCAGGCGTACGGCCTCGCCGTCGACGGGGCCGGCCCAGAGCTGGGGCACGCCGCCCCGGTCGCAGATGAAGGCGGCCTGGGTGCCGGACGGGTCGGCCGAGGGGTACCAGCAGCCGTGTGCGATGAGCCGTGTCGTCGCGTCGCGCGGTCCGGAGGCGTCGGGCAGCGGGACGCGGGCGGGCGCGGCGAAGGCGGCGGTACGGCCGTCCGGGGGCGGCGGGGACGGCGGGGCGGTGCGCCCGGGGTGGGCGGCGGGCGGCCGTACCGCGAGGGTCTCCCCCGTCAGATTCCGTGCGTCTGCAGCCATATCTCCAGCAAAGCCACTTGCCACAGCGCGTTCGCTCCGCGCTTGGTGCGGTGTCGGTCGGGGGCCGCCAGCAGTTCGGCGATGTAGGAGTCCTTGAAGAGGCCGCGCCGCTTCGCCTCGGGGGCGTTCAGCGCCGTACTGACCTTCTCCAGGACGGGTCCGGCCATGTGGGTGATCGCCGGGACCGGGAAGTAGCCCTTGGGCCGGTCGACCACCTCGCGGGGCAGCAGCTTGCGGCCGACCTCCTTCAGGATGCCCTTGCCGCCGTCGGCCAGCTTCAGCTCCGGCGGGCACGCGGCCGCCAGCTCGACCAGTTCGTGGTCCAGGAACGGCACGCGGGCCTCCAGGCCCCAGTCCATCGTCATGTTGTCGACCCGCTTGACCGGGTCGTCGACCAGCATGACGTGGGTGTCGAGGCGCAGGGCCGCGTCGAGCGCCGTCTCGGCCCCGGGCGCCGCCATGTGCTCCTCGACGAACCGGGCGGAGACGTCCTTGCGCGGCAACATGTCGGGGTGCAGCATCGCGGCGAGGTCGGCGTGCGACCGGTCGAAGTAGGTCTCGGCATAGCGCCGCGGCTCCTCCTCGCGGGCCGCGGCGGCCAGCTCCGGGTACCAGTGGTAGCCGGCGAAGACCTCGTCGGCGCCCTGCCCGCTCTGGACGACCTTGACGTTCTGCGAGACCTGTTCGGACAGCAGGTGGAAGGCGACCACGTCGTGGCTCATCATGGGCTCGCTCATCGCCGCGACCGCCGCGTCCAGGGCCGTCGACACGCGCCGCGAGGGAACCACGAGCTGCCGGTGGTCGGTGGCGAACTCCTTGGCCACCAGGTCGGAATACCGGAACTCGTCCCCCTCGTCGCCGCCCTCGGACTCGAAGCCCACGCTGAACGTGGCCAGGTCCCGCTGTCCCTCGTCGGCCAGCAGGGCCACGATCAGACTGGAGTCCAGTCCGCCGGACAGCAGGACACCGACCGGGACGTCGGCGACCATCCGCCGCCGCACGGCGGTGCGCAGGGCGTCCAGGACCGCGTCCCGCCACTCGTCGGGGCCCATGCCGGCGTGCTCGGGGCGGCGCGTGTACGACGGCTGCCAGTAGCGGTGGTCCCGGTGGGTTCCGTCCGGCTCGACGACCCGCACGGTGGCCGGGGGCAGCTTGCGCACGCCCGCCAGCACGGTCCGGGGCACGGCCACGGTCGCGTGCCAGCTGAGGTACTGGTGCACGGCGGCCGGGTCGAGCGAGGTGTCCACGTCGCCGGCCGCGAGCAGGGCGGGCAGCGAGGAGGCGAACCGCAGCCGTCCGGGGGTCCGGGCCAGGTACAGGGGCTTGATGCCGAGCCGGTCGCGGGCGAGGACCAGCCGGCCGGTCCGGTGCTCGACCAGGGCGAAGGCGAACATGCCGTGGAAGTGGTCGACACAGTCGGTGCCCCACTGCCGGTACGCCGTGAGGACGACCTCGGTGTCGGAGGTGGACCGGAACCGGTGGCCGAGGGCCGTCAGTTCCGCGCGCAGCTCCTTGTAGTTGTAGATACACCCGTTGAAGACGCCGGTGATCTGCTGCTCGGTGTCGGTCAGCGGCTGGGCACCGCGCTCGGACAGGTCGATGATCTTCAGACGGCGGTGCCCCAGCGCGACGGCGTCCCGTGACCAGATGCCCTCGCCGTCGGGTCCGCGGGCGGCGAGCCGGTCGTTCATCCGCTGGACGGCCGCCAGGTCGGGGCGCGTGCCGTCGAAGCGCATCTCTCCGCTCAGGCCGCACATCCGCGCTCACCTCCCCGCCGGGCGCAGGTGCCGCGCGGGCCGCGCGCGGGCGAGGCGGGCGGCGGGCCGCCCAGCGGTATGTGGCCGGAACTGATGGACACGGTGGTGCTTCTCCTTCGGGACGGGGGTGGGCAGGGGCTCTGCGGGTGCGGGACGGGCGGTGCCGGCATCCCGGGCGGCTCAGCGGCCGGCGAACCCGGTCCGGCCGGCGCCGGAGGGGTAGGCGACGGGACGCTCCGGGGCGAGGCGCCGGGCGGGGGCGGCGGGCCGGCGGCGCGGCTGGGCGTCGCCCCGGGTCTCCGCGATCGCCAGGTCCGTGCAGGCGAGCAGGTCGTCCGCCTCGGCGGCGAGGCGCATGCGGTGGGCGGCGCTGCCGGCCGCGAGCGCCCGCTGGGCGAGTTCGCGGACCGTGTGCCAGTCACCGGCGGCCTCGAGCGCCGGGCGCACCCGCTCCAGCAGGCGCCGGACGACCTGGGCCGCGGGTGCCTCGTGCCGGGTCACGGGATCGATCAGGGCGCCTTCCAGGCCGGACCGGGCGGCCCGCCAGGCGGCGGCGCGCAGCCACTCGTGCCGGCCCGGGCAGGCGGGCGCGTCCGTCGTCTCCAGCCGCGCGCGGGCCTCGGTGACCAGCGCGCGGTACAGCCCGGCGATCAGCACGACCGTCTCCGCGCGGGGGCAGGCGTCACAGATGCGCAGTTCCAGGGTCTGCTGGTGGGCGGACGGCCGGATGTCGTGGTAGATCATCTTCGCGTCGCTGATGACCCCGGAGTCGATCAGACACCGCACGTCCGCGTCGTACTCGGCGGCGTCGGCGTAGCAGCCCGGCGGGCCCGCGGTGGGCCAGCGCTGCCACACCATGGTCCGCCAGCTCGCGTAGCCGGTGTCGGCGCCCAGCCAGAAGGGGGAACTGGCGGACAGGGCCAGCAGGACGTGCAGCCACGGGGACACCTCGCACATGACGCGCACGGCCAGGTCGCGGTCGGGCATGTCGACGTGGACGTGGGTGCCGCAGATCAGCTGCTCGTCGGCGATCATGCGGTATTCGTCGGCCATGTGGCGATAGCGGCGCCCGGCGGTCGGGCGGGTGTCCTGGGTGCGGGCCAGCGGCACGGTGCCGGCCGCCACCACGGCCAGGCCCTGGGCGCCGGCCGCGGCGTCGAGCCGCCGTCTGGCACCGAGCACATCGTCGTACAGGCCGGCTAGGGAGTCGTGCACCCCGCTGTTGGACTCGATGGTCGCCTGCTGCATCTCGGTCGTGAAGGTCTGTGCGGGGAGCTTCTCCAGCATGCTGTCGGCTCGCGGCGCGAGCAGGCCCGTCTCCACCTCGACGATGTGGAATTCCTCTTCCACTCCGATGCGAACGGTCACGGTACTCCTCTGGTGACGGGCGGACGCTGACTGCCTCACCCGGGGATCGACCCGCCCGCCGGTCCGCAGGCGGGCTGTGCACCTCCGACTTCCCACCCGGCTCATTAATAAGCACGGGCGCTCTCCGGAGAGCGACACCTCACAGATGAGCGCGAGGAGGAGCGGGTGCCGTGCGCCGTCCGGGGTGCCGGGAACACGGCGGCCGGGGCGGACGTTGATCTCTGCGGCAGGAACGGAGGCCCTGACAGTGCACGGTGAGTACAAGGTGCCCGGCGGCAAGCTGGTCGTCGTCGATGTGGAGGTCGAGGACGGCGTGCTGCGGCACGTGCGCGTGGCGGGCGACTTCTTCCTGGAGCCGGACGAGGCGCTGGACGCGGTGGACGGCGCGCTGGAGGGCGCCCCCGCGGACACCGACGCGGCGGGGCTGGCCGCGCGGATCGACGCGGCGCTGCCCGCGGGCACGGTGATGTACGGCCTGACCTCGGAGGGCGTCGGCATCGCGGTGCGTCGCGCGCTGGCCCGCGCCACGGACTGGACCGACTACGACTGGCAGCTGGTCCACGAGGGCCCCCAGCCGCCGGCCCTGCACATGGCGCTGGACGAGGTGCTGACCGCCGAGGTGGCCGCGGGCCGGCGCCCGCCGACGCTGCGGGTGTGGGAGTGGGGCGCCCCGGCGGTGATCATCGGCAGTTTCCAGTCGCTGCGCAACGAGGTGGACCCCGAGGGCGCCGCGCGGCACGGCATCGAGGTGGTGCGGCGGATCTCCGGCGGCGGCGCGATGTTCGTGGAGCCCGGCAACACGATCACCTACTCGCTGTCGGTGCCCGAGTCCCTCGTGCAGGGTCTGTCCTTCCAGGACAGCTACGCCTATCTGGACGACTGGGTGCTGGGCGCCCTCGGCGACATGGGCATCCGGGCGTGGTACCAGCCGCTGAACGACATCGCCACCGACCAGGGCAAGATCGCGGGCGCGGCGCAGAAGCGGATCGTCGGCCCCGGCGGCGGCCCGGGCGCGGTGCTGCACCACGTGACCATGTCGTACGACATCGACGCCGACAAGATGGTGGAGGTGCTGCGGATCGGGCGGGAGAAGCTGTCCGACAAGGGCACGCGCAGCGCGAAGAAGCGGGTCGATCCGCTGCGGCGGCAGACGGGGCTGGCGCGCGAGGCGGTCATCGACCGGATGATCGAGTCCTTCCGCGCGCGCTACGGCCTGACCCGGGGCGGGGTCGGCGAAGCGGAGCTGGCCCGGGCCGAGGAACTGGCGCGCACCAAGTTCGCCTCCCCGGAGTGGACGGCGCGAGTGCCGTAGCCGCCGGGCAGGGACGTGCGCGGCGGGGCCTGGCGGGGCGGACGGGGGCAAAGTGGTGCACCGCGTTCCGCCCGTCGTGAGCGGCCGGACACGGACCGCGTCGGCCCTTCCGCTCACAGGCGGTCATGTGACACTGTCCTACCCCGTCCGCCCCGCGGACCCCTCCCCGCCCGCTCCCCCCTTGAGAAGTGCGCCGTGCGTTCCCTTCCTCTGCCGCTCGCTCTCACCGCGCGCCTGTCGCCGGTCGCGGTGCTCGCCTGCGCCGGCTGGGCGCTGACGTCCGGCCCGGCCGCCCCGCCCGCCGCCGGCCACCTAAGCGCCCGGCACACGCCCGCCGGTCCCTCCGCCGCCGCGGACCCGGCGCCGGCCGCCGCGGCGAACGCCTACACCACCGCGCCCGCCCCGTGCTCCAGCGTGCCCGCGGCCACCCTGAAGTCCCTGGTGCCGGGCGCCGGGACGGCCGGCAAGGAGATCCCGTCGACGGACACCAGCCTGCGCCGCACCTGCTCCTGGAACGCCCTCGACGGCTACGACTACCGCTGGCTGGACGTGTCGTTCGAGATCGGCGGTTCCGCGCGGGAGGCGCGCGGGGAGTACGACCAGCGGGTCGCGGAGCGCGGCGGCGGCGGTGCCGTCCCGGGGCTCGGGGACAGCGCGTACTCCGTCGTCGGCCTCACCACGGAGGACGGGCAGCAGACCCGCGAGGGCGTGGTGCTGGTCCGCGCCGCCAACGCGCTGGTCGTGGTCACCTACAGCGGCAGCGACTTCGAGACCCGGCGGGCTCCCTCGACGGACGAGATCAACAAGGGCGCCATCAAGGCGGCGAAGTCCGCGGTCGCCGCGCTGGACGGCGGCCGGGACTGAGCGCCCGGCCGCGGCCGGGGAGCGGGGACGGCGCCGGGACCGGGCGGCCGGCGGAGGAAGCGGTGCCGGTCATGGGTCCGTCCGGCCCGGGGCCCCGGCGCCGACGGCGGGGATGACCCGGCTGCCGTAGGCGTCGATCGTCGCCTCCTGCGCGTCGTGCATGTCGTACACCGCGAACTGGTCGACGCCCAGGGCGCGCAGCGCGGTCAGTTTCTCGATGTGCTTCTCGACGGGCCCGATGACGCAGAACCGGTCCACGATCCGGTCGGGCACGAACGCGGTGTCCGGGTTGCCGGTGCGTCCGTGGTGGGCGTAGTCGTAGCCCTGCCGGGCCGCGATGTAGTCGGTGAGTTCCCCGGGGACCTCGCCGGAGTGGGCGCCGTACCGGGCGACCAGGTCGGCGACGTGGTTGCCGACCATGCCGCCGAACCAGCGGCACTGGTCGCGGGCGTGGGCGAGGGCCTCGGGCGAGTCGTCCGCGGTGACGTAGGCCGGGGCGGCGACGCAGACCGTCACCTCGGACGGGTCCCGGCCGGCGGCGGCCGCCGCCTCCCGGACGGTCCGCACCATGGACTCGGTCAGGTACAGGTCGGCGAGCTGGAGGATGAACCCGTCGGCCTCCTCCCCGGCCATCTTCAGCGCCTTCGGCCCGTACGCGGCCATCCAGACGGGCAGTTCGGCGCCCTCCTTGATCCAGGGGAACCGGATCGTCGTGCCGCCGAGGTCGGCCTCCCCGCCGCTGCCGAGGGCCCGGATGACCTTCATGGCCTCGCTGATGCGGGCCAGGGTGTGGGGCTTGCGGCCGGCCACGCGCAGCGCGGAGTCGCCCCGGCCGATGCCGCACACGGTGCGGTTGCCGAACATGTCGTTGAGCGTGGCGAAGGCGGAGGCGGTGACCTCCCAGGCGCGGGTGCCCGGGTTGGTGACCATCGTCCCGACCTTCAGCCTTCGCGTGTTGGCCAGGATCTGGCTGTAGATCACGAACGGCTCCTGCCAGAGCACGGCGGAGTCGAAGGTCCAGCCGTAGCGGAAGCCGTTGCGCTCCGCCCGCTTCATCAGGCTGACGACGCGGGAGGCGGGCGGGTCGGTCTGCAGGACGAGTCCGAAGTCCATGGTCGGCGCTCCTAGTTCAGGTACTGACAGGTGGAGCGCGGGGTGTAGGCGCCGTGGCCGGCGTGTCCGGTGTACTCCCGCCGGTCGATGACGGGTTCGCCGCGCGACAGGACCGTCTCGACGCGGCCGGTGACGCGCCGGCCCTCGTACGCCGAGTAGTCGACGTTCATGTGGTGGGTGGACGCGGAGATCACCTGCTCGGCGTGCGGGTCGTAGACGACGACGTCCGCGTCGGCGCCCGGTGCGAGGGTGCCCTTCTTCGGGTAGAGGCCGAACATGCGGGCCGGGGCGGCGCAGGCGATCTCGATCCAGCGGCGGCGCGAGATGTGCCCGTCCACGACGGCCTGGTGGAGCAGGTCCATGCGGTTCTCCACGCCCGGCAGGCCGTTGGGGATCTTGGAGAAGTCGCCCCTGCCGAGTTCCTTCTGGCCGGTGAAGCAGAACGGGCAGTGGTCGGTGGAGACGACCTGGAGGTCGTCGGTGCGCAGCCCCCGCCACAGCCGGGCCTGGTGCTCCCGGGGCCGCAGCGGTGTCGAGCACACGTACTTGGCGCCTTCGAAGTCCGGCTCGGCCAGGTTGTCGGTGGACAGGAACAGGTACTGCGGGCAGGTCTCGCCGAAGACGGGCAGGCCCTCGTCCCGGGCGCGGGCCAGCTCGGCCACCGCCTCCGCCGCCGAGACGTGCACGACGTACAGCGGAGCGCCGGCGACCTGGGCCAGCCTGATGGCGCGGTGGGTGGCCTCGGCCTCCAGCAGGGCCTTGCGCACCTCGCCGTGGTGGCGGGGGCCGGTCTCGCCCCGGGCCAGGGCCTGTTCGACCAGCACGTCGATCGCGATGCCGTTCTCGGCGTGCATCATGATCAGCCCGCCGTTCCCGGCGGCGCGCTGCATGGCGCGCAGGATCTGGCCGTCGTCGGAGTAGAACACCCCCGGATAGGCCATGAACTGCTTGAAGCTGGTCACTCCCTCCTCGACCAGCAGGTCCATCTCCTTCAGCGTCTCCTCGTGCACATCGGAGACGATCATGTGGAAGGCGTAGTCGATCGCGCAGTTGCCCTCGGCCTTGGCGTGCCAGGCGTCCAGGCCCTCGCGCAGGGTGTGGCCGACGCTCTGCACCGCGAAGTCCACGATGGTCGTCGTACCGCCCCAGGCGGCGGCCCGGGTGCCGGTCTCGAAGGTGTCGGAGGCGAAGGTGCCGCCGAACGGCAGCTCCATGTGGGTGTGGGCGTCGACACCGCCCGGGATGACGTACTTGCCGGTGGCGTCGATGACCCGCCATCCTCCGGCCCCGGCCGCCCCCTGCTCGCCCGGCCCGGCGGTGAACGCGGCGGCCGCGGGGGTGCCGGAGGCGGCGAGGGCGGCGATACGGCCGTCCTCGATCAGGACGTCGGCGTGGATCTCGTCGGACGCGGTGATGACGAGACCCCCGCGGATGACGGTACGACCGGTCATGGGTCCTCCTGCCGGGACGGGCGCCGCGCACGGGCGGCGCGTGAGGGTGCCGCGGACGGGCGGCGCCCGGAGGGTCTGCGGGCGGGCCGCGTACGGGCGGCGCCCGGAGGGTCTAGTACGGGCTCCGGAGCGCTTCTTCGAGGATCGCCGCGCCCTCCTCGGCCTCGGCGACGGTCAGCGACAGCGGCGGGGCGATCCGCAGGGCGCTGGAGTCGTGGCCGCCGCCCTTGCCGATGAGCAGCCCGTTGTGACGTGCCGCCTCCAGCACGGCGGCGGCGGCCTGCGGGTCGGCCTCGTCCGTGCCGGGCCGGACCAGTTCGACGCCGATCATCAGCCCGCGGCCGCGCACCTCCCGCACCCCGGGCAGCCCGGCGGTGGCCGACCGCAGCCGCTCGATGAGCAGCCCGCCGACCCGCCGGGCGTTGCCCTGGAGGTCGTGTTCGAGGAGGTAGGTGAGGTTGGCCAGGCCCGCGGCCATGGTGATCTGGGTGCCGCCGAAGGTGGAGATGCTCTGCGCGTCCAGGCAGTTCATGATCTCGGCGCGGGCGACCACCCCGCCGATGGACATGCCGTTGCCGATGCCCTTGGCGAAGGTGAGGATGTCCGGCGGGCCGCTGCGGGCGTGGGCCTGCCAGCCCCAGAAGTGGTCGCCGGTACGGCCCCAGCCGGTCTGCACCTCGTCGCTGATCCACAGGATGCCCTGGGCGGCGAGCACGTCGCGGAAGGCCGCGAGCAGTCCGTCGGGCGGCGAGGTGAACCCGCCGACGCCCTGCACGGGTTCGGCGATCAGCGCGGCCGGCGCCCGGGTGTGGCCGAGCACGTCCTTCAGGTCGGCGACGCAGGCGTCGGTGAACGCGCGGTCGTCGAGACCGGCGAACGGCCCCCGGGTGCGCACCCCGCCGTGCACGTACAGGGTCTGGAGCGGGGACAGGGAGGTCGGGGACCAGCCGCGGTTGCCGGTGATGCCGACCGCGCTGAAGGAGCGGCCGTGGTAGCTGTTGCGCAGGGCCAGCACGGTGTTGCTGCGCCGGTAGGCGGTGGCGAGCAGCAGGGCCGTGTCGTTGGCCTCGGTGCCGGAGGTGGTGAAGAACACCCGGGCGTTCGGGATGCCGCTCAACGCGGCGACCCGCTCGGCGAGTTCCACCATCGGCCGGTTGAGGTAGAGGGTCGAGGAGTGGACGATCCGGCCGGCCTGCTCGGCGACCGCCTTGGTCACCTCGGGCAGCGCGTGCGCGGTCATCGTGGTGAGGATGCCGCCGAAGAAGTCCAGGTACCTGCGGCCGGCGGAGTCCCAGACGTGACGGCCCTCGCCGTGGGTGATCTCGATCGGGTCGTCGTAGTAGAGGGCGAGCCAGTCGGGCATGACCCGGCGGTGCCGGGAGTACAGGTCGGTCACGGCTGCACCAGCCCTTCGTAGGCGTCGGGGCGGCGGTCGCGGTAGAAGGCCCACTGCTGCCGCACTTCCTCGATGAGGTCGAAGTCGAGGTCGCGGACGAGGAGTTCCTCGGTCTTGTCACCGGCCGGCTCGCCGACGAAGCGTCCGCGCGGGTCGACGAAGTACGACGTCCCGTAGAAGTCGTTGTCGCCGTACTCCTCCTGTCCGACCCGGTTGATCGCGGCGACGAAGTACTCGTTGGCGACGGCCGCGGCGGGCTGTTCGAGCTGCCACAGGTGGGCGGACAGGCCGCGGTGGGTGGCGGACGGGTTGTAGACGAGCTGAGCGCCGTTCAGGCCGAGTTGCCGCCAGCCCTCCGGGAAGTGCCGGTCGTAGCAGATGTAGACGCCGACCTTGCCGACGGCCGTGTCGAAGACGGGCCAGCCCAGGTTGCCGGGCTTGAAGTAGTACTTCTCCCAGAACCCCTTGACCTGCGGGATGTGGTGCTTGCGGTACTTGCCGAGCACGGTGCCGTCGGCGTCGATCACGGCGGCGGTGTTGTAGTAGAAGCCGGACTGCTCGACCTCGAAGACCGGGACGACGATCACCATGCCGGTCTCCCGGGCGAGGTCGCGCATCCGTTGCACGGTCGGGCCGTCGGGCACTGGTTCGGCCCAGCGGTAGTGTTCCGGCTCCTGCACCTGGCAGAAGTAGGGCGCGTTGAAGACTTCCTGGAATCCGATGATGCGCGCGCCCCGGCGGGCCGCCTCGCGGGCGTGCTCCTCGTGCTTCGCGATCATGGACTCGGTGTCGCCGGTCCAGGTGGCCTGGACCAGGGCGGCGCGGACGACATGGGCCATGAGCTGCTCCTTCGACACGACGTCAGAGCCTCTACGCCCGTAGAGCAGGCCGTAGAGGCACGAAACTAAGCCTCCGGGCGGCCCTTGCCAAGACCATCGTCGTCAACCCGCTGGGTCGATCATGTTTCACACTCCGGTGGGTGAGCGGACCGGCTCCGCTCAGAGGGCGTGTCCGGCGACGCGCAGCGCGTGCACGAGATCCCGGTGCCGCTCGCCGGAGACACCGAGCGCGGCGTCCAGCAGCGGCGGCACCAGGCGCCGGGGATCGGGGGCGGCGCACCGGGCGGCCTCCTCGGCGGTACGGGCCCGCACGCAGGCGTCCAGCAGGCTCCGCGCCTCCCGGTGCCGGCCCGCGTCGGCCAGCCGCAGCACGGCCGCGCCGATCTGCTCGGCCGGCCGCGCGACACCGTGCCGCAGCATCCGCCGGCCGTCCTCGTCCCGGCCGGCCGCGGTGAGCGCGTCGGCGGCGGCGGCCAGCCGCTCGGCGGGCAGGGCGGCGGCCTCCCACAGCAGCGTGGCCCAGTCGGCGCCGAGTCCGGCCCGGTGCAGGGCGTCCGCGAGCGACGGCAGCCGGCCGGCGGGCCACGACGCGGCCTCCACCAGCAGCACGTGCGCCTCCCCGGACCGCCCCTCGGCCCGCAGTAGGGCCAGCCGCCGCACGGTGCCGGCGACCACCGCGCCGGTCTCCCCGGCCGCGGCCGGCGCCTCGGGCGCGGCGGCCTCGCCGCGCCCGGCGTCCGGCGCCACCGGTTCCCGGGCGAACCGGGCACCTCGCGGTGTACCGCTGCCGGCCCCGGCGTCCGGCCCACCGACCACCGGCACCACCGGCTCCCCGCCCCCGTCCACACCCCCGGCGAACCGCGCACTGCCCCGCCGCCGCTTACGGGGGCCGCCGCCACCACGGGACGGGCCCGCGTCACCACGGGACGGGCCCGCGTCGCCAGGGGACGGGACCCCGTCGCCAGGGGACGGGACCCCGTCACGACGGGACGGGACCCCGTCACCACGGGACGGGCCCGCGTCGCCAGGGGACCGGCCCGCGTCACCACGGTCCCGGACCCCGTCGCCACGGGACCGGACCGTGTCGCCACGGGACGGCACCACGTCACCAGGACCACGGGACCGGACCGTGTCGTCAAGGGACCGCCCCCCGTCGCTACGGGACCCGACCTGACCGTCGCGGGGCCCGCCCGCACCGCCGCCGGGCGGAACGGAGGACACCACCGGCACAGAAGCCGACCCCGGACCGCCTCCGCGTCCCACCGCCCCAGCAGCCGTATCGGCACCGCCCCAGCCCGTTCCAGAAACCGCCCCCGGACCAGCCCCGCCCGGCACCGGCACAGAAACCGCACCCACACCACCTGCGCCTGCCACCGCAGTACCCGCACCCGGGCCATCCCCGGGTCCTACCGCCCCGGAAGCCGCCCCCGGACCACTCTCGCCCGCCGACGCCGCGTAAGCCGTACCCGGGCCGCCCCAGCCCGCCCCGGAAGCCGGCACCGGCACAGAAACCGCGTCAACACCGCCTGCGCCTGCCGCCACAGTGCCCGCACCCGGCTCATCCCCGTGTCGTACCACCGGAGCAGCCGCGCCCGGGCCACCCCCGGGTCCCGCCGCCCCGGAAGCCGCCCCCGGACCACCCCCGCGTCCCACCGCCCCGGAAGCCGCCCCCGGACCGCCCCCGCGTCCCACCGCCCCGGAAGCCGTGCCGGCACCGCCCCAGCCCGCCCCGGAAGCCGTACCCGGGCCATCCCCGCGTCGTACCACCGCAGAAGCCGCGTCGGCACCGCCCCAGCCCTCCCCAGCAGCCGTGCCGCCGCCCCAGCCCGCCCCAGAAACCGCCCCCGGACCAGCCCCGCCCGGCACCGGCACAGAAACCGCACCCACACCACCCGCGCCTGCGGCCGCAGTACCCGCGCCCGGGCCATCCCCGCGTCCCACCGCCCCGGAAGCCGCCCCCGGACCACTCTCGCCCGCCGGCGCCGCGTAAGCCGTACCCGGGCCGCCCCAGCCCGCCCCGGAAGCCGTACCCGGGCCATCCCCGCGTCGTACCACCGCAGAAGCCGCGTCGGCACCGCCCCAGCCCTCCCCAGAAGCCGTGCCGCCGCCCCAGCCCGCCCCAGCAGCCGCCCCCGGACCACTCCCGGCCGCCGGCGCCGCGTAAGCCGTACCCGGGCCGCCCCAGCCCGCCCCGGAAGCCGTACCCGCGCCCGGATCGCCGACCCCCGTCACCGCCCCGGAAGCCACGCCCGCGCCACCGGCCCCCGGCGCGCCCCCGCCGTCCCCTGTTGTCCGCGTGGGCCACTGCCCGCGTTCCGCGGCCTCCGGTGGTGCCGGGAGGGGGCGGCCTGGGCCGGTGCCGGTGGATGCGGCCGGGGCCGCCGTGCTTCGTGGCGGGCGGTGGTCCAGTGCGGTGAGCCGTGCGTGGAGGTCCGCGCAGCGGGCCGTGGCGCGCCGGAGGTCGTCGTGGGCCCAGGCGAGGTCCAGGCGCAGCGACTCGGCCCGCTCCGCGGACACCGGTGCCGAGAGGCGGCGGCTCAGTTCGGCCTGGCGTTCCGCCGCGCGGCGCCGCTCGCCGAGCAGGGTGTCGAGCCGGCCCGCGAGGACGGCCCGGGCGCCGGGCCGGGCGTCGTACGCGTGGACCGCGGCGGTGTACAGCGCGCCGGCCCGGTCCCGCTCGGCCGCCGCGACGGCGGGCCCGTACCCGGCGCCGAGGTCGTCCAGCAGCGCCTCCACCACGTCCCACGGCGGCACCTCACGCCCGTCGAGGCAGGCGCTCATCCCCGCGGGATCACGGCGCCAGAAGACCCCGCTCCAGCCACCGCGCGGATCGAGGCGGGCCAGCAGGACGGACAGATAGCTCGCGAACTCCCGTACCCCATCGGGCCGTTGACCCACCGACATCGCCCAGCTCCCGCCCGACTCCCCGTGTCTGGCCGGTAGGCAACACCAGAGGTGTTACGGGCTTGCTACGGACGGTTTTCCGGCAGCGCGCGAAGCTCAGACGGGAACGAGGGCGCACCGGGCCACGAGGTCGTCCAGGGACAGGCCGAGGGCGCCCGCCAGCGCGGCGACGGTGAAGAGCGCCGGTGTCGGCGCCCGTCCCGTCTCGATCTTGCGGAGCGTCTCGGCCGAGACGCCCGCCTCGGCGGCGACGTCGGCCATGCTCCGTTCGCCGCGGGCCTCGCGCAGCAGCCGCCCGAGCCGTTCGCCGCGCTCGTGCTCTTCGGGAGTGAGAGGGGTCCGCACCATGCCCCCATTCTGCCCCGCCCCCGCCACCGCCCCACGCCCGGTCGTCACCCAATTTAAATACCGGTATAGTAATTGGCATGGTGGAACTGAAGACCCCCACGTCGATCGAGGCGATGCGCGGGGCGGGAGAAGTCGTCGGGCGGGCCCTGACCGCCGTGCGGAAGGCCGCACGCGTCGGAGTGTCGCTGCTGGAGCTGGACGAGGTGGCCCGGGAGGTGCTGCGCGAGGCGGGCGCGTCCTCGCCCTTCCTCGGCTACCGCCCCTCCTTCGCCGAGACCCCCTTCCCCGCGGTCATCTGCGCCTCGGTGAACGACGCGATCGTGCACGGCATCCCGACCCGGTACCGGCTCCGCGACGGCGACCTGCTCTCCGTGGACTGCGGCGCCGAGCTGGACGGCTGGGTCGGCGACTCGGCCGTCAGCTTCACGGTGGGCCGGCCCCGCCCCGCGGACCTGCGGCTGATCGAGACCGCGGAGCGGGCGCTCGCCGCGGGCATCGCGGCGGCCGTGCCCGGCAACCGCGTCGGCGACATCTCGCACGCCGTCGGCCGGATCTGCCGCGGCGCCGGCTACGGCGTCCCGCAGGACTTCGGCGGCCACGGCGTGGGCCGCCGTATGCACGAGGAACCGGACGTCCCGAACGAGGGCCGGCCGGGCCGCGGCTTCCCGCTGCGCCCGGGGATGGTCCTGGCGATCGAGCCGATGCTGATCGCGAGCGGCCGGGACGACTACCGCACGGCGGACGACGGCTGGACCCTGTGCACGCCCGACGGCTCCCGGGCGGCCCACGCCGAGCACACCGTGGCGATCACGGCGGACGGACCGGTGATCCTGACGGCGCGGGAAGCCTCCTGAGAAACGGAGCATTAGTTCACCGAAGGGTTCAGGAGGGGCATACCACCGTGTAAGCGGACATGCTCGCCCCAACGGATCGTGACATGGTGGGCATGAGCCACCCGCCCCCGGGTTACCCGGCCGCTCCGCGTGTCGTCAGCGAAGGAACCCACGCCATGACCAACGGCTACCCTCCTGACCCTTTCGGTGATTTCCTGGCCCGCTTCTTCAGCGGGGCGGGCGGCGGAGCACCGCGTCACATCGACATCGGCCGGCTGCTCAGCCAGCCGGCCCGGGAGCTGGTCAGAGGAGCCGCCCAGTACGCCGCCGAGCACGGCAGCCGCGATCTGGACACCCAGCACCTGCTGCGCGCGGCCGTGTCGACGGAGCCCACCCGCAGCCTGCTGAGCCGGGCGGGCGCGGACCCGGACTCGCTCGCGTCCGAGATCGACGACCGGACGGGCCCGGTGCTGCATCCGCCGGGCGAGACACCGCCGCCGACCTCGCTGTCCCTGACCCCGGCCGTCAAGCGGGCCCTGCTGGACGCGCACGACATGGCGCGCTCCAGCGGTGCCGGATACATCGGCCCGGAGCACGTGCTGAGCGCGCTGGCCGCCAATCCGGACTCGGCGGCCGGGCACATCCTGCACGCGGCCCGGTTCGCGCCGCGCGCCCTGCCGCCGGAGGCCCCGGACGGCGCCCAGCCACGCCCGGAGCGGCAGCGGCCCACCGGCACGCCCACCCTGGACAAGTACGGCCGGGATCTGACCGACCTGGCCCGGCAGGGCCGCGTCGACCCGGTGATCGGCCGGGACACGGAGATCGAGCAGACCATCGAGGTGCTGTCGCGGCGCGGCAAGAACAACCCGGTGCTGATCGGCGACGCGGGCGTCGGCAAGACGGCGATCGTCGAGGGGCTGGCGCAGCGGATCGCCGACGGGGACGTGCCGGACGTGCTGGCCGGGCGCCGGGTGGTCGCCCTGGACCTGACCGGCGTGGTGGCCGGCACCCGTTACCGGGGCGACTTCGAGGAACGCCTGAACACCATCGTGGAGGAGATCCGCGCCCACTCCGACCAACTGGTCGTGTTCATCGACGAGCTGCACACCGTCGTCGGCGCCGGGTCCGGCGGCGAGGGCGGCGCGCTGGACGCCGGGAACATCCTCAAACCGGCGCTCGCCCGGGGCGAACTGCACATCGTGGGCGCGACCACGCTGGAGGAGTTCCGCCGGATCGAGAAGGACGCGGCGCTGGCCCGCCGGTTCCAGCCGGTGCTGGTGCCCGAGCCGACGGTCGGGGACACGATCGAGATCCTGCGCGGGCTGCGCGACCGGTACGAGGCCCACCACCAGGTCCAGTACACCGACGAGGCGCTGGTCGCCGCCGTCGAGCTGTCGGACCGGTATCTCACCGACCGCCGGCTGCCCGACAAGGCGATCGACCTGATCGACCAGGCGGGCGCGCGGGTGCGGCTCGGGGCCCGGACGAAGGGCACGGACGTCCGCGCCATGGAACGCGAGGTGGAACAGCTGCTCCGGGACAAGGACCAGGCGGTCGCGGACGAGGACTACGAACAGGCCAAGCAGTTGCGCGACCGGATCACCGAGCTGAAGCAGCGGATCGCGGCGGCCAGCGACGAGGGGAAGGCCGACGAGGGGCAGCTCGAGGTGACGGCGGAGGCCATCGCCGAGGTGGTGTCCCGGCAGACCGGCATTCCGGTCAGCCGGCTGACCCAGGAGGAGAAGGAGCGGCTGCTCGGCCTGGAGGAGCACCTGCACCAGCGGGTGGTCGGCCAGGAGGAGGCGGTCGCCGTGGTCTCCGAGGCGGTGCTGCGCTCCCGGGCGGGCCTGGCGAGCCCCCGCCGGCCGATCGGCAGCTTCCTCTTCCTCGGCCCGACCGGCGTCGGCAAGACCGAGCTGGCCCGGGCGCTCGCGGAGGCGCTGTTCGGCAGCGAGGACCGGATGGTCCGGCTGGACATGAGCGAGTACCAGGAGCGGCACACCGTCTCCCGGCTGGTGGGCGCGCCGCCCGGGTACGTCGGCCACGAGGAGGCCGGGCAGCTGACCGAGGTGGTGCGCAGGCACCCGTACTCGCTGCTCCTGCTGGACGAGGTGGAGAAGGCCCACCCGGACGTCTTCAACATCCTGCTCCAGGTCCTGGACGACGGCCGGCTCACCGACTCGCAGGGCCGGACGGTGGACTTCACCAACACGGTCATCGTGATGACCAGCAACCTGGGTTCGGAGGCGATCACCCGGCGCGGTGGCGGGATCGGGTTCGGGCCGGGCGGCACGGAGGCCGACGAGGAGGCGCGGCGCGAGCGGATCCTGCGGCCGCTGCGCGAGCACTTCCGGCCGGAGTTCCTCAACCGGATCGACGAGATCGTGGTCTTCCGGCAGTTGACGGGCGACCAGTTGCGGCGGATCACCGCTCTGCTGCTGGAGGACACGCGGCGGCTGCTGGACGGGCAGGGCGTCGGGGTGGAGTTCACCGACGCGGCCGTGGACTGGCTGGCCGAGCGCGGCTACCAGCCCGAGTACGGCGCCCGGCCGCTGCGCCGCACCATCCAGCGCGAGGTGGACAACCGGCTGTCCCGGCTGCTGCTGAACGGCACGATCGCCGCGGGCGGCCGGGTGACGGTGGACGTGCGGGACGGGCGGCTGGACTTCCGCACCGGGGAAGCACCCGGCGGGACACCCGGGGCCTCACCGGGCGGAACACCCGGCGAAGCCCCGCCACCCGCAGCGGAGGGGTGACCCCGCCCGCTACCGCTCCGGGCGCACCACCATCGCCGAGCCGCCGCCGCGCCGTACCTTCTCCGCGGCGGCCAGCCACGCGCCGTTCGGCAGCCGCTGTACGCCGGTGGCGGCGCCGATCTCGGGGTTCAGACTGAAGGAGTGCCCGAGGGCCTCCAGCCGGCCCCGCAGCGCGCTGTCGTAGAGCCCGGGTTCGAGTTCGGTCCGGGCCGCGTTGCGCTGGCTGGCGCGCGGTGCGGCGATGGCGTCGACCAGGGGCAGCCCCCGGTCGAGGAACCCGGTCAGGGTCTGCAGGACCGTGGTGATGATGGTGGCGCCGCCCGGCGAACCGAGCGCGACGACGGGCCTGTTGTTCCGGTCCAGGACGATCGTCGGGGAGATCGAGGAGCGCGGGCGCTTGCCCGGTCCGGGCAGGTTCGGGTCGTGGACGGCCGGGTTGGCCGGGGCGAAGGAGAAGTCGGTCAGCTCGTTGTTGAGCAGGAAGCCCCGGCCCGGCACGGTGATGCCGCTGCCGCCGGTCTGCTCGATGGTGAGCGTGTAGGCGACGACGTTGCCCCACTTGTCGGCCACGGTCAGATGGGTGGTGTTCTCGCCCTCGTAGGTCGTCGGGGCCGCCGTGCCGCCCGCGCCGCAGGCCGCGGGGTGGCGCGGGTCGCCCGGGGCGAGTGGGCTGGTGAGGACCGCGTCGTCCTTGATGAGGCAGGCGCGCGAGTCGGCGAACCGCTGGGACAGCAGCTGCCGGGTCGGCACCGACTCGAAGGCCGGGTCGCCGACCCAGCGTCCGCGGTCGGCGAAGGCGATGCGGCTGGCCTCGATATAGCGGTGCAGGTACTGCGTCTGGCTCGCCTTCGACAGGTCGGTGTTCTCCAGGATGTTCAGGGCCTCGCCGACCGTGGTGCCGCCGGAGGAGGACGGTGCGATGGAGTACACGTTCAGACCGCGGTACGACGTCCTGGTCGGGGCCTGTGCCTTGGCCTGGTAGACCGCGAGGTCCTTCTCGGCCAGCTTGCCGGGCCGGGCCTTCCAGCCGGAGGCCGGGTCCACGGGCGGGTGTTCGACGGTCTTGACGATGTCGTCGCCGATGTCCCCGTGGTACAGGGCGCCGACGCCCTCGCGGCCCAGTTGCTCGTAGGTGCGGGCGAGTTCGGGGTTCTTCAGGGTGGAGCCGACGACGGGGAGCCGGCCGCCCGGCAGGAACAGCTTCACGGTGTCCGGGAAGTAGCGGAACCGGGTCTCGTTGGACGCGGTCTGCGCGCGGAAGGTGTCGTCCACCGTGAAACCGTCGCGGGCTATGCGCTCGGCCGGCCGCAGCACGGTGCCCAGCCGCTTGCTGCCCCACTGGTCCAGCGCCTTCTGCCAGGTGGCGGGGGTGCCCGGGGTGCCGACGCTCAGGCCGCTGGTGACCGCGTCGGCGAACGGCAGCGGCTTGCCGTTCTCGGTGAACAGGCCCTCGTCCGCGGCGAGCGGCGCGGTCTCGCGGCCGTCGATGGTGTGCACGGTGCGGGTGCGGGCGTCGTAGTAGACGAAGTACCCGCCGCCGCCGACACCGGCGGAGTAGGGCTCGGTGACGCCGAGGGCCGCGGCGGTGGCGACGGCCGCGTCCACCGCGTTGCCGCCGTGCTTGAGCACCTCGATACCGGCGGCGGAGGCGTCGGCGTCGACGCTGGCCACGGCTCCGCCGTAACCGACGGCCACCGGTGTCTTGGCGGCCGGCCCGCCCTCCGGCGCGGCGGGTGGCGCCGCGCCCACCGACACCACGGCGGCCGAAACCGCCAGACCCACCAGTTTCCGCTTGCCTGGGCGACCCATGCGTACCTCCCGTCGGGACAGTCCGCGCAGCGTAACCAGATCGGCGCTGTACCGACAGTACGCCGAGGCGCCCCGACACACCACGTCACCGAACGCACACGGGTACGTGAACAATCTTTACCGGTACGTAACTTACCGACGGGTTACTTGCGGTAAGCGCGCCCGGTTACCGTCGGGTCACTTTGCACGGACACGAGTGAGGGAGTGACTCATGGGACCTGGTCGCGCCGCGCTGCGCACCGCGGCCGCCGCAGCGGTGTCGGCGGCACTGGTCGCGGGAACCGTCGTGGGCCTGGCACCTGCCGCGCAGGCCGCCCCGGACATCCGCTTCGTCGACATCGCCGGGGACGGCGGCACCGTGCTGAAGGCCAACGTCCTCACGCCCGAGGGCGCCGACGGCACGCGCGCCTACCCGCTCGTCGTGCTGCCCACGAGCTGGGCCCTGCCCCAGGTGGAGTACCTCGCCCAGGCCCGGAAGCTGGCCGATTCCGGCTATGTGGTGCTCGCCTACAACGTGCGCGGCTTCTGGCAGTCCGGCGGCCGGATCGAGGTGGCCGGTCCGCCCGACACCGCGGACGCCTCCCGGGTCATCGACTGGGCCCTCGCCCACACCCCCGCCGACCCGCGGCACATCGGCATGGCCGGGGTGTCGTACGGCGCCGGGATCAGCCTGCTGACCGCCGCGCGGGACCCGCGCGTCAAGGCCGTGGCCGCGCTGAGCGGCTGGGCCGACCTGATCGACTCCGTCTACTCGGGCCGCACCCAGCACCTCCAGGCGGTGGCCGTGCTGGACGGCGCGGCCGCCCTCACCGGACGCGAGAGCCCCGAGCTGCGGGCGATCTTCGACAACCTCTACTCGTCCGACCTGGACAAGGAACAGGAGATGATCGACTGGGGGCGGAAACGTTCCGTCACCACCTACGCCGACCAGCTCAACGAGAACGGCCCCGCGGTCATGCTCGCCAATGCCTGGGGCGACAGCATCTTCCCGGCCAACCAGTACGCCTCCTTCTACGAGAAGCTCACCGTCCCCAAGCGGCTCCAGCTACGCCCCGGCGACCACGCCACCGCCGAGCTGACCGGCCTGTTCGGGCTGCCCAACGACGTGTGGACGGACACCGGGCGCTGGTTCGACCACTACCTCAAGGGCGAGGACAACGGCGTCGACCGCGAGCAGCCCGTCCGGCTGAAGACCCGTGGCACCGGCGAGTACGAGAGCTATCCGGACTGGAAGTCGGTCGCCGCGACCCGCCGGAAGCTCGCGCTCGCCGGCTCCGCCACCGTCCACACGAACGTCGACTCCGGCGCGGACGGCGGCGTCGTCTTCCTCACCGGCATCCTGGACCAGGCCGTCCGGCTCCCGCCCGTCGCCTCGCTGCCGCTGCTGCCGCGCCGCTGGGCGGCCGTGTGGCAGTCGGAGCGCTACGCCGGGGTCCAGCGGGTGCGCGGCACGGCCCGCCTGCACACCACGCTCACCCCGACCGCGGAGAGCGGCACCCTCTTCGCCTACCTGTACGACGTGGGCCCGCTCGGCACCGGCAGGCTGGTCACCCACGCGCCGCTGACCTGGCACGGGCGGACGCCGGGCGAGCCGTTCGGCGTCGACCTGGACCTGTTCGCCACGGCCTACGACGTCCCCGCCGGGCACCGCCTGGCGCTGGTCGTCGACACCGTCGACCCGCTCTACGCCGAGCACAACCCGTCCGGCGCGCAGCTGACCTTCTCCTCGCCCGGGGACGACCCGTCGTACGTGTCCGTCCCGCTCCGCGAGCAGTGATCTCCGGCTGCCGCCGGACGAGCCTGGCCCGTGTGAACTGCCGCCCCCTCACGGTTTCGGGGCCATGGGAGGCTCCCCGCCCGGCAGCAGCGCCCCAGGGCCGGCCGTGGCGACCGCCACGGCCCCGGTCTTGGGGCTTTGCTGCTCACGGCGGGACACCCGGCCGGCGCACCACGAGAGCAGCATGCACATCCCGATGTAGATCGGCGAGATCACCATCACCACGGGGATGAACGGCAAATCGTAGTCGAGGTTGGAGGCGATGAGTTTCCCGGCATGGAGGAACTCCTCGTAGGTGATGAGAAAGCCGAGCGAGGTGTCCTTCAGCGCGACCACCAGCTGGCTGATGACGGCGGGCAGCATCGCGCGCACCGCCTGCGGTGCCAGGACGTACGTCATGACCTGCGTCTTGCGCATGCCGAGGGCGAACGCGGCCTCCCGCTGGCCGCGTTCGACGGCGTGCACACCGGAGCGGAAGACCTCGGCGAGCACCGAGCCGTTGTAGAGGGTGAGTCCGGCGACCAGCGCGGGCAGCGGCTGCACC
The DNA here is from genome assembly GCF_044332325.1 of Streptomyces sp. NPDC017095. Taxonomy (NCBI): domain Bacteria; kingdom Bacillati; phylum Actinomycetota; class Actinomycetes; order Kitasatosporales; family Streptomycetaceae; genus Streptomyces; species Streptomyces sp. NPDC017095. Next base: position 191,657 of record NZ_JBIROU010000005.1, read on the forward strand.
TTCAGCGCCACGAAGATGAAGAAGATCATCACCAGGACGGGCATGGCGCGGAAGAACTCCACCACGAGCGTGGCGAGAACGCGGACCGGCCGGTGGTCCGAGAGCCGGCCGGTGGCCAGCAGCCCGCCGAGGGCGAGGGAGAGGACGGCCGCGACGGCGAATGCCTTCAGGGTGTTGCCGAGGCCGCGCAGCAGCAGCTCCTGGATGCCCTGGTAGGCGAACGGCCGCCACTTGACGGTGGTGAACTGGCCGCTGGCGAACAGGAGGTACAGGATCCAGGCGGACAGCGCGAGGAGCACCGCGGCGGACAGCGCGCCGTAGCGGGCGTGCCGGCGCCGGGTGCGCGGGCCCGGGAGGTCGTAGAGCGCGCCGGGCCCGGTCACCGGACGGCTCCCCACCTGCGCTCCAGCGCGTGGAACAGGGCGCTGATGGCGAGCGTGAGCACCAGATAGCCGAGGGCGATCCAGACGAAGGACCAGACGACGTCGTAGCCGAGTTCGTTGAGCGTCTTGTAGGTGCCGAGCAGCTCGGTGACGCTGAACGCGCCCGCGATGGCGGAGTTCTTGGCGAGCGCGATGAGGGCGGAGCCGACGGGCGGGATCACGGCCCGGAAGGCCTGCGGCAGCACGATCAGCGACAGGGTCTGCCCGAAGGTCATGCCGAGGCTGCGGGCGGCCTCGCCCTGCCCGGCGGGCACGGTGTTGATGCCGGAGCGCAGCGCCTCGCAGACGAACGCCGAGGTGTAGCAGCCGAGCGCGAGGACGGCGAACACCTCGAAGGGCAGGACGAGTCCGAACCGGGGCAGGCCGAGCAGCACGGCGAAGAACAGCAGGGTGAGCGGGGTGTTGCGCAGCACGGTGACCCACATGGTGCCGAAGGCGCGCAGCGAGCCGACGGGCGCGACCCGGAAGGCCGCCGTCAGGAAGCCCAGCACGAGGGCCAGCACGGAGGCGTACACGGTGAGTTCGAGGGTGCCGAGGAAACCCTCGCCGTAGAGCGCGAAGTTGTCTGTCAGTACGTGCATGCCGTCCTCGGTCAGCTCGCCGGGTGGCGGTCGATGGCGGGCGGGTGGGGCGCGGGGACTCCGGAGAGGCCGAGCGTGGCGTCGTACGCCTTCTTCCAGTCGCCGTCGCGCTCGCGCGCCCGCAGGGCGTCGTCCAGGGCGAGGCGCAGGGCGGTGTCGCCGCGCGGGACGCCGATGCCGTAGGGCTCCTCGGAGAACGGTTTGCCGACGACCTTGAGTTCGCGGGGGGCCTTGGCCGCGTAGCCGATGAGGATGGCGTCGTCGGTGGTGACCGCGTCGACCTGGTAGGTGAGGAGGTTGTCGACGCAGACCGAGTAGGTGTCGTAGGCCACCAGGACCGCCTTCGGGTAGTCGGCCTTGAGGCGCTGGTAGGGCGTGGAGCCGGCCGCCGAGCAGACGCGTCTGCCGGCCAGGTCGCCGGGGCCGTGGATGTCGTCCTCGGCGCGGCGGACGAGCAGCGACTGCCCGGCCAGGTAGTAGGGGCCGGCGAAGCCGACCAGCTTCGCGCGGCGCGCGTTGATGGTGTAGGTGCCGACGTACAGGTCGATCTGGCCGTTCTGCAGGGCGGTTTCGCGGTTGGCGGAGGCGATCGTGCGGAAGCGGACGGACCGCGGCGGGAAGCCGAGGGAGGCGGACATCATCTTGGCGATCTCGATGTCGAACCCGGCGTAGGTGCCGGTGGCCGGGTCCTTCTCGCCGAGGTAGGGCTGGTCCTCCTTGACGCCGACGACGAGGTGGCCGCGCCGCTTCGCCCGCGTCCAGGTCGGGGAGGCGGGCAGGCGGACGTCCCGCGCCACCCGGTAGTGCGGCAGCCGCTCGGGTGCCGGGCCCTTGCCGGGCGGGCTGCCCTCCTTGCCGCAGGCGGCGGCGAGGCCGGCGGCGAGCAGGCAGGCGAGGGCGGCGCCCAGGGCCCGGCGCGCCCGGGTGGCAGGGCACATGGGTCGCGGTCCCCCGGTCGGTGCGCGAGGACCTCGGCGAGGAAGTCCCTCGGGACATGCGGCTCGCCGCAGTACGTGGTGAGGTCCCGCGGTCCGGTCGACGGATCGACGGACATCCGCGGCCCCGCTCGGTTTCGGCTGTGTCGTGATCGGCGCAACCTATCCGGCGGGCCGCGGAGTCGAGGGACGACACGCACCTGCCGGGCATTAGCCGTATTTACGTCAGCGAGGGCCGGGGGTCGTGGCCGGGCTCAGGTCTCGGCGATCCCGGCGTACAGCTGGGACAGGCCGGGGGCGCCGGTCGCGGCCCACTCCTGTCCGGCCGGCACCACCTCGACCGTGCGGCCGGAGGCGAGCCGTACGACGGGTTCGCCGTCGGACCGGATCCGCCAGCCGGCGCCGGGCACCGTGCGCACCACGACCGTGCCCAGGTACAGCCCGGCGTCGTGGCCCAGCCAGGGCAGCGTCTCGGGGTCGTCCCGCCAGCGCGGGACCATCTGGTCCAGGGCCTCCAGGGAGGCCGGGGTGTCGTCCAGGCGGACGCCCGCCCGGGCCGCCTGCGAACGCAGCAGCTCGCACTCGGCCAGCAGCCCGGCGACCGCCCCGGGGTCGACGAGGGCGGCCGCGTCACCGTTCTTCTTGTGCCGGGGGCCCAGGAACGGAAGGTGCATGGACCCAGCGTGGCATCACACGTCCAGGTCGACCACCACCGGCGCGTGGTCGGAGGCGCCCTTGCCCTTGCGTTCCTCGCGGTCGACGTAGGCGTCCTTGACGGCCCGCGCGAACGGCTCGTTGCCGTACACCAGGTCGATGCGCATGCCGCGGTTCTTCGGGAAGCAGAGCTGGCGGTAGTCCCAGTACGTGAACGGCCGGTCGTACTTCAGCGGGCGGGGCACCACGTCGCTCAGACCCGCCTCGCGCAGGGAGGCGAGCGCGGCGCGCTCGGCGGGCGTGACGTGGGTGGAGCCCTCGAAGGCCGCCGGGTCGTGGACGTCCTCGTCGGCCGGCGCCACGTTGTAGTCCCCCAGGACCGCGAACGGGCGGGCGCCCTGGGCGTCGCCGTGCACGGCGGCCTTCAGGGCCTCGAACCACTGGAGCTTGTACGCGTAGTGCGGGTGGCCGACCTCGCGGCCGTTCGGCACGTACACCGACCAGACGCGGACCGGGCCGCAGGTCGCCGAGACGGCGCGCGGCTCGGTCACGCCCTCGTACCCCGGGTCGCCGGGCAGGCCCTTGACCACGTCCTCCAGACCGACCCGGGAGAGCACCGCCACGCCGTTCCACCGGCCGGTGGCGTGCACCGCCGACTCGTACCCCAGCTCGCGCAGCTGGCCGGACGGGAACTGCTCCTCCGCGACCTTGGCCTCCTGGAGGCAGAGCACGTCGGTGCCGCTGCTCTCCAGCCAGGCCAGCAGGCGCGGCAGGCGGGCGGTGATCGAGTTCACGTTCCAGGTGGCGATGCGCATGTCTCACAACCTACCCGGCACCACCGACAACACCGCTCCCCCGCCGTCTCAGACCTCCGCCGACGCGCCGGGCGCGAGCCGCCGGTGGTCGGTGCCGCCCAGGCGGCCGAGGTGACCGTCGTAGATCGGCCGGGCGAGGTCGGTGAGCAGGGCGTCGTGGACGTCGTAGGCGCGCCGCGGGCCGACCTCGCGGACGTAGTCGATGACCTCGGCGATCTTGTTCCAGGGGGCCATCACCGGCACCATCAGCGTCTCCACCGGCCGGCCGGGCACGGTCAGGGCGTCGCCGGGGTGGAAGACCTTGCCGTCGTCGATCAGATAGCCGACGTTGGTGACGCGCGGCAGGTCCGGGTGGATCACCGCGTGCAGCTCGCCGTGCACCTGCACGTCGAAGCCGGCGGCGGTGAAGGTGTCGCCGTGGCCGACGGTGTGCACCCGGCCCGGGAAGGCGGCCGCGATCCGCTCGGCGACCGACTTCAGCGTCCAGATCTCCGCGGCCGGGTTGTCCTCCAGGGCGGCCCGCAGCCGGGACTCGTCGAAGTGGTCCGGGTGCTCGTGCGTGACCAGGACGGCGTCCGCGCCGAGCGCCGCGTCCTCCTCGGAGAACCCGCCCGGGTCGATGACGAGCGTCCGTCCCTCCTTGTCGAGGCGGACGCAGGCGTGGGACTTCTTCGTGAGCTTCATGGCTCCCATCCTGACGCCTGCGGCCGCCTCCCGGGGCGCTACCCGGCGGGCGTGGTCTCCTCCTGGATGACCTGCTGGGCCACCCGGAACGCGCTGCTCGCGGCGGGCGCCCCGCAGTAGACGGCCGTCTGGAGCAGCACCTCGGCGATCTCGGCCGGGGTCAGCCCGTTGCGCAGGGCGGCCCGGGTGTGCGCGGCCAGCTCCTCCAGGTGGCCGCCGGCGGCCAGCGCGGTCAGCGCGACACAGCTGCGGGTGCGGCGGTCCAGGCCCGGCCGGTCCCAGATCTCGCCCCAGGCGTAGCGGGTGACGAACTCCTGGAAGTCCCCGGAGAACGGGCCGGCCTCCTCCAGGGTCCGGTTCACGTGCGCGTCGCCGAGCACCTCGCGGCGGATCTTCAGCCCGGTCGCGTACCGGTCGGGCTGCGCGCCGGACTGTGCCGGTACGGCCGCCGGGGCGATCTCGGCGACCGGGGCGGGCTGCGGCGGCGCGGCCGGGGCGGGCACGGCGGCGGAGGCGGGGGCGGCGGCCGGCAGGGCGGTCTGGCCGGTGTCGAAGGGCTGCTGCCAGGCGGTGGAGAAGTGGTGGACGAGCAGATCGGTGACGGCGGCGGGCTGCTCGACCGGCACCAGGTGGGAGGCGCCGGGGACGACCGCGAGCCGGGCGTCCGGGATGCCGGCGACCAGGGTGCGGGCCTCGGCGGGGCCGGTGACCTGGTCGTCGGAGCCGACCAGCACCAGCGTCGGTACGCCGACCCGGCCCAGCTCGGGCCGGACGTCGAAGCCGGCCAGGGCCTCGCAGGCGGCGATGTAGCAGCCCGGGTCGGTGGTGCGGACCATCTGCACGGCCCACTCGGTGATCGCGGGCTGCGCGGCGGCGAACCCGCCGGTGAACCAGCGGTCGGGCGCGGTCCGGGCGATCGGGTCGAGCCCGTTGGTCCGGACCACCACCCCGCGCTGGCGGAACTCGTCGGGGGTGCCGAACCGGGGCGAGGCGGCGACCAGCGCCAGCGAGGCGAGCCGCTCGGGGTGGCGCAGGGCCAGCTCGATGCCGATGGCGCCGCCCAGCGCGCAGCCCGCGTAGCCGAAGCGCTGCACGCCGAGCGCGTCCAGCGTGGCCAGCAGCCGGGCGGTGAGGTCGGCGACGGAGCCGGCGGGGTGCGCGGGGGCGCCGCCGTGCCCGGGCAGATCGAACCGGAAGACCCGCCACTGCCCGGCCAGCTCCGGCACCTGACGGTCCCACATGTGCCACGTGGTACCCAGTGAGGGACCCAAGAGCAGGACCGGAGCGTCTTCGGGCCCGTCGAAGCGGTATTGCAGGGTGTTCGGTGGTGTCTCACTCACGCCCCAGACCCTCTCACGTCTCAGGAGATCCCACACGGCCAGGGCGACCTGGCGGCTTGCACCTCGGAGGGAGGCACGCCCGGCACTGCGGAGACTCGCGGGTCCACGTACGAGTTCTTCGGTGTGCACGCTTGACCGTGGGGACAGTGCGTCCTCGGCGCAAGACATCAGGGAATGGCGAGGCCACGACGTGGTCGACCACGAGCGGCGCAAGATCGGCGTCCTGGAGGCGGTCTATGTCGACACGGCCACAGACCGGCCCGCGTTCGCGACGGTGACGGTCGGCCTGCCGACCCGGCACCGGCTGGTGTTCGTCCCTCTCGGCGACGCGACGGTCGGTCCCGGTTATCTGAAGGTCGCCTACGACAAGAAGCAGGTCAAGGAAGCGCCCTCGATCGGCACGGACGGCGAACTGCTCGCGGAGGACGAGAAGACAGTCTTCGCGCACTACGAACTCGCCTACCGAACGGGTGCGGGCGGCGAACGGCGCCTCGCCCGTCGCTGATGTCCTAGACCGGACGTAGCGTGGTGTCGGAGCAGTCGTCGAGTCATCGCCCAGGAGTCGTCCGACCCGTCCGCGACGGGGCGGAGGCGTCGGAGAGGTTGGCGCCGGTGTCGGCGTCCCGCGCGGAGTGGCCGACGCCGTGCCAGTCCAGGCACATGACGGTCGCGTCGTCCTGCAGGTGGCCGTGGTTGGCGTCGACGATCGCCGCGATGAGGGTGCGGGCGGCCTCACGGGGATGCAGATCGCGGGTGCGCACGATCAGGTCGGACAGATCGACGCTGTTGGCGTTGCCCTCCAGCATGCCGTCGGTCAGCATCACCAGCCGGTCGCCCGGCAGCAGGTCCAGCGACTGGACCCGGTAGGTATGAGGGACCTGGAAACCGAACGGCATGTCGATCTTCGGAGAGATCTCCCGCACCTGGCCGTCCCGCATCCGCAGCGGCCAGGGGTGCCCGGCGTTGACGAACTCGGTCGTGCCGTCGACCAGGCTGATACGCAGGAGCTGGCCGGTGACGTAGCCCTTGTGGCCGTGCTCCCGCATGGCCTGGTCGGCCTGGCGGGCCTGTTCGGCGAGGTCGCCGCTGGCCCGCCGGGCCCGGCGCAAGGCGCCCACCGCAAGCGTGGCCAGCAGCGCGGCAGCGACATCGTGCCCCATGGCATCGGTGACGGAGAGCTGGACGGTGTTCCGGTCGATCACGTAGTCGAAGGTGTCTCCCCCGACGTGGTCGGCCGGCTCCAGCGCTCCGGCCACCGCGAACTGCGCCGCCTCGCACGCCAGCGACGCCGGGAGCGACCGGTGCTGGATCTCCGCGGCCAGGCTCAGCGGCTTGGTGCGGCGACCCCACTGGTACACGTCAGTGAACGACCGATTCGCGATGACGATGTACGCCAGGGCGTGCGCGGTCTCGCCGATCTCCCGCATCACCTCCGCGTCCGGCGTCGCGGGCATGAAGAGTTCGAGGAGCCCGATGGCGTCCCCGCGGTTGGTCACCGGGGCGACGATCCGCACGAGCGCGCCGTCGCCCTTGTCCTCCATGCTCGGCCGCTGGGTACGGATCACGTCGTCGTAGAGCGTGCCCCGCAGCATGATGCGCTGGGCGGGTTCATCGGTATCGATGCTGCCCGCCGCCCCCAACCGTACGACCGAGCCACCGGTGAAGTCGGTGATGAGGAACGACACCGCAGCGGCCCCGAGGCGCTCCTTGAGCATGCCCGCGACCACGTCGAGCGACTCCACAGGTGCCGCGGACTCCGCTGCGGCCAGAGTCTCCGCCAGGGTTATCGCCCTGCCCCGGCCACCCCCGTTCGCGGGAGTAGGGGTGGTCAGCCCACCGTCCTCGTCCGGCCCGCGCACGGTCACGGTGACTCCTCGCTGCTCGCTGCTGCTCAGGGCTCCGGCCCGGGGATGCGAGGGGCTGGCGTCAAGCCTGGTGACCGGTAGATGTCATTGCACCACAGAGCCACTGAACGGATGCACCTGTCGGTCAGTTGTCCGACCGGTGGCTGGAGTGCCGAGGGGCTGCGCTCGGAGTTCTGATCCGGTGGCGATCTCCCCGGGACGCAGCGAACATAGGCGACTCACCGTGCTCGAACGCGCGGGGAGATTGCGTCGGCGACCGCCCGGCCCGTCGCGGTCCAGCACGCGGCGGCGTGGGCGACGAGCGGCGGACCGGAACACTGTCCCGAGGTCAGTAGGTGGCGAGCGGGATGGCGGTGTAGTGCGCGGTAAAGGCCACAGGACCCGGAACGCGATGCCGGCCAACGCTCCTGTCCAGACGATCCACAGCAGCACGGACCGCTGGTCCGGCGGGAGGGGACCGCCGCCGTCCTGGGCGATGAAGCCGAAGCCGTTCTCCGCGGGTCCCTGCGGCACAGCACAGCAAAACGCCCACACCGAAGGCGCGGGGCAAGAGGGAATTCCGGACCACGACAGCTGACGCAGACGCTACACGCACACATACCGCGTCACCCTAGGAAATGATCACACCGCACACCGAGACCGTACGTGTGGTGCCCGCCGACGCTGACGGGCACTCATCTCATGCTGCTGCCGTCGGGTTCGCCGATTCGGCGGAACGGCGATATTCGGCGTTGAGGCGCTGGGCTTCCTCGAGCTGGTCTTCGAGGATGACGATCCGGCAGGCGGCCTCGATGGGGGTCCCTTGGTCGACGAGTTCCCGGGCGCGGGCGGCAATACGTAGCTGGTAGCGGGAGTAGCGGCGGTGGCCGCCTGCGGAGCGGAGTGGGGTGATGAGGCGGTGTTCGCCGACAGCGCGGAGGAAGCTCTGTGTGGTGCCGAGCAGTTCGGCGGCTCGGCCCATGGTGTAGGCGGGGTAGTCGTCGTCATCGAGACGGCCGAACGTGTCGTCTGCAGTCATTGCACCTCTCTGTGGCATACGTGGAGGGGCCCTGGCGCCGTACCGCCGCCAGGGCCCCGAAGGAACTACTACACCATCTGCCGGCCCTGATACTGCACCGGCCCTCTGTTTCCGCGGACCCGACCGAGTTGCTGTCGGGGGCGCGGGGATCGCGGTTGCCTGACCGGAGACCACCTCACTATCGATGTCCTGCGGTACCCGGGGCCAAGACTTGCGCCCGGGCGATCCTGATGGCGCTCGGCTCCTCCGTTCTCCCTCTTGATCAACTACTCACTGACGGAAACTGCGAACTACTGGTGGCCTCGAACAGCGCCACTCTTCGGCAGCCGGCCCCGTCGCCCGTCCTGCGTCTGCTCTGGCGTAGAACCCCACTGCCGAACTTCCCGGTGCGCGCGCCCGCAGCCGACGCCTTCACCGAGGTACTTCTCACCGACTTCGCTGCTGGGTACTGCGAACCTTCACTTACGGGTACTGCGACTGCGGTGCTGCTCATGGCGGCCCCTGATCACTGCGGGCCACCCGGTCCGGTCGTCAGTCCCGTCGCCATCCTGCAACTGCTCCGGCTTCGCAACTCCACCACCGCACCGTCCTGCTCACTGCAACTGCGTACTGCTGCCCGGCAGTTCATCTCTGCCGGGCCTTGCTCGATCTCGGCTACGGGAAAACCATAACCACACCGCTGACGAATGTCTACTGTGACTGGCATAGATTTGCGCGTGCTCGAAGATGAGGTACTCCGCCTCGGCCAGTTGCGCCTCGACCGGCCCACGGATGGTTCAAGCAGCTCCGAGACTCGGTCCGGAAGCTCGTGGCGAACCGGCACGGCCCGGGGTTGGCGGGTGGAGGGGCAGGGCACAGGGGCTGGGCAGGCACGGGCAGGGGGCACGGCTGATTCAGACGCCAGGGTGACCCTGATGATCACGGTGATTGCCGGCGCCGCAGCCGTTCCACAACAGCCATTGCCGGCGCACGCGATACGGCACGGGGGCTTCGGCCGGCCCATGGTCACCGGCCTGCCCACGCCACGGCGGTCACCAGCCGCGCCTCCGGCGGCAAGACCGTGAGCGCCTTCCTTGCCCGGTAGCTTCACCGCTCAAGCAGCCGGATGGCCGGCGAAGCGGTCCGCCCGGATCCTGCAGGGCACGGTGGGGGTCAGGAGACGGGCGGGAGGTACCGGGTTGCGAGCGAGGACGTCGGCGCCTGGACCGTGGTCGGCTTCAGCTGTTCCGACCACTGAGCGACGGCGACGGGAACCCGCTGCACGCAGTGTGGGCCCGACCGGCGTACCGGTCGGGCCCACACTGCTGTTCAGGTGTCGGCTCGTGTCTGTGTACCCGGTCAGACCGAGACGGGGGTGCCGAGCATCGCGGAAGCGTGCTGCATCGGGCTGAGGATGCCCAGGGCGCTGCCTTGTTCGTCGACCACCGGCAGGACACCGAGCCGACGGGCGCGCATCGCGTGCTCGGCTTCGGCGATCGTGGTCACGGGTGAGGTGGACGAACCGTGGTCGCCGAGGATGTCGCGCAGGCGGACACGGTCCGTGTAGCCGGAGCTGTCACGGACGGCGGCGAGTTCGGTACGGGTGACCAGACCGGTGCACTGGCCGTCCTGGTCGCAGACGACCAGTCGGGCCGTGCGCGCGGCAGCCATGACGGCCAGCGCCACCTCGACGCTCATGTCGTCACAGACCTGCGGTCCGGCCGGGTCCATGACCTCAGTCATCGTCGTGTGCACGGGGTTGGTGTCCGCCGGGCGGGGCTGCGTCTGAACCATCGTCAAGGGTGCCTCCTGCAGAGATGCGCCGGCTTCCTGATCACGGAAGTTCTAGGCCACCGCACCGAAGCCGGACTGGCGTACCGGGGTGCGCCTGGTCGCCGAGGCGGGGCGGCGGCGGCCTCGGGAGGTGGCGCTGCGCTTGGGGCGTTCGACCACCGGTGCGGTGATGACGACCGGGATGCCTGACGGGGTCTGGGCGCCGGTGATCCGGCTCAGGGCCTCGTCGCCCGAGCGGACCTGGGTGGTCTGCGGCCGGATTCCGGCGTCCGACATCAGACGGACCATGCCTCGGCGCTGGTTCGGCGTGACCAGGGTGACGACGCTGCCGGACTCGCCGGCACGAGCGGTGCGGCCGCCGCGGTGGAGGTAGTCCTTGTGGTCGGTCGGCGGGTCGACGTTGACGACCAGGTCGAGGTTGTCGACGTGGATGCCGCGCGCCGCGACGTTGGTCGCCACCAGCACGGTGACGTGCCCCGTCTTGAACTGCGCCAGCGTGCGGGTGCGCTGCGGCTGCGACTTGCCGCCGTGCAGCGCGGCGGCCCGCACCCCGCTGTTGAGCAGGTCCTGGGTCAGCCGGTCGACGGCGTGCTTGGTGTCCAGGAACATGATCACGCGACCGTCGCGGGCAGCGATCTCGGTCGTGGCGGCGTGCTTGTCGGCGCCGTGGACGTGCAGGACGTGATGCTCCATCGTCGTGACCGCACCGGCCGACGGGTCGACCGAATGCACGACGGGATCGGTCAGATAGCGGCGCACCAGAAGGTCGACGTTGCGGTCCAAGGTGGCGGAGAACAGCATGCGCTGCCCCTCCGGGCGCACCTGGTCGAGCAGCGCGGTGACCTGGGGCATGAAGCCCATGTCGGCCATCTGGTCGGCCTCGTCCAGCACCGTGATGCCCACGTGGTTCAGCCGGCATTCGCCGCGGTCGATGAGGTCCTTGAGCCGGCCCGGGGTCGCGACGACGACCTCGGCGCCGCCGCGCAGCGCACTGGCCTGCCGGCCGATCGACATGCCGCCTACCACCGTGGCCAGCCGCAGCCGCACGGAGCGGGCGTACGGGGTCAGCGCGTCGGTCACCTGCTGCGCCAGCTCACGCGTGGGTACGAGGATCAGTCCCAGCGGCTGGCGGGGCTCGGCACGCTGTCCGGCGGTGCGGGCGAGCAGAGCGAGACCGAAGGCCAGGGTCTTGCCGGACCCGGTGCGGCCGCGGCCCAGGACGTCACGGCCCGCCAAGGAGTTCGGCAGCGTCGCGCCCTGGATCGGGAACGGTGCGGTCACACCCTGCCTGCCGAGTTCGGCCAGCAGTTGCTCGGGCATGTCGAGATCGGCGAAGCCCTCGACTGCCGGCAGCGCGGGGGTGATCGTTTCGGGGAGCGCGAACTCACCCTGCACCGCGGCGGGCCGGCGGCCGTAACCGCCGGAACGGGCAGGCCCGCCCGAACGGCGCGGCGCCGGCGAGCCGAAGCGGCTGCCGCCCCTTCCGGCGTCGGCACTGCTATTACGGGCGCGGGCGGGGCGGTCGTTCGTGTACGTGCGGTTCATGCGGAACCTTCCTCGATGTGGCACATATCAAGGAATTCCCGCCGCGATGCATGGCATGGAGAATTACAAGTATGGACCGGTGGCAAAAGAAAGCAGAGCCGGCCGGCGGAAACATCCGTGGGCGCGGGCGCTGAAATGGGTGACGCGATGGGGACCTTGCGATCCGGGCGCCGGCTGCGGTGCAGCGCTTCAGGAGGCGTTTGCGTCCTGCGGGAGGAACCGCTTGTGGTGGTACTGCGGATTCCTCCGGGGCGTCCCGCGGGTGAAAGCCGCTGCGGGATACGCGTGCAGCTGGGGCCCGCACCCCGAAGGATGCGGGCCCCAGCTACAGATGGTGCGTGAGCGTCAGGCCGGAACGATGTTCTCGGCCGTCGGGCCCTTCTGGCCCTGCGCGATGTCGAAGTTCACCTTCTGGCCTTCGAGCAGCTCACGGAAGCCCTGCGCGGCGATGTTCGAGTAGTGGGCGAACACGTCGGCGCCGCCACCGTCCTGCTCGATGAAGCCGAAGCCCTTTTCCGCGTTGAACCACTTCACGGTACCAGCAGCCATGTCATATCTCCTTTGGGGCAGTGCATCGGCTTCCGCACCACGCGGACGCCGTGTCGCCGCGATGATTACCCCGCCCGGAAATGACCGGAAATACAAAAGTGCTCCCGCCCGGCAGAAGCCCGGTGGGCGCACTTGAAGTCTTGGGAACCACAACTGCAACTGAGATAGACAGTAGCACGCCGGAGCGGTCCGTGTGCGTTGGATAATTCCACTCTTCTCTCGCGACGAAAACTCCCGCTACACGGCCCCCCAAAATCTGATCCCTCGGGAACAGATATTGATTCACTCGGAGTTTGACGTCTCTGGATGCCCCAGGCGCGGAAGCCGGGTAGAAACGCGGTGGCCGGGAACGGCGCGGGTCAGGCGGTCAGGGCCTGGCCGACGGTGGGATGGCAGCCGATGACCTCGTCCAGGCCGACGATCTCAAGGAGCCTGAGCACCGATTCCTGGGCGCCGGCGATACGCACCCATCCCTGACCGTCACTCGCGGCCTGGTGGACGGCGACGAAGACGTTGATGCCGCTGGAGTCCAAGAAGGTCACGCCGCTGAGGTCCACCACGGTCCGCCGGGGCGCCGCGCCGTCGCAGGACAGGAGGGCCTCGCTGAGCAGGTCCTTGACGGCGTGGTCGATCTCGCCGCGCAGGGTGACCACCCGGATGCCCTCGACGGTGGTGTGGTCGATCGACAGTTGGCCGGGCCGGGCCGCTCCTTGGGTGTCTGTCACCGTTTCCTCGACTGTGCTCGCTGATGGGACTCAAGGCCCCGGCGGCACACCCTCGTCGGCGAGGTACGTGAGGCAAGACGCCCGAGCATCGTACAGACGGAGCCCGCGCAGGCCGGACAACCCGGGAAGGGAAGCGGGCGGTGACCGGCGCCCCGCGTCAACGGGACGGAACGCGGAACTCGAATGCGGGGCGGTCCCACGGCACGGCGGGCGGGTTCGCGAACACGGTCCCGGTCCGGACCGCGCCGACGCGGTGGTAGAAGTCCTGGGCGGGAGGGTGCGACACGACCTTGAGGCGGTCGGTCCCGGCGGCACGGGCCTCGGACAGCATGTGCGCGACGAGCAGCCGTCCGATGCCACGGCCCTGCACGTCGTCCGCGACGAACAGCAGGTCCAGCTCCGGCGGGGCGAGGACGAGCGAGTAGAACCCGAGGACCCGGCCGCCCTGCTCCCCGGCGTCGACGGCCACGAAGACGCGGTGGGCTTCGATGTAGTCGGGACCGACCCGGTAGCCCGCCACCGCGACCGCGTATTTCCCCTGGTAGGCGCCTGAGCCGCGCACGAGCCGCGTGAGCCGTCGGGCATCCCGCGCGACTGCCCTCCGTATCGTGACCGGCCGGCTGACCGGGGACGTGCGTGAACTCATCGGACGAGTATTCCGCACCGGGGAGCGCCGTGGCACGGCGGGTCGGCTCCCACGCCCCGCCGGGGCCCGTCGCGACCCCGGATCCGGCACGCACCGGCCCCGCTGCCGGGTCCGGGGTTCACCCCTCGCCCCACCAGGGCCGCGAGGCCCCCTTTCCTGCCACCATGAAGGGCCGGACCCGGGGGAGGGACAGCATGACGGGCATCTTGCTGAACATAGTGATCGGGCTGGTCACCAGCACGCTCAGCGGTGGAGCGGTGTGGTTGTGGCAGCGTCACGCGAGGCGGCGCTTCCTGCGGCGCAAGGCCCGGTTCTTCGGCATCGTGCCGGGCGATCCGTGCATCGTGGTGATGAACAACAAGTGGGACGCGCCCGGCAGCGCCCAGCACCGAGACGTACAGGCCCTGCTGAAAGCGGCGACGCTGGCGACGGAACTGGGCTGCGAGGTGACGATGCGCTCGAGCGACGAGTTCCGCGGCAGCAACGGCGCGGCGGTCGAGTTCTGCATCGGCAGCCCGGAGAACGGGTCCAACGTCCGTACCGGCGGCCATCTGCGCCACAACCTGCCCGGCGTGACCGTCCACCCCTTCGACGCGCCCGGGCTCTCCATGGCCATCGAGGCCGGGGGCGAGGTGTTCCCGTGGCGGCGCGGTGACCAGGAGCACGCGCTGGTCGCGAAGTTCGTGCCGCCGGGCGCCCGGCGGCCGGTCGTCCTGGTCAGCGGACAGACCTCCATGGCCAATCACGCCGCCGTGCACTATCTGCTGACGTCCTGGCGGGAACTGGCCGCCCGGCTGGCGACCACGGAGCGGTTCTGCCTGGTCGTGCGCGTCGAGTCGATCGGCACGTACGGCTTCCACGGCGGCACCCTGGCCCGTGACGTGTCGGCCGTCGCCTTCCGCGCGCCGGTGCGGTGAAATGACGGCCGGGTCTCACCCGGGTCCGGCGAGCGCCGCGCGTGCCGCGTCGAGCAGTGTGTGCGCCGCCGCGGCCCAACTGCGGGCACCGGCCATGGCGTCGCGCAGTTTCCGGGCCCGCTCCAGCGCGATCCCGGGTTCGGCGAGGGCGGCGGCGATGTGGTGGGCCCACACGGCGTCGTCGTCCTCGCGGCCCGTGACGGGGACGACGACGTGGCGCGCGAGCTCGGGCACGACCTCGGCGAGCAGTGCTCCCAGCCCGCTGTCCGCGCTCACCAGGCAGGGCACGCCCGCCCGTATGTGTTCCGCGCCCACCAGGCCGAACGCCTCGGACCGGGACGGCATCAACGCCAGCCACACCCGTCCCAGGTCGTGGTCCAGCCGCGCCCGGTCGGTGGTGTAGTCGCGGGGCAGCACCCGCAGGTCCGGCTCCGTGGCCCAGTGCGCCGCCTTCTCGGCGAGAGCGGCTGCCCGGCCCTCCGCCGTCCCGCGCAGCATGAGGTCGACCCGGCCGAGGTCCGGCCGCAGCCCGACGGCCCGGTTCGTCGCCCGCACGGCGAGGCCGACCCCCTTGGCGTCCTCGTCCTCCAGCCGGCCCATCAGCGTGACCAGCGGCACGCCCCGGAGGTTCTCGGGCGGAGGCGTCCGGGAGAGGTCGAATCCGGGGTCCAGCCGCAGGGGCGGCGGTGCCCCGCGCGGGAGGTCGCGCTGGAGCATCCGGTGCAGGACCGGTCCGACACCGACCGCGCGGGTGGCTCCGGCCCCCAGTTGCCACTGCTCCCAGGAGCGTTCCTCGGCCCGCCGGGCGGGGTCCTCCTCGCGGCCCGGCTTGCGCCATTCGAGGAGGTCGGGCTCGGTGTGCACGACGTGGAACAGGCACGCTCGCCGGAAGAAGCCGGCGACCATCCCGCGCGCGTGCGTCCCGGTCACATGGCCGTGCCCGATGACGAGGTCCGGCTCCGCCCCGTCGGGCAGGGCCGGCGGCAGCAGGAGGGTCTGCCCGCTGCGGAGCGGGGCCCGCGGAGCCTCGATCAGTGCGACGTCCGCCCGAGCGGCGTCGAGCCGTTCCCCCTCCGAGACGGAGCCGGTGATCAGGCAGTACACCGTGACGCCGGCCGATCGTGCCAGCGCCGCGCAGAGTTCCCGGTTGATCGTGCTGATCCCGCCCCGCCCGGAGAACCATTCGTCGGCGATCGCCAGGACGCGCAACGGCCGGCGCCCGGACGCGGGCGGCGCCACACCCGCCGCGCCGCCGGACGCCGCCGGCGACCAGGCCGTCCCGTCCCATGCGACACGGTCCGCGGCGGACGGTTCCCGCGCGTTCCGCGCGAGTTCCGCGAAGGCGTGGTCCGGCACGGTGCCGTCGACGGACACCGAACGCCCCTCTGCCGTCACCAGCTGCGCGCTGCCGCTCCCCGCGGCGGCCGCGTCCGTGTCGCGCAGCCAGTCCCGGAACACCCGCCCGGTCTCGGCGAAGCCCACGCCGTCGAGATGGCCCGCCGTGTCCAGCAGGACGGCCCTGACCAGCTTGCGGGCCTCGTCGAGCAGGGCGCGGTGGTCGACGTCGGCGGGGCTGATCCGCACGGTGGCACCGGTCAGGCGCAGCCGCGCGACCAGGTCCTCGCGCTCCCCGGCCGCTACGGTGGGGCCGAACCGCACTACCACAGAGGCTGATTGACGGGACGTCATGGGATGATGATGGCACGCTCCTCCCCGCCGCACTGGACGGACCGGATAGCGGAACCGGGCGTCGCCCTCTCCTTCCCGCCGGCCACGGCCTCCCACCCGGAGCGGGACATCCGGCTCGTCGAGGACCGGGACCGCGCCGACGCCGCCGCGCTGTTCGACGCGTCCGACTGGGCCGCCCTCGGCGACCGCTACGACCTGATCGCCGAGCGGGCCTGGAAGGCGGGCTGCCGTGCCGAGACGCTGCGGCTGCTCCTCGCGGCCCGTACCGCGGCGCGGCTCGCCGGTGACACCGGCGCCGTGCTGGAGCGGACGAGGTTCCTCGCCGAGCGGCACCGCCTGTCCACGTCCTTCCTCGCCGCGCAGTCCTGGAACCGCGCACAGCTGCGCACGCCACTGACGTCCGGGAGCGCCGTGTACCACGTCACCGCGTGGCGCGCCCTGGCGGAGCTGTGCGAGCCGTCCGGCGCCTACGACTCGGCCGTCGTCCTCAGCGACCGGGCGCTGGCCGTCGCCGACGACTTCGCCGGGGCACCCGGGGTGGCCCGGGCGAGGGCGCAGGCGCTGCTGCAACGGGGCAACACCGAACGGCTGCGGGGGGACATCGAGGCCGCCTACGCGTTCCTGCGCGACGCGCGCGCACAGGCCGGGGAGCTGCCCGCGGAGGACGCCTCACCGCACCTCAGGGGGCTGATCGCGCGGGTGCACGCCCGCACGGACATCATCGTCGGGCACTACGACTCCGCCCTCGCCATGTACCTGGAGGCCGAGGAGTGCTTCCGGGAGAGCGGGTCGAGTGTCAACGTGCGGGTCGTGCGGCTGGCGCGGGTCGCGGCGCTGCGTACCCTGCGGCGCTTCCCCGAGGCCCTGCTGCTCTGCCGCGAGCTGCTCCGGGAGTGCGCGGAGCCGGGGCGCGAGCGGATGCGCGGCCAGGTCCTGCTGGAACAGGCCGAGGTCTCGGAGGCGATGGGCGACGGCGCGGGGGCGGACGAGGCCCTGGAACAGGCGCGCCGGCACCACGACGGCGCGCGCACCCTGGAGGCGGCACGCTGGCACCGCCACATGGGACGCCGG
Organism: Streptomyces sp. NPDC017095; assembly: GCF_044332325.1. NCBI lineage: Bacteria > Bacillati > Actinomycetota > Actinomycetes > Kitasatosporales > Streptomycetaceae > Streptomyces > Streptomyces sp. NPDC017095. The sequence goes on from NZ_JBIROU010000005.1 coordinate 208,907, forward strand.
CTCATCATGTCCGACGGCGACATGGGACGTGCCGCCGCCCATCTGACCGCCTCGCTCGGCATCGCCGTCCGCGACGACGGCCCCGACCTCACCCGCACCTGGCTCACCCTGCACGACCTGCTGCGTCTGCGGGGCGACGCCGCACTCGGCGAAGACCTCGCCCTGCTGGTGAGCCGGACCGCCCTGGCGGGCGCCGACCTCCAGCGCGACCGGCTGACGCTGCCCGAGAACCGCTGGGCGCTGCAAGAACAACGGGAGGAGGTCTACGCCGGAGCCCTCATGGTGCACGGGACCGCGCGGCGTCACGAGGACGTGGCCCGGATCATCGAACTCGGCCGCTCCGACGTACTCGACCACGTGCTGGAGAACCCGCCCGCGGACGCGCACCAGCCCCTGGCCACGCTGCCGATGACGCTCCCCGGTGGCGATCCCGGCCGCGCCGGGGAGGTGTTCCGCACCGCGCGGGCGGTGCGCGCCGCCCTCGCCGGCGCCGGCGAGGAAGGGCCGCCCTTGGGCCCCGGGGCCCCGGCCCTGCCCGGCCGGCTGCCGTCCGGGGCCGGGACGGATGCGCTGGCCGAGGCGGTGGTCCTCGTGCACGTGGGCAAGGGCGCCGACGGCTGGTGGTCCTCGGTGGCCTCGCGCGTACGGCACGGCGCCTGGCACTCCAGCCGGCAGTCCGCGCCCGCCGCACTGGACGGCCTGCTGGACACGCTCGCCGCGGGGGAACCGCTGCCCGAGTACGGCGTCAGTGATCACACCTGGGAGCTGCTCGGGCGGTTCCTGCTCCCCCACGACACCGCGTGGAGCGGAACCGCCGACCGTCCGCTCGCCCTCCTGCTGAGCCCCGACCTCCGGCTGTGGCAGCTTCCCTACGGCGCGCTCCGCCGGGACGGCGTCTGCCTGCTCGACGTCGCGGAGGTGACCCTCACCCCCAGTCTGCGAACCCACGGCCTGCTGGGGCGCGCGGGCGGCGGCACCGGCGGGGCCCCCGGGGCGGACGCGGCGCCCGCCGTCAGCGTGCTGGATCCGCGGCTGAGCGGTCATGCCGAGGAGGCCGCGGCACTCGCCGGCTGGCCCGGGTCCCATGTGGAACTGGCGGCGCTCGATCCCGCCGAGGACCTCACCTCCGCCGCGTTGCTCTACCTCAGCGGTCTGGGCGAGGCCGCCGGGGAGACCCGGCTCGGCCCGCTGCGGATCACCCTCGGTCTGCTCGCCTCCCTCCGGCTGCCCAGACTGCTGGTCCTCAACGGCTGCTGGACCGGGACGGCGGCCAGCCGTTACGGCCGTGACCCGCTGAGCCTGGCCGTGGGCGGGCTGCTCGGCCGGGCACAGGCCGTCGTGGCGGGTGTCGGCCACATCAACAGCTGGTCCTCCGCGCAGGTGGGCGCGGGGCTTCTCGCCTCGGTCGCCCGGGGCGGGACTCCCGGCGCCGCTCTGCGGCAGGCGCAGCGGGAACTGCGCGACGCCTATCCCGAGCTGGGACCCTACGACTGGGCGGGCATGTGCCTGATCGGACGCGGAGAGGAGCCCCTCTTCCGAGCGGATGGGTACTAACGGAAGTGCGCGGCCAGTTCGACGCGGGAGCGGACGCCGAGCCGGGTGAAGACGTTCCTGAGGTGGTACTCGACGGTGCGGACGCTGACCATCATCACCTCGGCGATCTCCTGGTTGGTCGCGCCCTGGGCGACCAGCTCGCAGATTCGCGTCTGCTGCGCCGTGAGGTCCGCGCCCGCCGCGGACCCGCGGTCGCCGGGGCGGGCGGCGGTCTGCGGCCGGGCGCCGGTGGCGCGGAGTTCCGCGGTGGCCCGCTGGGCCCAGGAGGCGGCACCGAACTGCTGGAAGATCTGCAGCGCCTCCCGCAGGAGTTCGCGCGCCGGGCGCGGTTTGCGCGCGCGCCGCAGCCGGTGGGCGTGGAACAGCTCGGTCTTGGCCAGCTCCAGCACCGCTCCGTCCCGCTGGTGGAGCCGGGCGGCCTGCCGGAACAGTTCGTCGGCCGCCGCGTCATCGGACTCCAGCAGCGCGTGGCAGCGGTGGGCCAGGGCGAGCCGGGCGGCGCTCGTCCCGCTGGCCGCCCAGGCGTGGTACGAGCGCAGCGCTCCGGCCGCCTTGGCCCGCCGGTCGCAGCGTACGGCGGCCTCCACGAAGTGCGGTGTGGCGAGCTGGCGGATGACCAGGTTGGGCTGGTTGCCCACCGCGGCATGGGTCATGCCGGCGAGCCGGGTCAGCGCGTCGGAGGGCCGGTCGTCCGCGAGATCGGCACAGGCGGACGCCCAGTGGCCGAACGCGGCCGGGCGGCCCAGTCCGCGCGTGGACACCTGCTGGGCGATGGACCGCAGCCTGGCCGCCGCGCCGTCCCCGTCGCCCCGCAGCGCCGACACCAGCGCGAGCACCGCCAAGTGGTCCACGGCGAGGTTGCGCTGTCCCGTCCGGCGGGCCAGCCGCAGCCCGTCCAGGGCCGCTTCCTCGGTGGCCGCGCAGCGGTCCGTCAGGAGCGCGGCCAGGGCCTGGTAGACGAGCGCGGCGGGCACCAGGGAGAGGGCGCCCTCGCGGCGGGCCAGGCCGGCCGCGGCCACGGCGAAGGTGTGGGCGCGGGCGGCGTCGCCCAGGGTGTAGGCGGCCTGCCCGGCCCACAGCGCGCAGTAGGCGTCCGGGATCCCCTCGGCCAGCCGCATCACCCGCCGCAGCGTCCGGCCCGCCTCCCGGTGCCGGCCCTCGAAGGTGGCGGTCATCCCCGCGAAGTGGTCGAGGACCAGCCGCGTGGTGGGGGTGCCGTCGCCGTGCCGCAGCGATGCCGCGCGCCGCGCCAGCGCGAAGTAGCCGGCGAAGTCACCGGCGAGGCAGGCGGCTTCCCCGGCGAGCATCAGCGCGCGTGCCGCCGATTCCTCGCTCTCGTCCAGGAACAGGTCGGCTGCCGCGCCGAGTTGCCGGCACGCCTCGGCGGGCGTGCCGTCACGCAGCAGGCGCTCTCCCTCGATCAGGCTGCGCAGCGCACGCGATCCCTCGGGCACGCCGTGCGGCGGCACGCGGCGCAGCAGGTCCCGGGTGCGGGTGTCCTCGCCGGCCAGGAAGGCGTGCCGGGCCGCGAGCGTCAGCCACCGTTCCCGCACCCCCGGCCGTGGCGCGAAGTCGGCCGCGTCCTCCAGCACCGCCCCGGCCGTGTGGTGGACGGCGTCGCCGGCCGCCCGCTCCAGGTCCGCCGCCTCCTGCTCCGCCGGGCCGATGCCGCAGGCCAGCCGGTGCAGCGCTCGGCGCAGCCGGGTTCCCTCGCCGTCGGACACCTCGGCCAGGACCGTGTGGGCCGCGTGCTGTTCGGCGAGCGGGACCTCCGCGCGCAGCACCCGGCGCAGCAGCCGGCCCGGAACCGCCACCGTGCCGTCGCCGGCCGCCGCGATCAGCTCGCCGGCCAGGGCCGTGTCGATCGCGCCCGGGTCCCGTCCGGTCCGGCGGACGGCGGTGCGCAACACGTCCGGTCCGAGGGGGCCGCCGACGAGGACGGTGGCGACCACCGCCCGGGCTCCCGCGGGCAGTCGGCGGTAGCGGCGGCCGTGGTGCGCCCGCCATCTGCTGCCCGGCGGCAGGGTGAGGGGGCCGCCGGGGTGGCCGGCGCAGGCAGCGGCCGCCAGCTCGGTCAGTGCCAGCGGGTTGCCGGCCGCGAGGGCGAGCACCTCGGCCTCGGCCGCCGGGCACAGGCCGGCGGTCCGGTCCGGGGGCACCGCGTCCGCCAGCAGCCGGCGGGCCGCCGTCTCGTCCAGCGGCGGCAGGGCCACCGTGTCGATCCCGTCCAGAGCCGCGCGGGCCGGGTGCCCGGTGACCACGGTCAGCAGGAGACCGGCCGGCAGGTTCCCGGAACGGCGGGCCAGCAGCCCCAGAACGGACAGGGAGACGTGGTCCAGCCACTGCGCGTCGTCCACGCACAGCAGCAGCGGCTTCCCGGCGCAGCGGGCTTCCAGCACCCCGCGCAGCGACGAGGCGACCACGAGAACCGCCTCCGGCGGGCACCGGCCCGCCCTGACGGCGGCCAGGACCTCCGTGTCATGCCCGGACGGTGCCGGCAGGTCCTCGGTCAGCCGCAGCAGCAGACGCTGGCACCACGCCCCCTCCACCCCGGCCTCGCTCTCGACGCCTGCGACGTGGTGCACGGTGCATCCGGTCGCCGCACGCGCGGCGGCGGCGAGGAGCGCGGACCGCCCGCTGCCGGGTCCGCCCGTGACCAGCACGGCGGCGCCGCGCCCGGACCGCAGCCCCTCGACCGCGCCGCACAGCGTCCGTCGCTCCTCGGCACGCCCGTACAGGGGACTGGGTGTGCGGGCGACCGCGTCACTGTCGCTGTCCATGACCGCAGTGTGGGGCGCGGTTCGTTGAAACGGAAGGGACCTGTCACGCACGGGAGTTGCCGTACTCGTGCCGCCCCTCGTGACGGCTCCGTGCCCCGTGCGCGCGTCCCGTGGACGACTGGTGGTTCCACCGGTCCGCGCCCGGCCGGGCCCGCGCACACTCCTTCCCGATCGTCCCCCTCGTCCGGGGACACGGAGAAGGGAGTCACCCGTGCGACGTCTGCACAGCATCCTGCTCGCCGTACTCGCGGCCGTGGCGCTTGCCGCGTTCGGCATGTCGGGGACCGCCGGGGCCGCGGCCGGCGGCCGCACCCCCGTGGTCTTCGTCCACGGCTTCACCGGCAACGCCACCAACTGGGTCACCGCGGAAGCCGTGTTCAGGGCCGACGGCTACTCCAGCGGCGATCTGTTCACCTACGACTACAACTGGTCGCAGTCCAACGCCGTCAGCGCCGCCGGCCTGGCCGCGTACGTACGGGGGGTGCTGGCCACCACCGGCGCCCGGCAGGTCGACATCGTGAACCACTCCATGGGCGGGATAGTGAGCGACTGGTACATCAAGAAACTCGGTGGCCAGCCCTACGTACGTCACCTGGCCTCCATCGCGGGCGCCAACCACGGCACCACCGCGGCCGGCGCCTGTCTGGTGAACCTGTCCTGCGTCGAGATGTTCCCCGGCTCCGCCTTCCTGGCCACGCTCAACGCGGGCGACGAGACCCCGGGGGACACCCAGTACGCCACCTGGTACTCGCCGTGCGACGGCGTCATCCTCCCCTACACCAGCACGCCGCTCGCCGGTGCCGCCAACCACCTGGTCCCGTGCCAGACCCACCTCGGCTTCCTGGCCGACGTACCCACCCTCCAGGCCGTCGAGCGCTTCGTCAGCGGCTGAGCCACCCGTGGCCGCCTCCCGGGTCCGGGACCGCGCAGGGCGGGCCGGGCGCCCCGGGTACGGCGGGCGACTCCTGACACGACGGAACCCCGGCCGGGGATGTTCCCCGGCCGGGGTTCCGTCGTGTCGGGAGCTGCCGTCCTCCGCGCGGAGCGGCCCGGAACGGGGGCCGCTCACGGGGAGGTTCCCGGCGGACGGGTCAGCGCTGCAGGGTGAGCACGCCCGGCCGCCACGGGAGCTGGTCGTAGGGGCCGCTCGCGCTGGGGGACTTGCCCTGGTAGAGGAACTGCAGGTTGCAGGGGTCGATGGTCATGGTCTGGTCGGGGTTGGTGCGGACCAGGTCACCGTGGCTGATGTCGTTGGTCCAGGAGGCACCGCTGTTGGCCTTGCCCGCGAAGGGGCTGCTCTCGCTGGCGGCCTGTGGGGTCCACGAACCGCTCAGGCTGGAGGCCGTGAAGGAGCGGAAGTAGCGCCCGTTGGCCCCCATCGCCTCCACGATCATGAGGTACTGGTTCTGGTCCTTGACCTTGTAGACCTGCACCGCCTCGAACAGGTTGTTCGTCGTGTCGCTCATGACCGTCGTGTACGACGAGCCGAAGTTGCCCGGGAAGTTCCCGATCGGCATGCTCGCGCGGTAGATCTTGCCGTTGTCACCGGCGAAGAACAGGTACATGTTCTGGCCGTCGGCGATCAGGGTCTGGTCGATCGGGCCGGTGCCGGAACCGGAGATGCTGCCGGTGAACAGCGGCTGCGGCGCGGACCAGCCGTTGGGGTTGGTGGGGTCGCTCGACGTGCGGTAGACGAAGGGCCACTGGCCCCACTGGTACGCCAGCACCCAGATGTTCTTGGGCGCGAAGTAGAACAGCGTGGGCGCCACCGCCGCCTGGCTCATCCCGGTCTGTCCCGCCGACGCCATGTCGGACCAGTTCGTGAAGGGCGCGAAGGCCATCGAGCCGTACGACGAGCCGGACACGTTCGACCCGTAGACCAGGTGCTTGCCGTTGTAGACCACGCTGGTGAAGTCCTTCAGCGCGGCCCATCCGTTCGCCGGCTGCGCCAGCACGCCCGTCGACGACCACCGGTACGTGGACGGAAGGGCGCACGTGTCGCCCGTGGGCGGGGTGGTCCCGGACAGGCCGGACCACTTCTGGTTGCTGCCGCCGTTGCACGTCCAGATCTCCACCGCCGTGCCGTTGGCCGTACCGGAACCCGTGACGTCCAGGCAGAGTCCGGACTCCACGCCGACGATCGTGCCGTCGGAGTTCACCCGCCACTGCTGGTTCGCGGCGCCGCTACAGGTCCAGATCTGCACCCGGGTCCCGGCCGTGGTGGCGTGGCCGGGCACGTCGAGGCACTTGTTGCCGTACACGGTGAGCTGGTTGGCGTCCGTCAGCGTCCACTGCTGGTTGGTCCCGCCCGAGCAGTCCCAGATCTGCAGGGCCGTGCCGTCGGCCTGGCTGGAGTTCGCCGCGTCGAGACACCGGCCGGAGCCGGCACCGCGCAAGGCGCCGGCGGTGGCCGCCTGGGCCGGGCCGGCGACGAGCATCGCCGCCAACGCGACCAGGGCCGCGACCGCCGCGGCGAGCACCGTGGACAGGTGTCCGCGACGGAAACTTCGTCTGCGCATGGGGACCTCGTCATCCTGGAGTGAGCGGTCGTGGTGCGGCTGAGACGTTCGTCATCTCGAACATTGGTCGGGGTGACGAGCAGGTTCGATGGTAGGGAACCGTTGAACGGCGTCAATACTTCTCGCATGATTCGCCGACCTCGCCGAAACATTCGAGGGATTCGCGCAGGTCGGCTCGAGGGATCCGGCAGCGAACGAAGCCGCCGCACCGCAGGGTGTTGACAGGATCCATCGCCTCTCTAGTATCCGTGGCACCTACTTTCCGAATGGCGTCCGAAATTTCGGACACTGCTTCCAGGTGATTCCCCGGGTAAAGGAGCCCTTGGTGCCCAGACGATCCGGCGGACGACTGCTCCGTCTCCTCGCGACCGCCGTGCTGACGGTCACCGCGTCCCTGACGGCCTCCTCCCACTCCACCGCCTCGGCGGCGCCGGGCAGTCCGGCACTCACCCCGCCGCTCGGGTGGAACAGCTGGAACAGCTTCGGGTGCGGGGTCACCGAGACCCAGGTCCGCCAGGCCGCCGACGCGATGGTGTCCTCCGGCATGCGCGACGCCGGCTACCGGTACGTGGTGGTCGACGACTGCTGGTTCGACCCGCAGCGCGACGCGCAGGGCAACCTCCGGGCGAACCCCACCAAGTTCCCGAGCGGGATGAAGGCGCTCGGGGACTACATCCACGGCAAGGGCCTGAAGTTCGGCATCTACGAGGTGCCGGGCGAGCGCACCTGCGCACAGGCCACGGGCGGCTACCCGGGCTCCACGGGCAGCAAGGGGCACGAGGCCCAGGACGCCGCGGCGTTCGCCTCGTGGGGCGTCGACTACCTCAAGTACGACTGGTGTTCCTCCAGCGGCACCCGTGACGAGCAGGTCGCGCGGTTCACGCTGATGCGCGACGCGCTGCGCGCCACCGGGCGGCCGATCGTCTACAGCATCAACCCCAACAGCCTGCACGCCATCACCGGTGCCGCCTACAACTGGGGGGAGGTGGCCGACCTCTGGCGGACGACCGAGGACCTGCTGGACATCTGGCAGAACGGCAACACCAACAGCTATCCGATGGGCGTCGGCAACGTCCTGGACGTCACCGCGCCGCTGGCGGCGCAGTCCGGCCCGGGACACTTCAACGACCCCGACATGCTGGTCGTCGGCCGCCCCGGCCTGACGCTCACCGAGTCCCGCTCGCACTTCGCCCTGTGGGCCCTGCTGGGCGCCCCGCTCATGGCCGGCAACGACATCCGCACCATGTCCGCCGACGTGAGCGCGATCCTGCGCAACCCCCGGCTGCTGGCGGTGGACCAGGACGCGCTGGGCGCGGGCGGTCGCCGGGTGCGCGACGACGGCGCCACCGAGGTGTTCGCCAAACCGCTGTCCGACGGCTCGGTCGCGGTGGGCCTGTTCAACCGGGGCGACGCCACGGCGACGGTCACCACGTCGGCCGCCCAAGTCGGCCTGTCGGGCGGGCCGTTCGGCCTCACCGACCTGTGGACCGGCGGCACGTCGAGCACGTCCGGGCAGATCTCGGCGAGTGTCCCCGCCCACGGCGTGGCCGTGTTCCGGGTGACCGGTGGCACCCCTGTGGCCGCCTCCACCTCGCGGCTGCGGGGCGGCGCGTCCGGCCGCTGCGCGGACGTGGACAACGCCTCCACCGCCGCCGGCGCCACCGTCCTGCTCTGGGACTGCCACACGGCCGCCAACCAGCTGTGGACCACCTGGGCGGGCGGCGAGATCCGCGTCTACGGCGACAAGTGCCTGGACGCCTACGACCAGGGCACCGCCAGCGGCACCCGGGTCGTCACCTGGCCCTGCAACGGTCAGGACAACCAGAAGTGGACCGTCGGCTCCGACGGGTCCGTCCGCAACGTCCACTCCGGGCTGTGCCTCGACACCAAGGGCGCGGCGACCGCCGACGGGACCCCGCTGGTGCTGTGGGCCTGCGACGGCCGGGCGAGCCAGAAGTGGAGCCGGTCCTGACCCGGGCCTGACGCGGGCTTCCCGGTCCGCCGGCGTGGAGGGCCGGGGCCGGCTGGGTCAGCGGGCCGCCGGGCCGGCTGGGCCGGCTGGGTCAGCGGGCCGCCTGTCCCGTGGCCGTCCTCGCCTCCTGGGTGGCCCCCCAGGAGGCGAGGAGGCGCAGGCCCTCTTCGGAGGGGGAGCCCGGCTCGGCGGTGTAGACGGTGAGGGTGAGGCCGGGTTCGGCGGCCATCTCCAGGCCCTCGTAGGAAAGGGTGAGGTCGCCGACCGTCCGGTGGTGGAAGCGTTTGGTGCCGGTGCCGTGGTGGCGGACGTTGTGGGCGCCCCAGCGGGTGCGGAACGCGTCGCTGCGGGTGGACAGCTCGCCGACGAGGTCGTGCAGGTCCTTGTCGTGGGGGTTGCGGCCGGCCTCGGTGCGCAGGATGGCCACGGTGATGTCGGCGGCCTGCTCCCAGTCGGGGTAGAAACGGCGGGCGGCGGGGTCCAGGAAGTGGAAGCGGGCGAGGTTCGCCTGATTGGCGGAGGTGGCGTACACGTCGGCGTAGAAGGCGCGGGCGAGCTGGTTGACGGCGAGCAGGTCCATGCGGCCGTTGCGGACGAAGGCCGGGCCTGCGGTGACGGCGTCCAGGGTCCACTGGAGGCTGCGGTGCGGGGTCCACTGCCGGGTGGTGCGCCGCCGGGGGCGGGTGAGGGCGTCGGAGCCGTCGGCCGCCCGGGCCAGGTGGAGGAGGTGGGCCCGCTCGGCGTCGTCGAGCCGCAGGGCGCGGGCGACCGCTTCCAGGACGGCCGGGGAGACGCCGGCGAGGTTGCCGCGCTCCAGCTTGGCGTAGTACTCCACGCTCATGTCGGCGAGCGCGGCGACCTCGCTCCTGCGCAGGCCGGGTACGCGCCGGCGGCTGCCGGAGGGCAGGCCCGCCTGCTCGGGGGTGATCTTGGCTCGCCGCGAGGTGAGGAACTCGCGGACCTCTGCTTGGTTGTCCACGCCTTCGACGGTACGTCGCCCACGCGGCCGGAGGGATGTACTGCCGGTACACCCCTCGACGGGGCCCCGCCCCCGCGCGGGACGACGGGCAGGACCGCTGCTGCTGCGCGGTGTGCCGCAGGTGACGGACGTACCGGGGTGCCGCCACCCGCGGGACGAGGAGGTCCGGGAGCCGGCCCGGTCACGTGGTCCCGGTGCTCGTGCGGGCGGGCGACGGTGTGCCCCGGTCACCGTCCGCTGCCGGACCGGCCGGGTCGGGCAGCGCGCCGGGACCGGTGCGCGGGACCGGGCGCCCCGGGGCCGGCTCGGCGCTCTCACCGAGGAAGCCGCCCGACTGGTGCCGCCACAGCCGGGCGTAGGCGCCGTCCGCCGCGATCAGCTCGCCGTGGGTGCCCTGCTCGACGACGCTGCCGCGGTCGAGGACGACGAGTCGGTCCATGCCGGCGACGGTGCTCAGGCGGTGGGCGACCACGAGGGCCGTACGCCCGTCCATCAGCCGCCACAGGGCGTCCTGGACGAGGAGTTCGCTCTCCGAGTCCAGCGCGCTGGTCGCCTCGTCGAGCAGCAGAATGGGGGCGTCGCGCAGGATGGCCCGGGCGAGGGCGACGCGCTGGCGCTGGCCGCCCGAGAGCTTGACGCCCCGCTCCCCCACCAGGGTGGCGAAGCCGTCGGGGAGCCGCCCGGCGAACTCCGTGACGTGCGCCGCCGCGGCCGCCGCGTGGATCTCCTCGTCGGTGGCGCCGGGCCGGGCGAAGGCGATGTTGTCCCGCAGGCTGCGGTGGAACATGGCGGGGTCCTGCGGGACGTAGGCGAGCAGTGAGCGCAGATCGGCCTGGCGCAGCCGGCTGATGTCCTGGCCGCCGATCAGGATGCGTCCGGCGTCGATGTCCGACATCCGCAGCAGGAGCCGGGTCAGCGTGGTCTTGCCGCCGCCGGACCTGCCGACCAGGCCGACCCGCGCGCCTGCGGGCACGTCCAGGTCGAGTCCCCGGAAGATCGGCTTCGCACCCGCGTGGGCGAAGGTCACCGCCTCGAAGCGGATGCCCGTGTCCCGCGGCGCGAGCGGTTCGGGTACCGCCGGATCGAGGACGGTGGGCGGGTCCAGCAGCAGCTCCGTGAACTGGGCGGCCTCGGTCATCGAGCTTTCCAGGCGCCGGTAGATCTGGTTGAACTCGAACATGATCTGGGTGGCGTTCGAGTAGTACGTGAAGCTGACGACGATCTCCTCGACCCCCTGGCCCGGGCCGCCGAAGGCGACGGCGACCACCAGGCCGAGCACGCTGGTCAGCACGGACATCGGGGCGACCAGGGCGTCGACGCGCAGATTGCCGTAGTCCCACGACCGCAGCGTCAGGCGGCGGGACTCCGCGACCCGGCTGCGGTGTTCGCCGGCCTCCCGCCGCTCCGCCGCGAACGCCCGGATGGTCTCCATGTTCGTGAGGCTGTCGGCGACATGACCGGAGACCCGGGCGACCGCCGCCTCCCGGGCGTTGACGAGCCGCTGCCGGCGCCGGACCAGAGGCGTCACGGCCGCCACGGTCAGCGCGATCATCACGAAGAGGCCGGCGACGAGCATCGGTGCGTAGCTCCACAGCACCACGGCACCGAACGCCAGCGGGACGAGACTGCCCACGATCCGGTACGTCACCGTGTCGACGAAGTCCTCGAAGCGCTTGCCGTAGCTGAGCACGCGTTTGGTCAGGGAGCCGGCGAAGTTGTCGTGGAAGAACGCCGCGTCCCTGGCCAGGAGCGCGTCCATGCCGCTCACGTACAGGTGTTCCATACCGAAGGCGCCCAGGCGGTTCAGGCAGTGCTGCCCGACCCGCCACACGGCCTCGGCGAGCAGCAGCGTCCCGCCGAAACCCAGCACGTACGGCAGCGCCGAGGCGAGGGTGAGACCGTGGTCGCCGGCGGCCTGCCCGGCCAGTTTGGCGATCAGCAGCGGGGCGATGTAGCGGATGCCGATGTTGCCCACGGCCGGCAAGAGCAGCGCGGGCAGGACCGGCTTGCGCAGCCGTAGCAGTTCCCCGCCGTAGTGGCGCAGTGCCAGCAGGACCGCGCTCCTGCCCGGTGCCGACTCTCGTGTGTCTGTCGTCCCCATCATGCTCCCGGAGGTTCGGAAGTCGGAAGTCTCCCGTCCACGGCGTCACCCGGTCCAGGCATTTACCGCGGACCGGCGAGAAGCGGACACGTTCGGCGTACACGGCCCTCGTCCTCCTCCGACCGGTGCGAGGCCGCCCGGGAGCGCTTCTCTACGGCCGTGCGCTGGGCTCTACGGCCGTGCACCGGGCGACCGGGTCCACCGGTCCGCGGCCGTGTGCCGGACGACCGGGCCCGCCGGTCCGCCGACGTGCGCCGGGCGGCCTGGTCCGCCGATCCCCGGCCGTGTGCCGGGCGACCGGGTCCGCCGACCCGCGTTCCCGGTCCGGGCGCCCCGCCACGGATTCCGTGTCCGGCGCCGGGGCGGCGGCCACCGGCAGCCTTCCTCGCGGGCCCGGCACCCGGATCGGCGGCGCGACGAAATCCGCAGCGGCGACAGCGAGTTCCGGCTCATCCGTCCGCGAGATCACTTCAATTGGCCGGAATCTGTTGACACTTGGCTCGTCGCCATGATGACCATATGACCGACTCGGCGAGGCCGACCACCACCTCGCCTCGCCGCGACCAACGGGGTAACCGTGCCCCTCGCAAGGACATGCCTGGACCGTCGGCGGGATTCCCGTGCCGGAATGCCGCCGGCGGAAGTCCGCCATCCATTCGCGAAGCCGCCCTGGGAGCCGGAGTGAATCGTCTGCGACCGTACGGCGCCCTGATAGTCGCAGCCGGCAGCTGGGGTGTCGCCACCGCCGTCGCCAAATACGCCGTGGACGGAATAGGCGCGTTCACCACGTTCTTCATCGAGGTCGGTGTCGCCGCCGCCGTGCTGTGGGCGGCGATGCTGTGGGTACGCCCGCGCCGCACCGTCCCCTTGCGCCACTTCGCCTTCCTCGGCCTGCTGGAACCCGTCGTCGCCTACGGCGCGCTCGATCTCGGACTCCAGCGCACGGGCGCGGCCGACGCGGCGCTGCTCGACGGACTGCAGTCCGCGATGGTGCTGGTCATGGGCGTGGTCTTCATCAAGGAGGCGGTCAGCCGACGCAGTGTCGCGGGCGTCCTGGTCGGGACGGTCGGCGCCGCCCTGCTCACCGGGGCGCACTTCAGCGTGGATGTCGGCATCGGCAACGGCCTGGTCCTGCTCGGCTCCCTGGGCGCCTCCGCCTCCGTCATCGTGGTCAGCCGCCTGGCGGCCGGCGCCTCCGCGCTGGAACTCACGGCCTACCAATTCGGGTTCGGATTCCTCTTCGGCATTCCCGTCATCGCCGTGGTCTGGGGCACCGGTGCGGAACCGATTCCCGGCGCGGCGGAACTGTCCCATGTCGGGGCGGCGGCGGCCATCGGCCTGGTCGGTTTCGCCCTCGCCTATCTCGCCTACAACTACGCCATTCCCCAGGTACCGGTCGGTGTCGCCGGAATGGCGCTCAATCTGATCCCGCTCTTCGGAGTCGCGGTCGCCGTTCTCTGGCTCGGCGAGGACCTCTCTGTCCTCAAATTGACCGGCGGCGCGCTCATCGTCGCCGGAATAGCTCTCTTCCCCTACGCATCGGACGACGCGGCCGCCACGAAATCCCCGCCCGGCGCCGCGGCGCTCCCTGATCCCGAGGAGACATACAGATGACCGGACGGTATCCCGAACCCGCCTACGCCCGGCATGACGCGTATTTCCGCCGCCACGCGCTGCCCACCCCCTGCCTCCTGCTCGACCTCGACGCCGTGGCCGAACAGCTGCGGCGGCTGCGCGCGGCCCTCCCGGACGCCGAGGTGTACTACGCGGTGAAGGCCAACGCCGAACCGGAGCTGCTGCGCCTGCTGGCCGACGCGGGCTGCGGGTTCGACGTGGCCAGTCCCGGCGAGATAGACCGCTGCCTGGCGGCCGGGGCGGCCCCCGAGCGGATCAGTTACGGCAACACCGTCAAGAAGCGGGCCGACATCGCCTACGCGCACCGGCTCGGGGTGCCCCTGTTCGCCTTCGACTCCGCCGAGGAGTTGGAGAAGCTGGCCGCCGCCGCGCCGGGGGCCGACGTGATGTGCCGGGTCACCGTGGTCACCACCGGTGCCCAGTGGCCGATCAGCCGCAAGTTCGGCTGCTCCGCCGACGACGCCCGCGTCCTGCTGCGCCGCGCCCGCGACCTGGGCCTGAACCCCTACGGCTGCACGTTCCACGTGGGATCGCAGCAGCGCAACCCGGCGAGCTGGGACGAGGGGATCGGCCACGCGGCCCGGCTCTTCGCCGGACTCGCCGAGGACGGGATCGAGTTGGGGCTGCTCAATCTCGGCGGCGGGCTGCCCGCCGGCTACGACGCCGCCGTGCCGGCCCTGGAGACGTACGGCAAGGCGATCACGGACGCGATCGGCCACCACTTCCCGAGCCCGCCGCGCACGGTCATCGAACCGGGCCGGTACCTGCCCGCGGACGCGGGTCTGGTCCGCTCGGAGGTCGTCCTCGTCACCGAGCGCACCGAGCCGGTGCGCAGGCGCTGGGCCTATGTCGACGCCGGCCGCTTCGGCGGGCTCGCCGAGACCGAGGGCGAGGCCATCCGCTTCCCGCTGACCGTGACCCGGGACGGCGCCCCGGTCGCCCCCGGCACCGCGCCCGCCGTCCTGGCCGGGCCCACCTGCGACAGCGCGGACGTGCTCTACGAGAACACGCCGGCCGACCTGCCGCTCGATCTGCGCCCCGGCGACCATGTCGACTTCCTCGCCGCGGGCGCCTACACCGTGCCGTACTCCTCCGTGGGCTTCAACGGCTTCCCCCCGCTGCCCGCCTACTGCTTCTCCGGCGAGGTCGGCAGCGACGCCGACGGGACGGACGCGTGAGCACCGGGACCGGCACCCGGGCGTAGCCGGACGCCGCCGCGCCGGGTACCGACCCACGCGCGGCGGAGCGGCTCCACGACGATCCTGCGCGATGTGTTGACACCCTCCAGGTGCTTCCTATTATCAATCCCTGTCCGCGACTGCGACCAATGTTCGAAATAGCGAACCGATCGCCCTCGCAATTGTCATGCGCATGACCCGACCGACCTTCCCAGGAGACCGGAGACCCCCCATGTCCGTGACATCGGCCCGCCCACGGCGGGCCAGGCCCCTGCTTCTGCTGGCCCTCGTACTGACCATGGCCACGGCCCTGCTCGGCGGCCGGGCCGCCGCCGGCGGCGCCACCGCGGCCGCCGGCTCGCTGCCCTGCGACCTGTACGCCGCCGGCGGCACGCCCTGCGTGGCCGCGCACAGCACCACCCGCGCCCTGTACTCCGCCTACAGCGGCCGCCTCTACCAGGTCAAACGCGCCTCGGACGGCGCCACCCGGGACATCGGCGCGCTCGGCGCGGGCGGCTACGCCGACGCCGCCGCGCAGGACTCCTTCTGCGCGGGCACGAGCTGCCTCATCACCGTCGTCTACGACCAGTCCGGCCGCGGCAACCACCTCACCCAGGCACCGCCCGGAGGGTTCCAGGGCCCGGCCGCGGGCGGGTACGACAACCTCGCCGAGGCCTCCGCCGCACCGGTCACCGTGGGCGGCCACAAGGCGTACGGCATCTTCGTCGCACCCGGCACCGGATACCGCGACAACACCACCAACGGCATCGCCACCGGGGACCAGCCGGAAGGCATGTACGCCATCCTCGACGGCAGCCACTACAACGGAGGCTGCTGCTTCGACTACGGCAACGCCGAGACCAACAGCCGGGACAACGGCAACGGCACCATGGAGACCATCTACTTCGGCAACAGCAAGGCCTGGGGTTACGGCACCGGCAACGGCCCCTGGGTCATGGCCGACCTGGAGAACGGGCTGTTCTCCGGAGTCAACCGCGGCTACAACGCGGGCAACCCCAGCGTCAGCCACCGGTTCCTCACCGCCGTCGTCAAGGGCGAGTCGAACCACTGGTCGATCCGGGCCGGCAACGCCCAGTCCGGCGGGCTGTCCACCTTCTACAACGGGGCGCGGCCCAACGCCACGGGCTACCACCCGATGAAGAAGGAGGGCGCCATCATCCTCGGCATCGGCGGCGACAACAGCAACAGCTCCGCCGGCACCTTCTACGAGGGCGCGATGACGTCCGGCTACCCCTCGGACGCGACCGAGAACGCCGTACAGGCCAACGTCAACGCGGCCGGGTACACCACGGCGCCCCTGGCGGGCGGACCGGCCGTGGGCTCCAGGATCTCGTTGCGGGCCACCACCCCCTGCTGCACCACCGAGTACCTCCGGCACAACAGCGCCGACAACAACGCCGTCATCGGGGCGGTCTCCTCCTCCAGTCCGGCCGCCGACAAGGCCGCGGCCACCTGGATCGTCCGCACGGGCCTGGGCGACGCCTCCTGCGTCTCCTTCGAGTCCGCCGACAAACCGGGCCAGTACCTGCGCCACTACGACTTCCGGCTGCGCGTCGACACCCCCGCCAACAGCGACCTGGCCAGGCTGGACGCCACCTTCTGCCCCCAGGCCGGCCACAACGGGCAGGGCGTCTCGCTCCGCTCCGCCAACTATCCCGCTGACTTCGTGCGCCACTACACCCACGCCGCCTACGTCGCGAGCGACGGCGGCTCCGCCGAGTGGGACAACGCCACCGCCTGGTCCGACGACACGAGCTGGGTCGTCTCCTCCCCCTGGGCCTGACGCCCGCCGGGCCACCGAGCCGGACCTCCACCGGCCGCCGTGCCGTGACCCGCGCGGTCATGGCACGGCGCCGCGGTGTCCGGGCGCCGGCCGATCACCGCCCCGCCCGCCGCCCGGCCACGCCCTCTTTCCCGACGCTCCCTCGGCACTCCCACGACGCTCCTCCGGCGGAGGCGGCCGGTACGACGCCCGCGCCGTGCCGGACGGTCTCCGGAACGCGGCCGGTCAGGCGACGTCGCGGCGGCGCACCGGGGCCGGTGCGGCCTCGCCCACCGCGCCGGCGTACCCCTCCGGGGCGGGGCCGGCGACGCCGGTGAGCGCCGGCAGGCGCAGCAGCCCGGTGCCGTCGAGCAGCCGGCCGGCCACCGGGTCCGGCCGGGTGTCCATGCGGATCACGGTGGTGCCGTGCCGGTCGACGGCGAGGCCGGGGCGCCGGCTCAGCAAGGCCGGTTCGGCGCCGGCGACCACCAGGACGGGCAGCCCGCGGGCCAGGCCGGCCGGCGACTGGAGGAGGTCGCAGACGGCGTCGTCGGCCCGGTGGAGCCGGTCGGTGACCAGGACGAGCGGACGGTACCCGCTCGCCGTCTCGATGAACTCCCGCCAGCCCGCCGGTCCTTCACCGCTCTCCCCCTCCGCCCGTGCGGCCGGGTCGAGCAGGGCTCCGAGCCGGCCGGCGATCCGGTCGGCCCGGTCCTGGTCCCCGGTCATCCCGTGCAGGGCCGTCTCCAGCCGGCCGCGGGCCACGGCGGGCGTGTCCTGCGCCGTCACACCGCAGTACGCGGCGACGATCGCCCGGTGCGGTGCGAACCGGCCGTCGCCCTCCGTGCCCGGTCCGGGCCGGCGCAGCACCAGGCAGTCGTGCGGGCGCTGCCCGGCGATCCGGGCGAACTCCGCGAGGAGACGCGCCCGCGCCGCATCCGACCTGCCGAGCACGAACACCCGGTGCTGCCGGTGCCAGCGCGTGGTGTGTTCCAACAGGGTGGCCAGCAGCTCCAGTTCGCCTTCGTACGCGTTCTTCGTGCCAGAGCGGACGCGGCCGGCCGGGTCGGTGTCCGCGGCGGTGTGCCGCAGTTGCCAGCGGGCCGGGTCGCCGGGGGCCGGGCGGTAGGAGCAGGCGGGTCCGGTCGCCTCCCGGGTCGCCGCGCAGACCTCGATCCGGCCGTCCGGCACGAGCGGCAGCATCGCCTGGGCCGCCTGGAGCAGCGCGCCGCCGGGCACCGGGGAGGCGCCGTCCTCGGCACGGTGCCGCGGCAGCGCCTCGCCGGTCACGATCGCGGCCTTGACCGTCACCTCCGCGCCGGCGCCCTCCCGCGCGCGGGCGGCCCGCAGGGCGGTGGCGGCGGCCACGGCACGCCGGGCGTGGTCCTCCCCGCCCGGCCGGGCCGGGAAGACGCCGAGAGTGTCGGTGCCCAGTGTGGCGACGACGGTACCGCCCCGGCTCTCGATCTCCCGCCGGACGCTGCCGCTGATCCGGTCGAACACGGTGTCCGTGTCGTCGGGCCGTCCCGGGCGCACCGCGACGCCGACCCGCACCAGCAGCGCGCTGACCTCCTGCCGGCCGGGCCGCCGCGTCGACGGCTGCGCGGGCCGGTGCGCCGTAGGCTGCGCGGGCCGCCGGGCCGGGGGCGTCGCGGGCTGGTGCGCGGGGCACCGGGCGGGGACGCGGGCGGCGTTGGAACCCGGGCTCGACCACCGCTCGGTTCCGCGGTTCGGGGTGGACGACCGGTCGGTTTCGGGGGCCGGAATGGCCGCTTCATGACGATCGGCCGACGTCACCGTCGCCTGCGGCGCGGCCGGCACCCGGCGTTCGGTCGCCGGAGCCTGCCGTGCCGTCGCCGGGGCCTGCCGTCCGGCCGGTGTCCGCGGCGCGGTCGCCGGGATCTGTGGTGCGGCCGGCCTCTGCGGTGCGGTCGCCGGCGTCTGCCGTACCGCCGCCGTCTGCCGGGCGGTCGTCGCCGGCCGCGCGGTCAGTGCGACGGGCGGGGCGGACGGGGTGAGACCGAGCACCGGGTCGTGGATGAGGACGGCCCGCTGGAGCGACTGGAGGTCGGGGCCCGGTTCCAGGCCGAGGCGCTCCACCAGCGACCCGCGCAGCCGCTGGTAGACACCGAGTGCGTCGGCCTGCCGGCCGCAGCGGTACATGGCGCGCATCAGCTGGCCGCAGGCGCGTTCGCGCAGCGGCTCGCTCTCGACGACGGCCTCGATCTCGGCGAGCACCGCCGAGTGCCGGCCGCACTCCAGTTCGGCCTCGAAGTAGTCCTCCAGCACCTCCAGCCGGGCGCGCTGGAGGGCCGTCAACTCCGGCCAGTCAAAGCCGAGTTCGACCAGGTCGGCGAGGGCGGCGCCGCGCCACAGCCGGAGGCCCTCGCGCAGCCGCCGGGCCGCCTCCTCGCGCCGGCCCGCCGCGAGCAGGGCCCGGC
The DNA here is from genome assembly GCF_044332325.1 of Streptomyces sp. NPDC017095. Lineage (NCBI taxonomy): Bacteria > Bacillati > Actinomycetota > Actinomycetes > Kitasatosporales > Streptomycetaceae > Streptomyces > Streptomyces sp. NPDC017095. The sequence goes on from NZ_JBIROU010000005.1 coordinate 227,849, forward strand.
CCTCGTCCGCCAGCCGGCGGAACCGGTGCAGATCGATGTGTTCCGGGTCGACTTCCAGGAGGTAGCCGGGGGACTGGGTGCGCAGGGTCACGCCGGCCCGCATGCCGTCGTCGGACGACAGCTTTCCGCGCAGGCCCCAGACGGCGTTCTGGAGGATCTTGCGCGCCGTCGCCGGGGTCTCCCCCGCGCTCCACAGCGCGGTCAACAGTCCGCTGACGGGTACGACTTCACCGGGCCGCAAGAGCAGGAACCCGAGCGTCGCACGCTGCTTGCTGCCTCCCAGGTCGATGACACGGCCGTCCGAGACGACCTCCAAGGGACCAAGCATCCGGAACCACATGACAACCCCCCGCATCAGATGGATCTCCACTGACGGGCGCGCAGAAGCGCAAGCCTCCGGTCACCGTACAAACCGGAGGTCCGGTTTACAAGCCAATGTTCACAGTTAAACAACCGGCCACGAAGTCCTGGATACGACGCCTACCTGCCCTTTTGACCTGCGCTTTTACCGATCGCTTCACAGATGTGACGACCGACACTCTTCGGCCACAGCGGCGCGATCGCCTGCCGGACCGCCTGACGGGACTTGATATCCGTCCCGCTACGGGGTATTGGTCCGCCTGATCGGCGAGACCGGGGCGTGCCGTGGCGCGCGAGCGGGCTCAGCTCGCCGATTCCGCCACCAGCGTCGCGCGGCGGGCCGTCTCCATCTCCTCCAGCACCCGGCTCCCGCGGTCCGGCCCGAAGTCGAGCTGCGCGAAGACCGCCGGCATCGCGACGCTGGGCAGCGTGTAGGCGAAGATGGACGAGATGCGCTGCTCCAGGTCCTGCCACCCGGACGTCACCTCCGACACCACCTGCGCGCCGATCCAGGCGCTGACCAGGAAGCGGCCCAGGTCCTCGGGCTGCACGTGCGGGTAGACCTCGCCGTGCTGCTTGGCGGCGTCCACCATGGAGGCGAACCGCAGGGCCCACGCCTCCCAGGGGCCGCCGTCCGTCAGTTCCTGGAGCTGCGGCTCCATGGCCAGCTTGGCGCCGGCCCGCAGCATCATCTCCTCCGGCAGCCGGCAGGCCAGCGCCATCGCCTCGTCGACCAGCTCCTGGAGCTTGTACGTCCGCGGCGGATAACCCTGCTCCGTCACCTGCTGCTCGAAGATGCCCTGGACCAGCTGCTCCTTGGAGGAGAAGTGGAAGTACAGGGCGCCCCGGGTGACCTGGGCCTTCTCGAGGATCTGCGCGATGCTGGCACCGTGGTAGCCGTGCTGCGCGAAGACCTCCGCCGCCGCGTCCAGGATCGCGCCACGGGTTCGGATCGCGCGCAACTGCCGTGCCATGTGTTCGTCCTCTCGTCCGCGCCACGCCACCCCCTCTGAGCTGACGCGGATGTCTGATCCCGGAGCGCGAGCACCCCGGGAGACAAAAGAAACCAGATGTCTGGTACTTTACCCAATCCGCCGAGCCGGGCGCCGTCGAGCCGGCTGCCGCCGGCCCGGACGCCCGGGCTCACCAGGCCCCGGCACCCCCGTCCACCGCCATGGTGGCACCCGTGACGAAGCTGGCCTGGTCGCTGCACAGCCACGCGGCGGCCTGCGCCACCTCCTCCGGGTCGGCCACCCTGCCCTGCGGGTTGCGCCGGCGCATCCGTTCCTCCGCCGCCGGGTCACGGGCGAAGACGCCTTCCGACATCTCCGACCGGGTCAGTCCGGTGGCGAGCGCGTTCACCCGGATGCCGTGCGGCGCGTACTGCGCCGCGGCCGACTTGGTCAGACCGAGCACGGCGTGCTTGGCGGCCACGTACGGCGCGCCCGCCGACGTGGCGCGGACCCCGGCGATGCTGCTGTTGTTGACGATCGCGCCGCCCGTGCCGCTCTCGAGCATGGCCCGGATCTCGTGCTTCATGCAGAGCCAGACGCCACGGGCGTTCACGTCGAGCACCGTGTCGTAGTCGGCGTCGTCCGTCTCGTGCAGCAGGGCCGGCCGGGTGGTGACACCGGCGTTGTTGAACGCGGCGTCGAGTCTGCCGTACCGGTCGACGGCCAGCCGCACCGCCCGCTCGACGTCCTCGGCGACGGTGACATCGCCGGCGGCGCAGGCGACTTCGGCGCCCTGGCCGCGCAACTCGGCCGCCAGCTCCTCCAGTCGCGGCAGCCGCCGGGCCATCAGCACCAGTACGGCGCCCTGCCGCGCCGCCACCCGGGCCGCCGCCGCTCCGATGCCGCTGCTCGCCCCGGTCACCAGCATGGCCTTGCCGGCCAGCATCCCCGGCTCCCGCGTCACGCCACATCCCTTCCGGGCACGCTCTGCCACAGCGTGCCGGTCCGCGCCTCGGCGTCGATCGTCCGCAGCAGCCGGTCGTCGATCTCGCCGAGGGAGCCGACGACATGGCGTGCGCCGGCCTCCGCCATGAGCTGCCGCTGATAGCCGTGCGCGAAGTCGCTGGGGTGGCCGATGAACGGGGCGCCCAGCTCCCGGGCCGTCTCGGCGACGCGGGCCACGTCGTCGATGAACAGCACCTCGTCGCAGGCGAGTCCGGCGATGTCCACCGCGATCTCGTACAGGCCGGGGCGGATGTCGTTGGTGCAGACGTACCGGGGCTCGTCGAACAGGTCGCCCAGGTGCCCCAGATAGCGCTCGAAGTGGGAGGCGTCGAGCCCGCCGTAGCACACGGTGCTCAGTCCCAGGGCGCGCAGCCGGCGCAGCAGCTCCACCGCGCCGTCGAGGATGCGGACCGGGTGGTCGGCGAGGTAACGCTCGCGCTCCTGGAGGTAGATGGCGATCGTCTCCATCGGGGTGGTCGTCATGCCGCACGTCCGGGCGAGCACCTCGCCCGCGACCGCCCGCGTCTGGGAGAAGATCCGGCGCTCCAGCTCGGCGGAGTAGGTGCCGCCCCGGCTGGTGACGAAGTGGTGGATGACGGGGCTGAACGTGTCGTTCAGCAGCACTCCGTCGATGTTGAGCGCGGCCATGCGGAGCTTGCCGAGCTGCTCGCTCATGGATCCTCTCCCTCCCGGCGGCCCGCCGGCGCGAGGCGCGGACGACGGACCGGGTAAACCTCACGATCGGCTCGATCCTCACACGGTCGCCGTCGATAGTCCAAGGATCTTGGTCCGGCGCCCGGGCGCCGGGAACGAGACGGCCGCGCGGGTGTCCCGTGCGTCACACCTCACAGCCGCGGCGACCGGCCGCGAGTACCCTGGCCAGGCCCGTTTCCGGTCCGCGGGCAGGCGTGCGCGGCGGTCCGGACGGGCACGCACGACCGCGCCGCCCCAGCGATTCCTTGCCGAACCGGCGGTGTCGAGACGAGACAGGACGCCGCACTTGCGAAGGGGGTTCCCGCCATGCCCGCCCGTCCCCGCGGCGACACCGCTCCGCTCACCGCACCCGCTTCCGTTTTGCCCCTGTCCGGGAGTGCCTGGCCGGAGGGTCGCGGAGCGGCCGGCGGGGGCCGGGAAAGCTGGAAAAAAAACCGGTCAGTCCGTACAGTGGCGCCCGGCCCGCACCGCTCGGTCCGATTCGCGCTCCGCCCAAGTCCCGCGCGGCTTGGCCTGTGTTCCGGCAGCACTCCGTTCTCTATGCCCTGGGGGAGAGGCACATGACTACGTTTGCGCCCAGCGACAGCACAGCCTCGGAAACCCGGGCGGCCCTGCCCGTCACGGCACCCGCGACACCGGACACCTTGACGACGACCGTGCCCAAGGAGTACGTCCACCGCGCGGCGGTCACCGAGGTGTTCCTCACCGGGTGGCGGCAGTCGGCCCCGGACACGTGCGTGGTCACCGCCCAGTGGCCACGGGCCCACACGTTCTACGGACCCGCGGGCGGCTTCCACGACCCGCTGCTGTTCAGCGAGACGCTGCGGCAGACGGTGCCGCTGCTGTCCCACGCGGTCTACGGCGCGCCCATGGACCACAAGCAGATATGGCGCGACCTCCATGTGGCGCTCGACCCGGCCGCACTGCGCGCCGGGCTCACCCCGGCCGACGTGGAACTGCGCATCCGCTGCTCGGACGTCGAACGGCGGGCCGGCGTCCTGCGCGGCATGCGGATGGAGGTGACCGCCACCTGTGACGGGCGGCACCTGGCCACCGCGTCGACCACCTTCAGCTCGCACAGCAGGGCGCTGTACCAGCGGCTGCGCGGGGCCTACGCCGACGCCGAGCAGGCCATGGCCGGCGCCATCGCGCTGCCGCTGCCGGTCCAGCCCGAACTCGTCGGCCGGGACCGCCCGCACGACGTGGTCCTCTCGCCCCGCGACGCCGACGGCCGCTGGCAGCTGCGGGTGCACACCCTGCACCCGGTCATCTTCGACCACCCGAACGACCACGCTCCCGGCATGCTGCTCCTGGAGGCGGCCCGCCAGGCGGCACAGCACCTGCTGGGTCCGGCACCGGTCCTCGCCACGGGTCTGGACGCGGCCTTCCACCGGTACGCGGAACTGGACGCCCCGGCCTGGGTCGCGGCCGAGCCGCTCGGCGCCGGCCGGGTCCGCGTCACCGTCGAGCAGCACGCCGAACTGGTCTGCGCGTGCACGGTGACGACGCATCCGGCGGTGGCCTGACCACTGGGTTCCGCCACGGCCGGAACAGGGGGCCGGCCGTGGCGGGCGGAGCGGCGGGGGCCCGTCGGGACGGGGACCCGTCGCTCCAGGCACCGAGGACGGTCGCGGTGCGGTGCCGGCGGCGACCCGGTCGCCGCCGGACGCCTCGCTGGGGAGACGGTGGACGTGCCGGCGGCGGCCCGGTCGCCAGGACGCCTCGCTGGGGAGGCGGAGCCGGTGGCCTTTCCCGCGCGGGCGCCGGTGTCGGAGGGCGCCGGTGTCAGAGGTCGCCGGCCGCGCCCAGGCCGGTCAGCGCGCCGACCGGGTCGTGGTCCGGGGTGCCGCGGGGCCACCAGTCGTCCTGGCCGGGCTCCGACTCGTAGGCGTACCACAGGCCGTCGCGGCCCAGGCGCAGCTGCACGTGGCCGCGCGGGTGGGTGAGGCGGTTGCGCCAGGGGCGGAAGGCGGGCAGGTCGGCGGCGAGCAGCAGCGGGCGGGCCCGGTCGAAACGGCCGGCCGGCGGATCCCACGGCTCCTCCAGGACCGTCAGCCCCTCCAGGCCGCCCTGCCGCCAGGCCGCGACGGCACGCGCCAGGTCGGCCGGGGTACGGCCGGTCGCGTCGGCGAGCGCGGCGTACAGCGCGCGGGTGGCCGCGGTCAGGCCGGAGCCGGGGCGGGCCGCCGCCAGCCGGACCGCGTCCTGCCACAGGGTCAGCCCGCCGACCGGATCGTGTCCGGTGCCGAGCAGGGCGTGCGCGCGGGCGGCGGCGTCGGTCGCGAGCTGGTCCAGCGCGAAGGAGTCCGGGCCGCCGGGCGCCGACGGGTACACCGGGGGCTGCCCGGGGTGCGGCGGCACCGGCGACGGCGGCGGCAGCGGCGGGCGTTCACGCGCGGCGAGCGCCTCGGCGGCCCGGACGCCGGGCAGGGTCCGCGGCTGCCGTTCCCGCGCGGCGCGGGCCGCGTGGGCGGCGCTGCGCCGGGACAACGCGTCGAGCAGGTCCTTCTCGCCCCGGCCGCGGAGCAGGAGCAGCACGAAGGGGTCGGCGTCCAGTAGCCGGGCCGTCTGGTAGCAGAGGGCCGCCGCGTGTTTGCAGGGGTGGCCGGAGTCGGGGCAGCTGCACCGCGGGACGAGATCGCCGGGACCGGGCAGCAGGGGCACACCGCAGTCGGCGAGCGACTGGGGCAGCTCCTTGTCGAGGAGCGCGGCGATATGGCCCGGCCGGCCGGCCGCGGCGTCCAGGAACCGGTCCCAGTCCTCGTCCTCCAGCGTCCGCAGCCGCACCTGCGTGCGGTAGGGCCGTGGCCGGCTTCCCCGCACGTACGCCAGCACCAGTCCCGGGGTGACGGTGATGGCGTCCACATGACCCTGGTCGGCGTAACTCCGGCCGCGCGCCAGCCGCTTGGCGTCCAGCGCGCCCTGCTCCAGCGCACCGACCCAGGCGTTGCCCCACCAGGTCCCGGCGAACGCCTCGTCCGCGCCGGTGCGCACGCGTGAGGTGAAGGCCGGGAACGTGCGCCGGAGTTCACCGTCGCGGTGCGGGCTGGCCATGGTGACCGAGGAGGTGGGAGCGGGGGCGGGTGACGGCTGGTCCGGCTCGACGGGCGCGGCCGGCTCCGTGGTCGCCGAGAGTGCTGCCGGACCGGTCGGCCCGGCCGCGCTGCCGTCGGAGGTCTCCGGTTCGCCGGGGGTTTCCGTCCAGGCGGGCATACGGAAGGCGGTCGACAGGTAGTGCCGAATGTCCCGTACGGTGCCGGCCTTGGCGGACCGGGTCTCCCGCCCGGGCGGGACCGGAGCACGCGACGCCGCGGAACGGGCGGCCGCGGCGGCCCGCCGTTCGCGCCGCGGCCCGGCAGCAACCGTGCCCTCCCCGGCCCGCCCTGCCTCGCCGGCCTCCGCTGCCTCCGCACGCGCCGCTTCCCGCCGGGCCGCGCGCAGCGCCTCCCGGGCGACATCACCGGGGCGGCGGCCGGCGGCGCCGGAGGGCGCATCACCGGTACCCCCGGAGGGTCCACTCCCGGTGCCATCGGAGGACGCGTCGCCGGTGCCGCCGGAGGGTCCGCCACCGGTGCCGCCGGTGCCACCGGAGGGCGCGTCGCCGGTGCCGCCGGTACGCGCACCGGCACGGACTCGGCCGTACTCGCCGCTGCGCCCGGGACCGGGCCCGTCCGGCCCGGCTCCCGGCGAGGTGTCAGCACCCGACTCATCTCTCCCTGCACAACCGACATCCACCGGCCCCACTCCCGGCCCGCGACCGTCGTCCACGGCACCGGCACTCCCGGCGGAACCCGCGGGACCCGCCCCGTCCGGGCCGCCGTCCCGCGCAGCGCCTGCGGACTCCTCAGGGCTCCCGGTCGTCCCCGGGGCGGCGGCGGTCGGCGCCGGGCGGTCGGCCGCCGGGTCGTCCCGTACGCCCGCTCCCCCGCGCTCCTCCTCCACCGCGCCCGTTCCCGCGCGTTCGTCACCCTGTGCGGCCGTCGCTGCGTCCTCCCGGCCCGTCTCCGCTCGTTCCCTGCGTTCCCGGGCCGCCCGTAGGGCCTGGCGGGCGGCGTCGGCGGGGCGGGGGTGGCCGGGGGCCGTCATGAGGTCCTCCGGAGGGAGACGAGGTCGGACAGTTCCCGGTCCGTCAGTTCGGTGAGGGCCGCCTCGCCGGAGCCGAGGACGGCGTCGGCCAGGGCGCGCTTGGCGGTGAGCATCTCGGCGATGCGGTCCTCCACCGTGCCCTCGGTGACCAGGCGGTGGACCTGGACGGGCTGGGTCTGGCCGATGCGGTAGGCGCGGTCGGTGGCCTGTTCCTCCACGGCCGGGTTCCACCAGCGGTCGAAGTGGACGACATGGCCCGCGCGGGTGAGGTTCAGCCCGGTGCCGGCGGCCTTCAGGGACAGCACGAGGACCGGGGTCTCGCCGCTCTGGAAGCGGTCGACCATGCGCTCGCGCTCCGGGACCGGGGTGCCGCCGTGCAGCAGGTCGACCGGGATCGCGCGGGCGGACAGGTGGGCGGTGAGCAGCCGGGCCATGCCGACGTACTGGGTGAAGACGAGCGCCGAGCCGTCCTCGGCGAGCAGGGTGTCCAGCAGCTCGTCGAGCAGGGCCAGTTTGCCGGACCGGGCGGCGAGCCGGTCGGGACGCGGGTCCTCCTTCAGATAGAGCGCGGGGTGGTCGCAGATCTGCTTCAGCGCGCCGAGCAGCTTCAGCACGAGGCCGCGCCGGGCCATGCCCTGGGCGGTCTCGATGGCCAGCATCGACTCGCGCACCACCGCCTCGTACAGCGCGGCCTGTTCCCGGGTGAGCGGCACGGGGTGGTCGGTCTCGGTCTTGGGCGGCAGTTCCGGCACGATGCCCGGGTCGGACTTCTTGCGGCGCAGCAGGAAGGGGCGGACGAGCCCGGCCAGGCGCCGCGCCGCCTCCTGGTCCTCGCCGTTCTCCACCGCGCGGGCGTGCCGGGCGCGGAAGGACTTCAGCGGGCCGAGGAGCCCGGGGGTGGTCCAGTCGAGCAGGGCCCACAGTTCGGAGAGGTTGTTCTCCACCGGGGTGCCGGTGAGCGCCACGCGCGCGGGTGCCGGGATGGTGCGCAGGGCCTTGGCGGTGGCCGAGTACGGGTTCTTCACGTGCTGCGCCTCGTCGGCGACGACCATGCCCCAGGGCCGCCCGGCGAGGTGCGCGGCCGCCGACCGCATCGTGCCGTACGTGGTGAGGACGAAGCCGCCGGCGACGCCGTCCAGGGTGCGGTCCGGGCCGTGGAAGCGGCGGACCGGGACGCCGGGCGCGAACCGGGTGATCTCCCGCTGCCAGTTGCCGAGGAGGGAGGCCGGGCAGACGACGAGGGTCGGCTCGGTGCGGGCCCGCTTCAGGTGCAGCGCGATGAGGGTGACGGTCTTGCCGAGGCCCATGTCGTCGGCGAGGCAGCCGCCGAGGCCGAGCGAGGTCATCAGGTCGAGCCAGGCCAGTCCGCGCAGCTGGTAGTCGCGCAGGGTGGCGTTCAGGCCGGGCGGCGGGGCGGCGGGGCGCAGGCCCGCGGTGAGCCGGTCGCGGAGGGCGGCGAGCGCGCCGGCGGGGACGGCCTCGACGGTCTCGCCGTCGACCTCGGCGCTGCCGGTGAGCGCGACGGACAGCGCGTCGACCGGGTCGAGCAGGCCCAGTTCGCGCTTGCGGGCCTTGCGGACCAGCGCGGGATCGACCAGCACCCAGCGGTCCCGGAGCCGGACGACCGGGCGGTGGGCCTCGGCGAGGGCGTCCATCTCGGTCTCGCTGAGCGGATCTCCGCCGAGCGCGAGCTGCCAGCGGAACCGCAGCAGGTGCTCGCTCTCGAAGAAGCCGGTGCCGTCGGTGGCGGAGCCGGGCGCCGCGTGGACCACCGCGGTGGCGGTCAGGTCGCGGGCGAGGTCGCGGGGCCAGTGCACGGCGACCCCGGCGGCGGCCAGCCGGCTCGCGGCCACGCCGAGCAGTTCGCCCAGCTCCTCCTCGGACAGGGCGAGGACGTCGGGCACGTCCTGCTCGGCGAGGCGGTCCAGGGGCGGCCACACCCGGGCGGCGCGCCGGACGGCGAGGGCGGCGTCCACGCGCGCGCGGGGCCCGAACGCCGGGTCGGCCCCGCCCGCCCACAGGGCCGCCGCGTCGGCCATCAGGGTGGGGTCGGCGAGGCTGTGCACCTGGACGACGGCCGCGCCGGCGGCGCGGGTGCCCTCGTGCGCGCCGGCGTCGAAGACGTCGGACGCGGACAGGTCGAGGCGCAGGGAGATCCGGACGCCCGCGTCCATCCCGGCGGCGACCTCCGCCGCCCACGCGCCGGCCGCCGGCAGGCTCTGCGGTTCGCGGGCGGCGAAGGGCCGGCCGGTGGCGTGCGGGGCGGCCGGGGTGCGCGGCAGGCTGTCGGCGACCGCGTCGAGGAAGGAGCGGACCAGGGCCTCGGGTTCCGGCAGCCGCAGCGCGCCGGGGCCGGGCAGGGGCACGGCGTGGCCCTCGGGCGGCAGGGCCGCGGCGATGGCGCGCAGGTGGGCGAGGTCGCCGGGTTCCAGCGGGCCGGCCCGCCAGGCGTCGTGGCCGGCCGGGGTGAGGCCGGGCAGCAGCCGGCCGCGGGCGACGAGCCCCAGGGCGTGCAGGGCGGCGGCGCCCCAGCAGGCGGTGGCCGGGTGGGCGGCCGGGTCGCGCCGGGCGCGCACCAGCAGGGGCAGGGCCTCGGCGAGCGGCAGGGTCAGCGCGGGCACCTGGCGGCGGCGCACCGCGCTGCCGTGGCGGCGGACGACCGTCAGCTCCTCCGGGCCGTCCGGGGGCTCCGCGGGCAGCGGGCCGTCGTCGGGGTCCCAGAAGGCGACGCGGCCCTGGCGGGGCAGGGGCGCCGGCAGATAGACGCAGGCGAGGCGTGCCCAGGCGGGGTGTCCGGTCCCCGTCTCCCGGGTGCCGTCCGCGCGTCCGGCCACCGCGGCCGTGCCGCTCATACGTCCTGCCACCTCCTGCCCGTGTGTGTCGGATCAGCTGTCTCCGACTCTACGGGCGGGGTCTGACAACCGGCTCCGGAGCCCGCGCCGGGCCCCGGGTCACGGGACCGTGCGGGAGACCGCGAACACCATCGGGTGCTGGGGGTCGGACAGGTTGACGACCACGTCCTGGGTGGGCGCCGGGTTCTTCTGCTCGTGAGTCAGTCCCCACCAGGGGCCCGGGGCGTCGAAGGTCCAGCCGCTGACGTCGCGGTCCCGTTCGCCGACCGTGATGTCGTCCTTGCGGAGCTGTTCCCGGCGTACGCCCATGGCCTCCAGGAAGCTGTCGAGGCCGGCCGGGTTGGTGCGGAACTGCACGTAGAGGCGGCTGGTCTTCCAGTTGTTCGTCTCGTAGTAGGCGATGTCGTCGGCGGGGTGCGGGACGGTCACCTGGTAGAGGCGGCGCTGCACCTTGGACGGCCAGCCGGGGGTGAGGCCGGTCGCGGAGTACTTCTCCTCCTTGTCCTTTCCGCTGTCGCGGCTCTGGTTGGCGGAGATCACCAGATAGCCGGCCGGGACGCCGATGAGCAGGACGATGATCAGCAGCGTGAGCGCCCGGCGCCGGGCCGTGTGCCGGGGGTGCCCGGCGCTGTCGCCGCGCTCCCCGGGCGGGCCGCCCTGATGGGGCAGCGAGGGCGTCATGCGCTGTCCCGGGAGCGGCGGGCCTGGGCGTACCGCTCGTAGCGCTCGTGGCGCTCCACGCGGCGCCGCTTGGCCCGGCGGAACCGGCGGGCGACCAGCCGGGCCAGGTCGGCGGCGCCCACCATGCCCGCCTCGGGGCCGAGCTGGGCGCGGGTGACGCGGGCCTCGGGGCGGTAGCCGCGGCCGGTGAGGTGGCGCTTGAAGGCCTCCCGGGCCGGGCCGATGAGCAGGTCGTCGGCGGCGCTGACGCCCCCGCCGATGACGAAGCAGGACGGGTCGAGCGCCGCCGCGAGGTTGGCGATCCCGACGCCGAGCCACTGGCCGATGTCCTGGAGGAGTTCCACGCACATCGCGTCGCCCTCGCGGGCCAGCTCGGTGATCATCGGGCCGGTGATGTCGTCGATGCTGCCCTTGACGTGCTCGATGATCCCGTAGGCCACCGGGGAGTCGGCGGCGGCCAGCTCCTTGGCCTCGCGGACGAGCGCGTTGCCGGAGCTGTACTGCTCCCAGCAGCCGCGGTTGCCGCACGGGCAGCGGTGTCCGCCGGGTACGACCTGCATATGGCCGAACTCGCCGGCGACACCGAACTTGCCGCGCTTGACCTGGCCGTCCTCCAGGATGGCGCCGCCGATGCCGGTGCCGAGGGTGATCATGACGAGGTGGTCCTCGCCGCGGCCGGCGCCGAACCGCCACTCCGCCCAGGCGGCGGTGTTGGCGTCGTTGTCCACCAGGACCGGCACGGAGAGCCGGCCGGCGAGGCGGTCGCGCAGCGGTTCGTTGCGCCAGGACAGGTGGGGCGCGAACAGGACGCGGTTGCGGTCGGCGTCGACCCAGCCGGCCGCGCCGATGCCGACGGCGTGCACGTCGTGCCGGTCGGACAGGTCCAGGACCAGCTCGACGATGGTGTCCTCGACGACCTTCGGGCTCTTGGACTTGTCCGGGGTCTCCGCGCGGAGCTTCTCCAGGATGTTGCCGTCGGCGTCCACGACGCCCGCCATGACCTTGGTGCCGCCGATGTCGATGCCGACCGTGGGCACCCGGGGCGCTGTCAGGTGGGACCGGCGCTCCCGGGTGCCGACGGTGCGCAGGACCGGGGCGCGGCGGGAGCCGATGGGGGCGGTGAGGTCGCGGTAGGTGCTCATCGTTGGTCGATTCTGCCGCACGCTCACGCTGAGTGCTGCGCGGGGCGGCTGGGGGAAAGGCGCGTCCGGGGCCGGGCGCGGGGGTGCCGTGGCCGGTCACGCCCCCCGTTCCAAGGGTGCCGTGGCCGGTCACGCCTCCGTTCCGGGGCGGTCGGCCGGCCCGGCCCCGCGCTCGTCAGTCACGTTGCAGTTCGTGGCGCAGCGCGTCCAGGTCGGAGCCGCCGGCCATCTGCCGGGTCAGTTCGTCCAGGGTGATCTCGTCCCGTGTGTAATGGCCCACCATGGTGCCGCGCCGCAGCAGCACGAAACGGTCGCCCACGAGGTACGCGTGATGCGGGTTGTGGGTGATCAACACAACGCCCAGGCCCTGGTCCCTGGCGGCGGCCACATATTTGAGGACCACACCAGACTGCTTGACGCCCAGTGCGGCCGTCGGTTCGTCCAGGATCAGGACCTTGGCGCCGAAGTGGACCGCGCGGGCGATCGCCACGCACTGGCGTTCGCCGCCGGAGAGGGTGCCGATGGGCTGGTCGACGTCGCGCAGGTCGATGCCCATGCGCAGCAGCGCCTCGCGGGTGGTGCGGCGCATGAGGTCGGTGTCCAGGCGCTTGACGGGGCCGGTGCCCTTGCGGGGCTCGGAGCCGAGGAAGAAGTTGCGCCAGACCGGCATCAGCGGGACGACGGCGAGGTCCTGGTAGACCGTGGCGATGCCCCGGTCCAGGGCCTCGCGCGGCGAGGAAAGGGTGGTCTCCTCACCGTCGATGCGCAAGGTGCCGGCGTCGTGCCGGTGCAGACCCGCGATGATCTTGATCAGGGTCGACTTGCCCGCGCCGTTGTCGCCGAGGACGCAGGTGATCTCGCCCGCGCCGACCTGGAGGGAGACTCCTTCCAGGGCGCGGACGGTGCCGTAGTACTTGCTGACGCCGGTCAGCTCGACGAGTGTCACTTGATGGCCTCCGCGCGCTTGCGGACCCAGGCGTTGAGCAGGGTCGCCAGGAGCAGCATGGCTCCGAGGAAGAACTTGAACCAGTCGGGGTTCCACTCCGCGAAGACGATGCCCTTGCTGGTCATGCCGAACAGGAGCGCGCCCACGGCCGAGCCGACCGCGCTGCCGTAGCCGCCGGTGATCAGACAGCCGCCGATGACGGCCGCGATGATGTAGATCAGCTCGTTGCCGACGCCCTCGCCGGACTGGACGGCGTCGAAGGAGAACAGCAGGTGCTGTCCGGAGATCCAGGCGCCGAACGCGACGCCCATGTAGAGGCCGATCTTGGTCTTGGCGACCGGGACGCCGACCGCGCGGGCCGCGTCCTCGTTGCCGCCGACGGCGAAGATCCAGTTGCCGGTGCGGGTGCGCAGCAGGATCCAGGAGGCGAGGGCGACCAGGCCCAGCCACCACAGGATGGTGACCTTGACGTCGACGCCGCCGACGGTGAGCGTGGAGGCGAAGACGGCGCGGGCGCCGGCGAAGCCGTCCATGTCGCCGATGGTCTTGGTGGAGACCGTGTCGTCGATCAGCTTGGTGAAGCCCAGGTTCATGCCGGTCAGCATCAGGAAGGTGCCCAGCGTGATGATGAAGCTGGGCAGCTTGGTGCGGGTGAGCATGAAGCCGTTGAAGGCGCCGATGGCCAGGGTGACCAGCAGCGAGACGCCGACGCCGGCCCAGGTGTTCGCCGTCATCTGGTAGCTGAACATCGAGGAGACCAGCGCGGAGGAGGTCACCAGGACGCCCGCCGAGAGGTCGAACTCGCCGCCGATCATCAGCAGGGCGACCGGTACGGCCATGATGCCGATGGTGGAGGAGGCGTACAGGACCGTGCTCAGGCTGGAGGCGCGCAGGAAGCCCTCGGCGACGAAGGCGAAGAAGACGAAGACGGCCAGCGCGCCGACGACCGAGCCCAGCTCGGGGCGGGCGAGCAGCTTCCGCAGCGGGGAGGTCCGCAGGATTCTCTCGTCCGGCGCCCCGGCATTCGGCGTCCCGCCCGGATTCCGGTTCGGTTCCCGTGCCGTGGTCGCGCTCATCGGGTGCCCCGGCCCGTGTACTCGGCGAGCGCGCCGGCCTGGTCCTTGGTGATGATCTGCGGGCCGGTCAGCACCGGCTTGCCGCCGCCGAGGACGTCGCCGTTGTACTTGTAGAGCCACAGCAGGTCGACGGCCTGGTAGCCCTGGAGGTACGGCTGCTGGTCCACGGCGAAGCCGAGGGTGCCGTCCCGCAGCGCGGCCGCGACCTTGGCGTTGAGGTCGAAGGTGTCGATCTCGGCCTTGCTGCCCGCGTCCGAGCGCGCCTTGACGGCGGTGTCGGCGTACGGCGCGCCGAGGGTGACGACGGCGTCGATGGACCGGTCGGCCTGGAGTTTGGCCTCGATCGCGGACTGCACGTCGGGCATGTTGGTGCCGTTGACGTACAGCTTGCGCAGCGTGCCGTGGAAGGTCTTGGCGACGCCGTCGCAGCGCTGCTCGTGGCCGACGTTGCCCTGCTCGTGCAGCACGCACAGGGCCCTCTTCTTCCCGCGCTGGTTCAGCTCGTCGCCCACGGCCTCGCCGGCGATGGTCTCGTCCTGGCCGATGTGGGTCAGGGCGCCGAATGCCTTGGACTGCGCGGAGCCGGAGTTCACCGTGATCACCGGGATGCCGGCCTTCTCGGCGCGGGCCACGGCGGCCTTCATGGCGTCCGGCTTGGCGAGGGTGACGATGATGCCGTCGACCTTCTTGTCGACGGCCGCGTCCACGAGCTGGGCCTGCTGCTGGGCCTCGTCGTCGTGGGAGTACAGGAACTTGATGTTGTCCTTGCGGGCGGCCTGCTCGGCGCCGCTCTGCACGATGTCCCAGAACGTGTCGCCGTCCCCGGAGTGGGTGATCATGGCGACGGTCCAGCGCGGGGTGTTCACCGCCGCGCGCCCCTGGGCGGCGGCGGCCTTGCGGGCGTCCTCCGCCCGCTTCCCTCCGGTGCTGCTGCACGCCGCCAGGGACACGGAGAGTGCCCCCGCCAGCGCTATGCCTACCCAGGTTCGAAACCGTGCCACGAGGCAGTGCCCCTTCTTGATGTGTACCGACGGACGAGGGGGCCGCCATCGCTGGGGCGGCCCCAAATACTCCAGTATCGGGCATGACCGGCGTGCGGAGTGCGGCAGGGAGTGCCCGCGCCGTCCGGTTGTCCGGACATTGTGACGCGTCAGGCGGGGCCGTCAAGGCCGGACGAGGAGCTGGAATTCGAAGGAGTAGCGGCCCGGGCGGTAGATGTGGTCGCCGAGTTCCACCGCGCGGCCGGTGTCGTCGTACGTGGTGCGCCGCATGGTCAGCAGCGGGGCGCCCGCGGTCTCGGCCAGCCGTTCGGCCTCGGCGGCGGTGGCGGCGCGGGCGCCGATGGACTGGCGGGCGCTGTGCAGGGTGATCCCGGCGGACCGCAGCAGCCGGTACAGGCCGGTGGCCTCCAGCTGGCCGGTGTCGAGGTCGAGCAGGCCCGGCGGCAGGTGGTTGACCAGGCAGGCGATCGGTTCGCCGTGGGCGAGGCGCAGCCGTTCCACGCGGTGCACGTCACCGCCCTCGGGGACGCCGAGCGCGGCGGCGACCGTGGCGGAGGCCGGGACGACCGTGTTGACCAGCACCTTGGTGGCGGGGCGCTGGCCGGCCGCCTCCAGGTCGTCGTAGAGGCTGCTCAGTTCCAGCGGGCGCTTGACCTGGCTGTGCACGACCTGGGTGCCCACACCGCGCCGCCGGACGAGGAGCCCCTTGTCGACGAGCGACTGGATGGCCTGGCGGACGGTCGGCCGGGACAGCCCGAGCCGGGCGGCCAGCTCGATCTCGTTGCCCAGCAGGCTGCCCGGGGTGAGCCGGCCGTGCTCGATGGCGGCCTCCAGTTGCTGCGAGAGCTGGAAGTACAGCGGCACCGGGGAGCCGCGGTCCACCTGGAGGTCGAGCGTCACGGACGGGTCCACAGCAGGTTTCGGCACGGGGCCGAGCGTAGTCCCGTGACCGGTTGACGGGAAGTTGTGTAGTCCGATTGTCAGGACATATGCGTTGACAGGATACGGCCGCGGCCCGCACCGTGGTCCCATGCGCATCGGGGTCATCGGTACGGGCCGCATCGGCACCCTGCACGCGAGGACGCTCAGCCGGCACCGCGAGGTCGGTTCCCTGATCCTGACGGACACGGACCCGGCGCGGGCGCAGACGCTGGCGCAGCGGCTGGGCGAGACGGCGGCGCCGGGCGTGGACGAGGTCTTCCGCTGGGGCGTGGACGCGGTGGTGATCGCCACCACGACACCGGCCCACGCCGACCTCATCGCCCGGGCGGCCCGCTCGGGGCTGCCGGTCTTCTGCGAGAAGCCGGTCGCCCCGGACCTGCCGGGCACGCTGCACGCGCTCGCCGAGGTGGAGGCGGCCGGGACGGTCCTCCAGATGGGGTTCCAGCGCCGGTTCGACGCGGGCTACGCGGGCGCCCGCGAGGCGGTGGCCACGGGCCGGCTCGGCCCGCTGCACACCGTACGGGCCCTGACCTGCGACGCGTCGCCTCCGCCCGCCGAGTGGCTGGCGCTGTCCGGCGGGCTGTTCCGGGACACGCTGATCCACGACTTCGACATGCTGCGCTGGGTGACCGGCCGGGAGGTGACCGAGGCGTACGCCACCGGCGCGGACGGCGGCCGCGCCGAGTTCCGCGCGGCCGGGGACGTCACCACGGGCGCGGCGCTGCTCACGCTGGACGACGGCACGCCGGCCACCGCCACGGCGACCCGGCTGAACGGCGCGGGCTACGACGTGCGGATGGAGCTGGCCGGGGAGCGGGACACGGTGGTGGTGGGCCTGGACGACCGTACGCCCCTGGCGTCGACCGAACCGGCCGGGCCGCCGCCCGCGGACAGGCCCTGGACCGGTTTCCTGGAGCGGTTCGGTCCCGCCTACGCGGCCGAGCTGGACGCCTTCGTGGCGGTGGTGCGGGGTGAGCGGCCCAATCCCTGCGACGGCCGGGAGGCGCTGCGGGCGCTGCGGATCGCGGAGGCGTGCGAGGTCTCCCGCCGGGAACGGCGGCCGGTGCCGCTCGCGGAACTCCCGGACGCACCGCGACCCGCGGGTTAACCCCCGGAAAACTCGCCACACGTACGGGGAAATCTTCCCCTCTTGTCATTGACATGCCATCCTCTACGCGCGTCATCATGGCGCCATGAATATCCCCCCACGCGCAACGCGCATCGGCGCGGCCGCCGCTCTGCTGTCCGCCCTCCTCGTGGGCGGCACCGTCACCGCCACCACCGCCCAGGCCACGGCCGCCTCCGTCGGCAGCGTCTGCTACGGCGACCTGCCCTCCCAGGCGTACGACACCCTGAACCTGATCGCACGGGGCGGCCCCTACCCGTACACGCAGGACGGGAGCGTCTTCCAGAACCGGGAGGGCGTCCTGCCCGGCCGGACCACGGGCTACTACCACGAGTACACCGTCATCACCCCGGGCTCCCCCACCCGCGGCGCGCGCCGCGTCGTCACCGGTAAGCAGTACCGCGAGGACTACTACACGGCCGACCACTACGCCTCGTTCGACCTGATCGACTACGGCTGCTGAGCCCCTCCCCCGCGGGATCGGCCCGGGGGACGGCACGGCATGCGCGGTCCGGCCTGCTCCGGCCGGGCCGCGCGGCTCAGGAACCGTCCGGGAGCCCGAAGGCGCCTCGCGGGACGCTCCGGCCGCCCCGGCGGACCCCGCCCGCCGTCCGTGACGCAGCGGTCCCCGCGCGCCGGCTCAGCCGGTGTGGGTGGAGAACAGTCCGCCGGTCGGGCCCTGCTTGTCGCCGCCCTGGGCCTTCTTCAGCGCGTTGGCCAGGCCCTCGATGGTGAGGGACTGCAGGATCACCCGGCCGTTGCCCTCCAGGGTGGCCAGGGACAGGCCCTCGCCGCCGAAGACGGCGTTCATGATCCCCTGGCGGTTGAGGCCGCCGACGCGCTGGACGCCGTACTGGATGCCCTCCTCGAAGGCGACCACGCAGCCGGTGTCGACCTCGATGCGGCCGCCGAAGTCCGCCGGGTTCAGGTCGATGAAGTTGCCCGCGCCGGCGATGATCACCGTGCCGTGCCCGGTGAACTTCTCCAGGACGAAGCCCTCACCGCCGCTCATGCCGGTCCGGCCGCCGGCGAAGGCGATGCCGAAGTCGACGCTGGACTCGGCGGCGACGAAGGCGTCCTTCTCGGCGAACCACGCGCGCGTGCCGTCCAGTTCCAGGGCGCGCATCTCGCCGGGCAGCACCCCGGCGAAGCCGACCGTGCCCTCGCCGCCCTGAGCGGTGAAGTACTGAAAGGCCAGCGACTCGCCGGCGAGCATGCGCTGGCCGGCCTGCATGGCGGTGCCCATGGCCTGGCGGAGCAGGCCGCCCATGCCACCGCCCTGGCCGCTTCGCTCGCCCCCGCCCGACGGGCCGGACAGCCGCGTCTCCATGGTCACGTTCGCGGTCTTGAACAGGAACTTCCCGGCCTCGCAGTACACGGTCTGGCCGGGGCGCAGGTTGACGACCGCCATCTGCATGGCGGTGCCGACGATCTCTTGCTGAAGGGTCACGTGGAAGACAACGCCGGAGGCGGACGGAAGAGTTCCACGCCGGCGGGACGAGGAGCCGGACGGGTGAGCACGGGGATGCGCCCCACCCGCCCGGCCGAGGCACGCGGGGCGCGGGACGTGGGGCGCGAGGCCCGGGACGTGGGGCGCGGGACTGGGGCGGCGGGACTGAAGCGGCGGGGCGCGGGACGTGGGGCGCGAGGCGCGGGACATGCCGGTGCGCGCGGGGCGCCCCCGGTGCTGTCCGGCCGGGGCGCCCCGCGCGTGCGGGCGGGCGGCGGTCGGCCGCCCGGCTCATGGAGGCGGACGGAGGTCAGCCGCCCAGTTCCTGGTGGCGGGCGGCGAGGCCGCTCGCGCCCTGCTCGGTCAGGGAGCCGAACAGGCGCAGCCGGGAGATGCCGCCGTCGGGGAAGATGTCGATCCGCGCGTGGGTGCCGACGGCCGCCTCGGTCAGGACGAAGCGGTGGTTGGTGTCGGGCTGGAGCCGGGTGCGCGGCAGCACCTCGGTCCACTCGCCGTCCTCGCCGTCCCGGACCGAGAGCGACGCCCAGCCGGCGCTGTTGCCCTTCAGGTACGCGGTGTCGATCTCGACGGCGCGAATCCTGGACTGGGCGACGAGCCGGTAGCGGATCCAGTCGTTGCCCTGGTCGCGGCGGCGGCGGGTCTCCCAGCCGTCGTCCATCTTGCGGGAGCGGCCCGGCTGGATGGTGTTGGTGGCCGGCGAGTAGAAGAGGTCGGAGGCGTCCTCCACCCGGCCGCCGTTCTCCAGCGCGACCACGTCGAAGGTGCCGAGGGCCGCGAGCCACCGCGGGTCCGGGACGACCTCGCCGTACACGCGCAGCCGGGCGATGCCGCCGTCGGGATGCTGGCTGACCCGGAGGTGCGTGAAGCGCTGTTCGGCGGAGACGGCGAAGCCGTTCGCCGCGTGGCCGCCGACCGGGGTGCGCGGGACCAGGGTGGTCCACTTCACGTCGTCGGCGAGGAGTTCGCTCGGCGCGGGCGAGCCGGGCACGCAGGCGCCCTCGACGGAGACGGCCTGCGGGTAGTTGCCGCGGAAGTGGGCGGTGTCGACGACGATCCCGCGGATCACCCCGGGCGCGCCGAGCCGGACCAGCGCCCAGTCGTGGTCCTCGGCGGTGGGCCAGGGGTGTTCGGCCAAGGTGCCGCGCCGGCGGCGGGTCTCCCAGCCGTCCATGATCTTGCCCTTGTGGCCGAAGTGCTCGGGGTCGAACTCGGCCCGCTCGGGCACCAGCAGGTTCTCGCGCTCGGCGAAGAACTCGTCGTTGGCGGCGATGACACCGGCGCCGAGCCGCCGGTCGGCGAGGTTGGCGTACCGGGTGAAGGGGAAATCGGCGGTGCGGTAGTCCGCGTACGGGTCGCCGCCTCCGTAGGGGTTCGCGTCGCCGGTGAAGCTGGGTGTCGCCGTCACGGTGATCAGGGGGTCCTTTCGGGAGTCGGCCGGGATGCGGATGCGGAAACCGGCTTATCGGGGGCGGTTGAGCAGCGTGCCCTTCGGCTCGGTGAACTCGCCGTCGGCGACGATGCGTTCGCCGCGCAGCCAGGTGGACTTGACGACGCCGTACAGGGTCCTGCCGGCGTAGGCGGTGACCCGGTTGCGGTGCTGGAGGCCCGCCGGGTCGACGGTGAAGGTCTCGTCGGGCGCGAGGACGGCGAAGTCGGCGTCGCGGCCCGCCTCGATGGCGCCCTTGCCGTCCAGGCCGGCCAGGGCGGCGGTCCGGCTGGACATCCAGCGCACGACGTCCTCCAGGGTGTGGCCGCGCCCGCGGGCCTCGGTCCACACCGCCGACAGGCTCAGCTGGAGGCCGGAGATGCCGCCCCAGGCGGTGGCGAAGTCGTCCGTCTTCAGGTCGGCCGTGGAGGGCGAGTGGTCGGTGACCACGCAGTCGATGGTGCCGTCGGCGAGGGCCTGCCAGAGCAGGTCCCGGTTGGCGGCCTCGCGGATGGGCGGGCAGCACTTGAACTCGCTGGCGCCGTCCGGGACTTCCTCGGCGGTGAAGGCGAGGTAGTGCGGGCAGGTCTCCACGGTGATCCGGACGCCCTCGGCGCGGGCGGCCCGGATCAGCGGCAGGGCGTCGGCGGAGGACAGGTGCAGCACGTGCACCCGCGCGTTCAGGCGCCGGGCCTGGGCGATGAGGTGCGCGATGGCCGTGTCCTCGGCGTCGCGCGGGCGGGAGGCGAGGAAGTCGGCGTACTTCGGGCCGCCGTGCTGCGGGGCGGCCTCCAGGTGGTGGGGGTCCTCGGCGTGCACGATCAGCAGGCCGCCGAACCCGGCGATCTCGGCCAGGGAACGGGCGAGCTGGTCCTGGTCCAGATGCGGGAACTCCTCCACGCCGGACGGGGAGAGGAAGGCCTTGAAGCCGAAGACGCCGGCCTCGTGCAGCGGGCGCAGGTCCTTGACGTTGTCGGGCAGGGCGCCGCCCCAGAAGCCGACGTCGATGTGGGCCTTGTCCCGGGCCACGTCCTGCTTGACGCGCAGGTGCTCGACCGTGGTGGTGGGCGGCAGCGAGTTGAGCGGCATGTCGATCAGGGTGGTGATGCCGCCGGCCGCCGCCGCGCGGGTGGCGGTCCAGAAGCCCTCCCACTCGGTGCGGCCCGGGTCGTTGACGTGCACGTGGGTGTCGACCAGGCCGGGCAGCAGGACGTGGTCGCCGAAGTCCTCCAGCCGGGCCCCGGCCGGTACCTCCGCGTCGTACGGCAGGACGGCGGTGATCTTGCCGCCGGACACGGTGACCGTGGCGGCCCGCGTCCCCTCCGGAGTGATCACGCGCGTCGAGCGCAGCGCCAGTTCAGCGTCGGACACCCGAACCCCTCTCTCCACCGCCGTTGCACGTCCAGGAAACCGGGATGTACGGCCACGTAACGGATTTCAACATTCTGTTGAAGGAGTCTTCACTCCCGCTTCCCGCCCGTCAAGAGGCACCCTCCGGGGCGCCGGGCAGGGAAGGCTCGCCCTGGACGTTTCCACAAAGCGGAATTAGAATTCCATCAAGCAGAACGTAGCTACGTACAAGCGGGGAGTCAACCGGCTGCCGGGTAGGCTTCTGCTCTCCCGCCCGCCCCGAAAGGAACCGCGCCGTGCCGACGTCCAGCGCCAGCACCACCGACTCCGCCAAGCCCTCCGCCACCGGCGGGGTGCAGTCCCTGGAGCGCGCCTTCGACCTCCTCGAGCGGATGGCCGACGCGGGCGGCGAGGTCGGCCTGAGCGAACTGTCCGCGGCCAGCGGGCTGCCGCTGCCGACCATCCACCGGCTGATGCGCACGCTGGTCGCCTGCGGCTACGTCCGGCAGCAGGCCAACCGGCGGTACGCCCTGGGGCCCCGGCTGATCCGGCTCGGCGAGTCGGCGTCCCGGCTGCTGGGCACCTGGGCACGGCCGTACCTGGCCCGGCTGGTGGAGGAGACCGGCGAGACGGCGAACATGGCGCTGCTCGACGGCGACGAGATCGTGTACGTCGCCCAGGTGCCGTCGAAGCACTCGATGCGGATGTTCACGGAGGTGGGCCGGCGGGTGCTGCCCCACTCCACCGGCGTGGGCAAGGCGCTGCTGGCCGGGGTGCCGGACGAGGAGGTGCGGGCGCTGCTGGGCCGCACCGGCATGCCGGCGGCGACCGAGAAGACCATCACCACGGCGGACGGGTTCCTCGCGGCCCTGGCGGACGTACGGCGGATGGGGTACGCCGTGGACGACAACGAGCAGGAGATCGGGGTGCGCTGCCTCGCGGTGTCCGTGCCCGACTCCCCCACGGCGGCGGCCATCTCCATCTCCGGGCCGGCGGGACGCGTCACGGAGACGGCCACGGAGCGGATCGTGCCGGTGCTCCAGCAGATCGCCCACGAACTGTCCGCCGTACTGACCAGCCAGAACCCGGGCTGACCGGCGGCACGGGCCCGGCCCCGGCCCGCCAGACATACGTGCGGCGGCCGGTAGACACACCCCTTCGGCTACGGCCGTGGGGGCGCCGCCCCGGGTCCGGCGCCCTGGTCCTGGAGCCCCGGTCCGGGGTGGCCGCCAGCCGGAAAGGCGCCGGCACGGATGCCCCGGCGCGGATGCCCGGCGCGGTCGACCGGACCGGCGCGGTCGGGACCGGCGCGGGCGGCCGGACCGGCGCGGTCGGGACCGGCGCGGGCGGCCGGACCGGTGCGGTCGGGACCGGCGCGGGCGGCCGGACCGGTGCGGCTGGTGAACGTGGACGGCCTCGCCGCACTTGGCCGGAGCACCTCCGCCGGCGAACGCGGACCGCGGAGCGGGTCCGTGTCCGGGGCTGAGTAGCCGTACTCATTGCGCGTGCCGCGTCCGCGCGGGCAGGGTGGCGGGCATGGACCTGCCCGTCGCCCCGCCCGCCTTCGACGCCACCTCCGGCCCCCGGCGACGCGACCGGGCCGACGTGGGCGCCGACCTCGGAGCCGGGTGCGGGCTGGTGCTCCTGGAACTGGTCGCCCTCGCGGTGATCTTCGGGTTCTAGTGGCTGTCCGGCTTCGACCTCGACCCGGCCGGCACCGGCACGGCGGACTCCCTGTGGAACTACCTGGCCGCCGCCGGCGGAGTCGGGCTCCTGGCGCTGACGGCGGCGGTGATCGCCGCGCGGGCCGGGGCCGTCGTGACGGTGGTCGCCCAGGCCGTCATGGCCGCGCTGGTCTGCGTGCTCGTCTTCGGCGGGGCGGCGGCGCAGTCCCACCAGGACCAGCGCTGCCGCGACCTGCCGTCGGCGCCGGACTGCCCGGCATCCTCACCCGGACCCGACACCGACCGGAGAGACGGAACCCAGTGACCCGTCCGGCCCTTCGCGTCGTCGTCCACGGCTGACGGGAAGGACCGGCCCTAGCGGTTGCGGAGCGGTTCGCCGAACAGGTCGACCGCGTCGCGCACCTCGGACAGCCCGCGGGCCAGCGCGCTCATCGAGCCGAGCGCGCCGGCGAGCAGCAGCAGGGAGCCGCGCAGGCGCGGGACCTCCGCGAGGCCGTCGGCGGCCAGCGCGGCCAGGGACGCCAGTTCCTCTTCGGCTATCGGCCGGTCGGGGAAGTCCGCCGGCAACGCGGCGAGGTCACGGCGCAGCCGGGACACCGCCGTCCGCAGTTCCGTCACTCTCGGGTCCTCGTCGCCGCCGGTCACCGGCCGCTGCCCCAGGCTCCGCCACACAGCGCTCCCCCTTCGGCACGCCCTCGTGCGCCGGTCAGTAAACGCCACCCGGGCGCCCCGGCGCCACAGTGCGGACCGGAATTCAGCCCCACGGGAACAGGCCCCGGACAAGCGGCCGGTTCCGCCGCCGTCGGGTATGCAGGACGCATGACGGACAACCGTGATCTTCGAGGGGACGTGGCGGGCCTGCTGCTCGCCGCCGGCGGCGGCAGGCGGCTCGGCGGGCGTCCCAAGGCGCTGCTGCCGCACCGGGGCCGGCCCCTGGTCGAACACGCGGCCGGAGTGCTGCGTACGGCGGGGTGCGAGCGGGTCCACGTGGTGCTGGGCGCGCGGGCGGACGAGGTGCGGGCCCGCGCCGAGCTGGGCGGCTGCGTCCTGGTGGACAACCCCGACTGGGCGGACGGCATGGGCTCCTCGCTGCGCGCGGGGCTGGCCTCGCTGGCCGGCACGGGCGTGCGGGCGGCCCTGGTCTCCCTGGTCGACCAGCCCGGCATCGGACCGGCCGCGGTGGCCCGGGTGCTGGGCGCGTACGAGGACGACAAGTCGCTGGTCTCGGCCGCGTACGCCGGGGTACGCGGGCACCCGGTGCTGTTCGGCGCGGCGCACTGGCGGGGCATCGCCGCTTCGGCCGCCGGGGACCGCGGGGCGCGGGCCTATCTCGCGGCGCACGCGGCCGAGGTCCGGCTCGTGGAGTGCGCGGACGTCGCCGAGCCGTACGACATCGACACCGAGGCCGACCTGAGCCACCTTGAGTGAACGGGGTGGCACCCAGCGCCACCTTGCCTCGACTCAGAGAATCTCGACATCAACAAACCATTGAAGTTCCACGATGAGGAAACTATTATCCACTGCTCAGAAGCGTCCGTCCGCACAGTGGGCGCTCACCGTCCGCTTCGTGCCACTTGGCACCCGGTGCCACCGCTGAAGGAAGTGACAGCTCATGTCCGCACCAGCGCCGTCCTCGCTGGCCATCGTCGACGCCGAGCCCCTGCCCCGGCAGGAGGAGGTCCTCACGGACGCGGCGCTCGCCTTCGTGGCGGAGCTGCACCGGCGGTTCACCCCGCGCCGTGACGAACTCCTCGCCCGCCGGGCCGAGCGCCGCGCCGAGATCGCCCGCACCTCCACGCTCGACTTCCTGCCCGAGACGGCCGCGGTCCGCGCGGACGACTCCTGGAAGGTGGCGCCGGCCCCGGCCGCGCTGAACGACCGGCGCGTGGAGATCACCGGCCCCACCGACCGCAAGATGACCATCAACGCGCTCAACTCGGGCGCGCGGGTCTGGCTCGCGGACTTCGAGGACGCCTCCGCGCCGACCTGGGAGAACGTCGTCCTCGGCCAGCTCAACCTGAGCGACGCCTACACCCGGAACATCGACTTCACCGACGAGCGCACCGGCAAGTCGTACGCCCTGCGGCCGGACGGGGAGCTGGCGACCGTCGTCATGCGCCCGCGCGGCTGGCATCTGGAGGAGCGGCACCTCGTCGACGACGGCGGCCGGCCGGTCCCGGGTGCTCTCGTCGACTTCGGCCTGTACTTCTTCCACAACGCCCGGCGGCTGCTCGACCTCGGCAAGGGCCCGTACTTCTACCTGCCCAAGACCGAGTCGCACCTCGAAGCCCGCCTGTGGAACGAGGTGTTCGTCTTCGCGCAGGACTACACCGGCATCCCGCAGGGCACCATCCGCGCCACCGTCCTGATCGAGACGATCACGGCGGCGTACGAGATGGAGGAGATCCTCTACGAACTCCGCGACCACGCCTCCGGACTGAACGCCGGCCGCTGGGACTACCTGTTCTCCATCGTGAAGAACTTCCGGGACGGCGGCGCCAGGTTCGTCCTGCCGGACCGCAACGCGGTGACGATGACCGCCCCGTTCATGCGGGCCTACACCGAACTCCTCGTGCGCACCTGCCACAAGCGCGGCGCGCACGCGATCGGCGGCATGGCGGCCTTCATCCCGTCCCGCAGGGACCCGGAGGTCAACAAGGTGGCCTTCGAGAAGGTCCGGGCCGACAAGGACCGGGAGGCGAACGACGGTTTCGACGGCTCCTGGGTCGCCCACCCGGACCTGGTGCCGATCGCCATGGAGTCCTTCGACAAGGTCCTCGGTGACAAGCCGAACCAGAAGGACCGGCTGCGCGAGGACGTGCGCGTGGCGGCGGGCGATCTCCTCGCGATCGACTCGCTCGACGCGAAGCCGACGTACGCGGGTCTGGTCAACGCCGTGCAGGTGGGCATCCGTTACATCGAGGCGTGGCTGCGCGGGCTCGGCGCGGTCGCCATCTTCAACCTGATGGAGGACGCGGCCACCGCCGAGATCTCCCGCTCGCAGATCTGGCAGTGGATCAACGCCGGCGTCGTCTTCGAGAACGGCGACAAGGCCACGCCGGAGCTGGCCCGCAAGGTCGCCGCCGCGGAACTCGACGCCATCCGCGAGGAGATCGGCGCCGAGGCGTTCGCGGCCGGCCACTGGCAGGAGGCGCACGACCTGCTGCTCCAGGTGTCCCTGGACGAGGACTACGCCGACTTCCTCACGCTGCCGGCGTACGAGCGGCTGCGCGGCTGAGCACCGCCCGTCCGAGTGGCCCGGGGTCCCGCCCCGGGCCACTTCGCGTTCCGGCCGCCGCGTCCGCCGCGGGCTCAGCCGAAGTGCACCGTGCCGTCCTGTTCCACCGCCGGCCTGCCGTGCAGGTCGGGCACCTGCTTCAGCCAGTCCGGGCGCCCCGCCTGGGTCCTCGCCGCGCGGACGGCCTCCTCGGCGGCCAGTTCCTCGCGGCTCGGGAAGCCGGCGGGCAGCCACTCGGGCGACAGCCGGACCCGGTCCAGCAGATAGCCGACGTAGGCGTCCCGGACGTCGTCGGGCGTGGCGAACCCGGCGTCCTCGGCCAGCCAGGCGTCCGGCACCTCGGCGACGATTCCGCGCAGCAGCTCCTGCGTCACCCGGGGCGCCAGCTCGGCGTCGGCGGCGCGCACGTCGGGGCCGTAGTGACCGAGGGCGTGGTGCCGGAAGTCGTACCGGCGGCCCGGGGCCGTGGTGTCCCAGCGGTGGTGGAAGACGAGGGCGGCGCCGTGGTCGATCAGCCACAGCCGCGGGGGCACTGTGCCCAGCGTGGGCCAGACCATCAGGTTGGAGCTGTGGACCGTACGGTCGACGTTGGCGGTCAGCGCGTCCAGCCAGACGATCCGGCCCGCCTCCAGCGGGTCCACCGGGAAGGTCCGGGCGATCTGCGGGGTGAAGTCGCGGGCGCCCGGCAGATAGTCCATGCCGAGGTTGACGCCCGCGCTGGCGGCGTGCAGGTCGCGCACCTCCTGGTGCGGCTCGGCGGCGGCGATGGCCGGGTCGAAGCGGACGAGCACCAGCTCCGGGAAGCGCAGCCCGAGCGCGCGGGCGAGCCCGCCGACGATGACCTCGGCGACCAGCGCCTTGTGCCCCTGCGCCGAACCGGTGAACTTCACGACGTACGTGCCGAGGTCGTCGGCCTCCACGACCGCGGGGACGGACCCGCCGGAGCGCAGGGGCTCGACGTAGCGGGTCGCGGTGACTTCTCTCAGCATTTTCGAAGGCTCCCCCGCTCACCGACCTTGCATTTCATGACCATCCCAGAGGCCGTGGTCCGGGCGAACGTTCCACGGTCAGCCCTGCGGAGAATCTGGGGAGTTTCGAATGGCACGCTCGTGCCCCTCTCTGCCCGGCAGTCCGTCGATGGCCGTGCGCCCCTTGCCACCGGCCTCCGGCATGAAGTGAGCATAGTAACGAAGGGTGACAGCCGGAGAGGAATGGGTCCACGGCCTCGTCGGCCCTGAGCCGACCAGATGGCACGCTCCTGCCCGGTAGTCATCATTGGCGCCAGTGGCTGACGCTTCGCTGCAATTCGTGATCGACGTCGATCACGGGCAGACATACGTCCAAGTCCTCGGCCCTTTGGGCCATTCCTCGGCATGACCGGCCGTGCGGCACCGGGCGGGGAAGCGGCACGGCCGTCACAGAGCGGGCCGCCGTCCGGTCTCAAGGGATGACCGGACGGTGCGACTCCCGCGCCGTCGATGACTTCGGTCACCGCTTCAAGAGGAGGACGCCATGAGCCGGGTCGACATCGCACGCACCGATGCTCCGGGGAACAAGGAATCGGTCCCGTCGCGCTACGCGCTGAACGTCGGCGACATCGACGTGATGATGATCAGTGACGGGGTGCTGCCGATCTCCCCCGTGACGCTGGCCACCAACGCCGCCATGGCCGACCTGTCGGCCTGGCTCAGTGACATGTTCCTGTCCCCGGAGATGCTCGACTGGCCACTGAATGTGGCCGTGGTGCGCAGCGGTGGCCGGACCATCCTCGTCGATTCCGGACTGGGGACAGAGTTTCCGGGCTTCCCGCGGGCCGGGCAGCTGGCCATGCGACTGGACGCCGCCGGGATCGATCCCGCATCCGTGACCGACGTGGTGCTCACCCACTTGCACATGGACCACATCGGCGGGCTGCTCGTCGACGGTCTGAGGGGCCGGCTGCGCCCGGACCTGCGGGTCCACCTGGCGTCCGCCGAGGCCGAGTTCTGGGCAGCGCCTGATTTCTCCCGCACCGTCATGCCGGCACCGGTGCCGAGCGTGCTCCGAACGACCGCCTCGCGATTCCTGGAGGTCTACCGCGGTCAGCTGCGGCCGTTCGAAACGGAGTACGAGGTGGCGCCAGGAGTAAGGATCTGCCGCACCGGCGGTCACACCCCCGGCCACAGCATCGTCCGCCTGGAGTCCGGAGGCGACCGGCTGACGTTCGCCGGTGATGCCGTGTTCCAGTGCGGATTCGACAACCCCGAGTGGCACAACGGCTTCGACCACGACCCCGAGGAGTCGGCCCGCGTCCGGATCCGCCTCTTGCAGGAGTTGGCCGCGAGCGGCGAGCAACTGGTGGCGACTCACCTGTCGTTCCCCTCCGTGTGCCGCGTGGCCGTCGCCGGGAATGCCTTCCGATTCGTACCGGCCGTCTGGAATTACTGACCCGGCCCCGGTCAGGGCCCGCGCGTGGGCAGCCCGTGAGTGGCCGGCCCCGGTACGCATCCCGGGTGGCCAAGCGAGCAGGGAGGCAGTGCCCACTCGCCATCCCCGTGGGCATCGCTTCGGACCGGATGTGTCCGGCGGTGCGGGCCGCCCGTGATCCGGTTCCCACCATCGCTCTGGGCGGTCCGGCCGACGGCGGCCTCCCGGCCCCGGACGGTTCCCCGTCCGTGCGTCACTTCACCGGTCCCCCGCTCCACCGCAAGGTGGCGGATGCCGGCCGCGATCTCCCGAGGGAGCGCCCCGGGGCGTTCGCGGCGGCCGTAAGCGACGTGCGCGACGTGCGCCACCCGGGGCAGGGGACCGCCGACCGCGGCCGCTTCGCCGGACGACGCCAGGACACGGCATGAACCCCTCCCCCGCTCCTCAGGCTCCCGCCGTCCCGGGACCACCAGTGGCCGTGGACGGCGGCCCCGCTGTCGGCGGGAGGGTCCGGGAGCGCCGGGTTCCGACCCTCGGTGCCGGGCACGCCGTATGGGCGCGTCGGCGCGAGGTGTCCGCCGTCGACGCCTGCGGCGGCGTGCGTGCTCTCGGTCCTCTCCCGCGACTGCGCACTGCCCGGCACACCACCGACGGAACCACCATCGCCGATGTGTGCCTGCCTGACGCGCGGCGAGGCCGTCGGTGTCGGGTGGACAGCGGCCGGCGGGGCAAGAGCGGCAGCACGGGCGGCCCCGTCGGTGTCGCCCAGTCGCGCACGTGCCCCCACGGGTCCGCCGCGACGGCGCGGTACGCGGTGTCCGTGGCGGTCCGGAGCGCGGGCAGGGCACGCGTCACCGGCCACAGGCCGGAGCCGGGGGGACGGTTCCTCGCCAGGACGGTGATCACGGCTTCCGTCAACGAGGCGCTCGCGGCATGGCATGGCCGAGCGCCGCGGTGTGGTGGGCGCTCGGAACGTCGTCGGTCAGGGCCTCGTGGGCGGCAGCGCTCCGGACGCCTCCTCGGGGCTGAGAACCGTCGTGGACCAGGAGATCCGTACGCAGCCGCTTGTAGCATGGGGCACCCGAAGCCAGAAGGGACGACCCATGCGCGCTGGCGCCGAGTCCGGCACCCTTGACCAAGCCACGAAGGACTTCCTTGCGGCGCGGCCACAGCTCTTCGGCGTCGCGTACCGGGTCCTGGGCAGCGCGGTGGAGGCCGAGGACGTCGTGCAGGAGACCTGGGTGCGGTGGCAGCACACCGACCGTGCGAAGGTCCGCGAACCGGCCGCCTTCCTGACCACGGTCGCCACAAGGCTGGCGATCAATCTGGCCCAGTCCGCGCGGGTACGCCGGGAGTCCTATGTCGGGCCCTGGCTTCCCGAACCCGTCGACACCGCGCAGGATCCGCAGTTGGGCGCGGAACGGGCCGAGGCCCTGGAGATGGCGGTTCTGCTGCTGCTGCAGAAGCTGAATCCCGTGGAGCGGACCGCCTATGTGCTGCGGGAGGCGTTCGACTACCCCTACAGGCGGGTCGCCGAGATCCTGGAGACCACTGAGGCCAACGCCCGTCAGCTGGTGAGCCGTGGCCGCAGGCACCTGACTGCCGAGCGCAAGGAACCCGTCGCCCCGGCAGCCCATCGGCGGCTGCTGGAGGTCTTCCTCTCCGCGGCGCGGACGGGCGACCTCTCGGTGCTGGAGGGCGTGCTCGCCGCCGACGTCGTCAGCTACTCGGACGGGAACGGAATCCGCGGCGCGTCCAAGATCCCGGTCATCGGACGGCCGCACGTCTCGCGGTATCTCGTGGCCTTCGCTCCGCGCTTCTGGCCGCGAGCGGAGACCCGGTGGGTCGAGGCGAACGGCCGATCGGCTGTGCTGGTCTCGTCCGGCGAGGCGGCGATCGCCCTGCTGACCGCCGACATCTCGGCGGACGGCATCGACCGGCTCATGTGGGTGATGAACCCGGCCAAGCTGGCGCCCTACGTGGCCTCGCTGAGCGACTGACCCGCTGTCGGGAGTCGTCGGCCGGCGAAGGCCAGGCGTCACGAGAGAGGTCGTCGGCCGGTCCTCCCGTGGTCCCGGCCCTCTGCCGGGACGGCGTACACGACGACGCCGGAGTCATACCGCGACCGAGCGGGCCCGGTTGTCGCCGCGCCACCCTGGCCGGTGGAGCGAGCACGGCTGCGCCGAGCGCCCCAGCGATGCCTCCGGCATCCCCGCCCGGGTTGGTTGTCCCGGTCGGCATCGGTCCGGTCCCGGGTCATCGCCGGACTCGGGTCAGCACCCGGAGGGCGCCAACGGGCTGTTCAGAGGCGGTGCTCCGGCGTCGCCGGAGCACCGGTCCCGGTGTCGTGGCTGCGCAGGGTGACGGACCGGACCGGCAGCGGAGGCGCCGGCAGCGGTTCGGGGACCCGCCGGCCTCCGAAGGCATCGGCCCGCCGGGTCCGGCCAAGGGTGATGTGCGGGCTCCGGTGCCCGGGTTCGTGGCAGGGGTTGAGGGTCTCGGGCGGGCTGTCCGCGGCCACCGCCTCCCACACCCGGCGGGACAAGCCGGCCGGGCGCGGAGCCAAGGTCCAGCGCCCAGGCCGGCACCGCAGTGGGCCGCTCGAAGCGGACCACGCCGGAATCGCATCGGCAGCGGCAGGGCGGCGGCCACCTCGGCGAGTTCCCAGCGGACCGGAGCGGTCAGTTCCGGGCAGGTCGCCAGGGTGACCCGCGCAGCCGTGGCGGTCGGTACCGGGCAGGCGCGAGGCTTCTTCCTGCTGCCCATGCTGCTGCCCGCGGCGTCATCGGCGGCCTGCCCGCTGTCGGTGCCGGCAGGCTGTCCGCTGGCCAACCGGGTCGCGGGCGGCCCACGGCACCGGCGTGCGCGCCTCGGCGACGGTCCGGGGCGAGGGCAGGCGGGCCGCCGGCGCGGACGGCGTGGGGCGAACGGGCGGAGGCAGGCGCGGACGGCTCCATAACCGCCGCGGTAGCCGTGCGTCTTCCGTCCCGCAAAGGGCCGTGTCCTCATGCGAGTTCGGTCCTGTCACGGCCCGCTCATGAGCCGGTTAGGGTGACCCGGTGATCGACGAGACCGTGGACAGACTGAGCCGTTTTCGAGTCGAGGCCGCATCCCGGGGCCTGCCGCCGGCGGAGGTGGAGGAATGGATACGTGTCACCCTGCCGGCGGTCTACATGGCGGAGGGCGGTGACGGCCCCCTCGTGGCTCGGGTCGGCGGCGACCCCATGCTGCCGCACGGCGTGCCGAAGCCGTCCGATCCCTTCGTGGCCTCCGTCGACCTCGCGGCCCTCCCGCCAGGCGCGACCACCCTTCCGCTGCCCGCCGACGGCCATCTGCTCTTCTTCTCCGGCACCGATGTGCACGGCGCCGAGGGGCAGGCGCCCGACGCGGTGCTGTACGTTCCAGCCGGGACCCCGACGACCCCGAGCCCTCTCGGACACAGCTGGCGCGAGCCGTACCGGCCGCGCGAACTGCGCACGGCCTGGTGCCAGTCGAGCGCGAAAATGCCGGAGAGCTTCGCCATCGACCGATGGGGTGACTTCCCCGAGGAAGAGCAGTTCGAACTCGCCGATGAACTCGGCGACACCTGGGCGCGTGTGGGCGGCTACCGCCCTTCCTGGGCCTTGCAGATCGGCGGCCATCCGGTCTCGCCCCAGAACGACCCCGTCCACTACGCCCGTGACGGGGAGGCCGGCCGCTCCGGGCAGGGCGGTGCGGGCCACGGAGAGGGCGCCGACGACTGGGCTCTCCTGGCCACCTGGAGGTGCGGCGACGACGTCACGGAACTGGACTCCGGTGTGGCCCACTGGGTGATCCGCCACGGAGACCTGGGGAACCGGCGCTTCGACCGGGTCCACCGCTACGTCGAAATGGCCTGACCGTGTGGGGCGGGGGCGACGGGTACCCCAGGGCTCATCAGCCGCCCAGGCGCTGCCGGCCGGCGCATCGGTTCTGGTCAAAGCCACCCACCCCGCACCTGTCCTACCCGACGAGGCCGGCCAGAAGACGCCGGTCGACTGCGGCCTGACCGCGCTGACCGTCTCCGGGATCCAGCGCCTTCTCACCATGATCACACGGCGCGTACAACAGGCCGCGCATGCCTCGAACTCGTGAAGTGACTGCGCGTACCAGGGTGCGAGTCCGACGCCCGTATTCAGACGCGTTACGGGCGCGACGCCTGCGACAGCGCGTCCACGGTCACGCCCACGACGGCCAGGAGCTGTGCCGGGCTCGCCCCGGCCCTGCTCATGACGGCGAGCGACTGGTTCACAGCCGCCGCGTGTACAGCGAAGGCCTCGGCGTCCTGGTCGGCCGGCCTTCAGTGCGGCGCGCAGGCGCAGGCGCTGGAAGCCGAGCGCCTGCTTGGTGCGCGCCGCGACGCTCGGACTCAGCACTGGCATTGCCATGGCCGACTGGGCAATCAGGCACCCATCAGGCAGTTCGGGATCGGCGATGCGCTCGAGAGTCACGTCGGAGAACGCCCGGACAGCGGCAACGGGTTCCGAGGCCGCATTCGATAGGGCGGCGTCGTACTTCTCGCCATAGCGCGCGGCGTAGAGATCCAGGCAGCGCAGGAAGAGCGTGTTCTTGTCGCCGAGGGAGGAGTAGATGGAACTGCGGTTCAGGCCGGTTGCCCGAGACAAGTGCTGCGGCTCCGTTTCCACCGTCCAGCGCACCGTCTCGGACCTCTTCGGCGGCCTGGCCTTCACCACCAGCGCCACCGGCGACACGGTCCTCCCACTGTCCAATCTGCACGGTGACATCTCCGTCCGGCTGGACCTGGAGACCGGCGCCGCCGGAGTCCAGCGTTACGACGAGTACGGCACCCCGCTGGACGCCACCGCCACGGCGGCGAAGTACGGATCACTGGGCTCCTACCAGCGCGCCAACGACGGCCTGGCCGGATACACCCTGATGGGTGGCCGCGTCTACGACCCGACCACCGGCCGCTACCTCCAGGCCGACCCGGTCTACGGCGGCAACGCCAACGGCTATGTCTACCCCGCCGATCCGGTCACACAGCTGGACACCGACGGGAGCCGGCTGAACTACCGCGATCAGCAGAAGGCGACGAAGAACTACACACTGTGTCTCAGGCGGTCCTGCACCGGGCATTCCAAGTGCAGTCTGACCTGGCGCCTGAAGCTGAAGAGCATCTGGAAGAAGTACGGCTCCGTGGACCTGGTGTTCAGCATCACCATTCCGGGGAAGCGGATCGTCTCTAATCAGAGCTACGGTCACGCGGAGGCCGGGGATTACTTCTTCCACGCCTCCTGGGGGGTGCCGAACGGGCGGAGCAGATCGGAGTCCGAGCGACTGGACCGACAACGTCGAATGGTCCGGCACCGTCACCGTCCAGAAAATCTGCGTGAGAAACCCGAGGCTGAGCATCTGGGCCCTGTTCACCTGAGGATCTCCGGATCGATCCGGGTGAACGCGTGAAACAGCATATCGCCGGAAGGACTCCTTCCGGCGATATGCTATTTTTGGGGCGACTTTCAGCAGGTGAATCCGATGGGAAGGCTGGCGAGGGTGTCAAATTTTCTGGACTGGCGGGACAGGATGCTGCAAGCAGTCTGGCGGCAGAATGATTCCCTGCCGGAACAGGTGCTGGCATGGATGTCCGAGGTGTACGAGGAATCCGGAGAAATCTCGGGAGCGGAATTCTGCGAACTCTGGACCACGCGCACGTTTTCCCTGGCAAGATCGGCCTTCGAAGTGATCCGGAAGTCCGTACTCGACGACACGGGGAAAAGGATCGTCGGGGACGAGTTCAGCTACGTCAACTATTTCCGCGATCCGGAATCCGGCCCGGTCGGCGTGGTGCGCTTCAAGTCCGCGGAAGTCTCGACACCGGACCGGACGGAAGTCCTGGGCGTCGTGGCGGAAGGAGTGCAGGAATTCGTCATGGACTACTACGCCACGGTCTGGCCCGTCTGCGACCGCCACTCCTTCGGCCTGCACGTGGACTATCTCCACGAGACCGCAGTGTGGAAGTGCCATGCGGGACCTGCGGGTGGACACCTGGTAAGGGCGCTTGATCCTTCGGTCCGGTTGTAGACCGCCGGGGGCACGCCGCCGCCTCAGGCTCGGGCCGCTGCGAGATCGTTCTCAACCTCCTCACATTCTCTCAGATAGAGGTAGGCTGTCCTCATGCCCAAGGACATCACGGTGGACGACGCCACTCACGCCCAGATCGCCCTGCTCGCCCGCGCCTGGGACGTCACGCCCGGGGAGGCGGTGCGCCGGCTGATCGAGCACTTCCAGAACCCCTCTCCCGCCGCCGCCCCCTCGGCGCCCACGGGCGCTCGGGTCGCCGTTCACGCCGTGTACGACGGGGTGCGCGTCCCGGGACTGTACGACCCCGCGACGCAGGCGCTCACCATCACGGAAGGGCCGGCGGCCGGCACGTACCGCACACCCAGCGGGGCGGCCAGCGCGGTCCTACAGGCGCTCAAGCCGCAGGTGAAGCCCAATCGCAACGGCTGGGGCTTCTGGGTACTCGACGACAGCGGGGAACTCCTCCAGGCACTCCGTCGCCGCTGAGCCCCCGAGGACCCACGCCTCAAACTTGCTCACAGGCTCTCATATGTTCTACTATCGACAGCTCCTAGCGGTGGCGACCGCACCGCCGCTCCGCGCACGGACCCGGGAGTCGCACGTGCCCAACGACCGAGACCCGCTGCTGAGTCAACGCTCGGCCCTCATCCTGCTTCTGGGCGTGCTCGTGGGCATCGGGGCCGGGACCGTGGCCGTACTCGGAGACGCCGGACCAGCCACTGCCGTCCTGACCGGCGCAAGCGCCTTCGCGGCGGGCGTCGTCTTCTTCCACACCACCATCGCCTAGCGGCCCGGCCAGGCGGTCCGCTCACCGGAGCGCCCTCGGGCGGCCATGGGGCCAAGCCCTGCCCGTTCCGCGGCCACGCCCACGTCGGCCCACGGGCCCGGCCGCGCTCCGGCGTGCGTGGTGTTCAGGGGGCGTGCGGGGTGTGTGGGGGTGGAGGTCGCGCTTCCGTACGCCCTGCGCCGTGCGCTCCGGCGCGGCAAAAGACCGAAAGGATCCAGGGGTGCCGGGGCCTCCGGCAGGCAGCAGACGCCGGCCGTGCCGCGAGCCCGGGCGGCGCTCGCGAGAGGACGGGTTTCATGAGTCACCCGCACGACGACGACGGCGTGGGCACCGCGGCGCAGGTGAGCCGGATCGCCAGGCAGGGCGTCTACACCTCGCCCACGTCGGTCGACCCGGCAGCGGCCCACCTCGCCGAGGCGCTGATCGCCACGCTGGACGGCACGGCCGAGCAGCCGGTGCTCCCCTCCGAGCTGCGGAGCCTGGCGGAGCAGGTGCGCCGGAGGGCGACCATCGGCTTTCCCCGCATCACCGCCGAGGACGGCGTACGGCTGTCGGCGCACACGATCAAGCTGAACACCGGCGAACCCGCTCCCCTGGTGATCGTGCCCGCCGGCTGGACGCCCTTCGGCTGGGGCCTGTTCGCGTACACGTACCTCCAGCTCGCGCTGCGCGGCTACCACGTGCTGGCCTACACCCCGCGCGGGATCGGCCTGACGATGGCGGTGCCCGGTCAGGGCTACGTCGACGGGCCGTTCACCTCCGGCGGCACGATCGACGTGGCCGGACCCGCGGACGTACAGGACGGCATCACGGTCCTCGCCTACGCGCAGCAGCACTTCAGCCCCAGCAAGATCGCCTTCCTGGGCGAGTCGTACGGTTCGGGCATCAGCCAGCTCGTCGCGGCGAACGACCCGGAGGAGCGGGTGGCCGCGGTCGTGGCCCTGAGCACCTGGGGCGATCTGACCGCGAGTCTCTACCAGCACGAGACCCGGCACCTGGCGGCGGTGGCCGCCCTGATCGGCTTCACCGGCGGCCCGCCCGAGCGGAAGTTCGACGAGGACACCCGTCAGATGCTGGCCGACTTCCAGGCCGGCGAGAACATGAAGGCCGTGGAGGAGTGGGGCCGGAGGCGGTCACCGGCCACGTACGCCGACAAGACCAACGCCCGCGGCATCCCCACCTTCTTCTCCAACACCTGGCACGAGACGCTGTTCGGGGCCAACCAGGTCATCGAGCACTTCGAGAGCCTCACCGTGCCCAAGCGGCTCAACCTGTGGATCGGCGACCACGCGGCACCCGAGGGCGCCGGCCTGACCATCCCGTTCAGCGGCCCGAACCCGCCCGTCGAGGAGGCGTTCGCCTGGCTGGACCACCATGTGCGCGGGATCGACAACGAGGTCCCCGGCTGGTCCCCGGTCAGCAGCCAGATCATGTTCACCTACGAGACCCGGACCGACCCGCAGACCGGCAACCGCGACATCGTCACCCCGGCCGACCGCGAGTCCCGGGCGTCCTGGCAGGACGTCACGGTCTCCACCGAGCGGTGGTACCTGACGGGCACCGGTCCGGACGACCGTGACGGCGGTCTGGGCACCAGCCCGGAGTCGGGCTGGGAGCGCGCGTTCACCGTCGGCCAGGTGACCGAGCCCACCGCGGCGGACGCCGTCATCACCACCGGTCAGGCCGAGTGGAACGGCAACCCCAGGACCTACGCCCCGGACAAGTTCGACCGGCAGTACCTCGCCGTCTTCACCAGCGACCCGATCACGGCGGACAGCCGCGGCGGCGCGGCCCGCCGGATCCGCGGCGTCCCCGAACTCACGCTGACCGTGCGCGGCACCGACGCCTCCGCGACCCTGGTGGCCTACCTGTTCGACGTCGGTCCCGACGGCACGGCCCGCATCATCACCCACGAGCCGCTCACCCTCACCGGCCTGACCCCGGGCCAGGAGCGCGCCGCCACCTGGAAACTCCAGGCCGCCGGGTACGACCTGGCCGACGGCCACCGGCTGACGCTGGCGGTGACCAGCGGCGACGCGCTCTACTCGGACGCGGCCACCGACGCCGGCACCGACGGCGGCACCACGACGCTCGGCTCCTCGGACGACGGCGCCGCCTGCCTGGTGCTGCCGCTGGGCTGACCGGACGCACCGCCGCCGGCCGGCGCCCGTCCGGTCACCGGCCGGCGGCGGTGTGCGCCAGCGGGTTCGGCAGCGGCAGATAGCGGGCGTCCGCGCCGTCCGCGCCCGTCCAGCGCAGCAGCAGGTTGGTCTTGCCGGGCAGGGTGGGCGCGGTGAGCAGGGTGGGGATCTCGGGCAGGTCGTGCCGGGCGAACTCGCGGCGCACGGCGGGCCACGGGTCGAGGCCGGGACGCCGCTCGGCGAGGGCGCCGGCGATCTCGGTGAGGTGGTTGACGACCAGGCAGTACACCAGCCGTTCCCAGCCGGCCGCCCGGCTCACGTCCGGCAGCAGTCTGGCGCCCTCGGCGTCCCGGAACAGGGCCTGCACGGGAGTGCCGGACCGGTCCACGGCGACCAGGGTGTTCTGCAGATGGGCCTCCAGGACCACGCCGTGGTCGTCGAAGGCGGTCAGCGCGGGCGGCACGACCTGCCGCAGGTACGCCTCCCACCATCCGGCCGGGTCCCGGGTGGCCGCCAGCGGGTTGCCCTCGAAGCCCTCGGCGAGGGCGGCCGCGAGCAGCGGGGTGGCACCCGGCAGGAGGTGGCCGCGCAGCCCGTCGCGGACCAGCACGGCCAGCTCCTCGAAGGCGAAGGCGGCGGTGCGGTAGCCGCGGTCGCTCAGCCAGGCCGCGGGCGGGCCCATCGCCGCGAACGCGTGCCCGGCGGCGGTGTCGGTGCGGCGCAGCCGGTGCAGGTCGTGGCGCCACAGCCGGCGGATGTCGTTGGTGATGCGGACGTCCAGGCTGAACTTGAGGAACAGATCGCGCCGGGGCTCGTACACCGTGCGGACGGCGGCCGTGGGCCAGGTGTCGAACGCCGTGCCGCCGAGCCGCAGCAGCCGGCCGTCGGCGAAGGCGGGGGCCAGCTCGCGGCCGGCCAGGTCGAGCTGCCAGGGGTGGGCGGGCAGCAGCCGGTAGCCGGGCGGGGCGGTGCCGAGGGCGTCCAGGGCGCTGGTGTCGCCCTCCTCGGCCACCTGGTCCGCGCGGACGCCGAGCAGCGTCAGCGGGAAGCGGGCGTGTGCCTCGGGCGCGTACGGCAGCCAGGAGGCGACCGGGCCGCCGCCGCGCGCCTTGGGAGCCGGGTGGTACGGGTGGCCGGTCAGCAGGGACTGCTCGGAGCGCAGGTACGGGTCGCCGGGCGGCGTGGCCCGGGCGCGGGCGGTGAGCAGGGCGGCGACCGCGTCCCGGCTGTCGATCATCTCGGCGGGCAGGTCGCCGCCGGGCAGCCCGGTGTGCCGGCGCAGCTCCTCCGCGACCAGTTTGACCAGTTCCGTGTGGCCGATCGGGTGCCAGGTGCCGGCCGCGTACACCTCGGGGTCCGCGGGGCGCCGCCCGGCGCGCACCCGCAGCAGGCGGCCGTCCGGCAGCCGGTGCACCCGGCGGTCCCCGGCGGGCGGGAGCGGTTCGGCCACCTCCCGCAGCAGACAGTTGAGCAGGGGCGCTGCCGCGTACACGTCGGCGCGGCGGCCCGCCTCACCGGTGGAGGGTGTGTGGTCCACGCGTTCCATTCGTCCGTCGTCCAGGGGCGCCCGGTCGTTCCGGCGCGCGCCGGTCGCGCCCGCCGGGGCCGGAGACGATCAGTATGGCTGCCGTCCCCGGTGGTCCCCGACAATCGTGCCGTGCCCCGCCTACCCCAGGAGCCGACCGTGCACCGTCCCCCCACCGCCGAGGCCGGGATCGCCGAGGAGCTGGCCGCCGTCCGGCCCGGCCTGCTGCCCCGGTACACGGCGGAGCTGCCCGGCGCCCGGGCCGCCGTGCTGACCCGGCTGTGGCGGGCGCTGGCCCACGAGCCGCTGCCCTGGATCACCGGCCGGACGCCCGGCCCGCACGGCCTCGCCCTGCGCCTCGCCGACGGGCGGACCCTGCGCGGCCCGCACGCGGACCCGTACGCCACGAGCGCGTACGTCACCGCCGTACACCTGGACCGGCGGCCGTACGAGGACGCGGCGCGGCTGATGATGGCGCTGGCGGTGCCGCACGGCACCGCGTTCGCGGCGGAACTGGCGCACAGCGCGGCCTCGCTGGCGCTGTCCCGGGCCGGCGCGGAGCAGCCGCGGCAGTGGCCGGAGCGGGACCGGGAGTGGGAGTGGGAGCAGCGGGTGGTCGACGGGCATCCGTTCCACCCGAACTGCCGGTCCCGGCCCGGTTTCTCGGTGGCGGACCAGCTCGCGTACGGCCCGGAGCACGGGCCGGTGGTGGAGCTGGGCACGGTCCCGGTGCCGGCGGCCGACTGTCTGGTGTCGGGCCGGTGGCCGGCGGAACTGCGCGACGGGGACCGGCTGTTGCTGCCGGTGCACCCGTGGCAGGCCACGCGGGTGCTGAAGCGGCCGTACGGCATCTGGTGCCCGGCCCGGCCGCTGATGTCCCTGCGCACCCTGGCGGTCCCCGGCGGCCCGCATGTGAAGACCGCGCTGAGCGCCCGGCTGACGTCGTCGGTGCGGGACATCTCCGTGTACTCGGTGCGGGCCGCGGCGACACTGTCCGCGTTCGCCGAGGAGCTGGCGGCGCGCACGGACGGCCTGCTGCACATCACGCGCACGCTGGGCGCGGCCACGGCGCACTCGCCGGGTCTGGCGGCGCTGCTGCGGGAGTCGCCGCGGCAGTACGCGGCGCCGGGCGAGTGGGTGCTGCCGGTGGCCGCGCTCGCCACCACCTCCCTGCCCGGCTGCCCCACCTGGCTGGCCGCGTTCACCCGGCTGGCGCTCACGGTGGGGCTGCGCCTGCTGGACCTGGGCGTGGCGCTGGAGGCCCACGGGCAGAACCTGCTGGTGGTCCTGGCCGCGGACGCCACTCCGCTGCGCCTGGTCTACCGCGATCTGGCCGACATCCGCCTCAGCCCCGCCCGCCTGGTCCGCCACGGCATCACCCCGCCCGGCCTCACGGGCCGCCTGCTCACCGACGACCCGGAGGCCCTGCGCCGCAAGCTGTTCGGCTCCCTGGTGACCGGCGCCCTGGCGGGCACGGCGGGCTCGGGCGGCACGCTGGCGGCGGCCCTGGAGACCGTGCTGCCGGACCTGCCCGCGACCGCGGACCTCGCCTTCCTGCGCGAACACCCGCTGCCCGCCAAGGCCCTGACGCTGATGCGCCTGTCCCCCGGCCGCTCCGGGGACATCTGGACGGCCCTGCCCCGGCCTGGCTCGGAAGCGGCCACCGTTTTGGAGTGCGGCCCGTCCGGTCAATAGGATCCGGCGATGATCAGAAGACAACGGCTGGTGGCGGGCGTCTGCGCTCTGCTCGCCGCCCTGACCGCCGGGATCGCGCTTCCCGGCCAAGCGGTCGCCGACGAGACGGAGCAGGCCGCTCCGAAGGTCGAACTCGTCCTGGACGTCAGCGGTTCCATGCGCACCCGGGACATCGACGGCGGCACCCGGATGGCCGCGGCGAAGCAGGCGTTCAACGAGGTGCTGGACGCGACGCCCGAGGAGGTGCGGCTCGGCATCCGCACACTCGGCGCCGACTACCGCGGCGACGACCGGAAGGAGGGCTGCAAGGACACCGCGCAGCTCTACCCGGTCGGCCCGCTGAACCGGACCGAGGCCAAGACGGCCGTGGCCACGCTGGCGCCCACCGGCTGGACGCCGATCGGGCCCGCGCTGCTGAAGGCGGCGGGCGACCTGGACGGCGGATCCGGCACCCGCCGTATCGTGCTGATCAGCGACGGCGAGGACACCTGCCAGCCGCTCGACCCGTGCGAGGTGGCCCGGGAGATAGCCGCCAAGGGCATCGGGCTGACCATCGACACCCTCGGCCTGGTGCCGGACGCCAAGACCCGCGACCAGCTCAGCTGCATCGCGGACGCCACCGGCGGCACCTACACCGACGTCCGGCACAAGGACGAACTGAGCGACCGCGTCGGCGACTTGGTGGACCGGGCGGCGGATCCCGTGGTGACGCCGGTGGCCACCGAGGGCGCCGACCGCTGCGAGAAGGCCCCGGCCCTGAAGTCCGGGCTGTACACCGACCGGGTGGGGTTCGGGCAGCAGCGCTGGTACAGGGTGGACGTGGCGCCCGGCCGGGAGCTGCGCGCCTCGGTGAGCGTGGCGGACGACCGGGCCGTCGGCCCGGACTACGGCGTCCTGCTGCGCGCGGTGACCACGCACGGGCGGGAGATCGTGCGCGGTGAGGCCGCGGGCACCGGCCGCACGGATGTGGTCTCCGCCGGTCTGCGCTATCCGAAGGCGGACGGCGACGACGAGTCGGCGCCCGCGGAGACGGTGTGCCTCCAGGTCACCCAGTCGTTCTCGGCGGCCTCGGGCGTGAAGACCACGCCGGGTCTGCCGCTGGAGCTGACCGTCGACGTGGTGGACGGTCCCTCGGGCCACCACGACGTGGCCGCGTTCGGTCTCGGCCGTGGCTGGTGGCTGCTGGGCGCGCTGGTGCTGGCCGGCTTCCTGGCGGGTCTGCTGTGGGGCTGGCTGTCACGCTGGCGGGTCGCGGTCTGGAGGACGAACTGATGCGGATCACACGCGTACTGGGCGCCGCGCTGCTGGCGCTGGGACTGGCCGCCGGACCGGCCGCCGCGGACTCCTCGCCCTCCCCGAGCGCCTCCGCCGACGGTGACGCGCCCACCCGGGCGGGCACCTCGTTCCGTACGGCGACCGAGATCGAGCAGGGGCAGCGGGCCACCGCGTCCGGCTCCACCGGCGACTACCTGTACTGGTCCTTCCCCGCGGACACCGGGCAGCGCCCCACCGTCCAGGCGACGGTGAAGCTGCCGGACACGCACGGCGCGCAGACCTGGCAGCTCGACGTGTACGACGGACTGCGGCGCCGGCAGGCCTGCCAGTACGGCGCGCAGACCCGCACCGTCGCGCAGGGCACCGCCTCGGTGGACCTGGCGTGTGTGCTGCGCACGGTGCGCGGCTGGTCGGAGCCGTGGGCGAACGACCCGCTGCCGGGCACGTACTACGTCCGGCTGACGGTGGTGGACCTCGCCGCCGCCGACCTCGGCCAGCCGGTCGGCGCCGAGGTGCGCGTCGACTCCAAGCACATCGGCGGCGCGGCGGCCGTGGACGGCTCGCTGGGCAAGCCGCTCGTCCCGGGGATCGCCGTCACGTCCGAGGAGGACGGGGACGGTGCGAAGGGCGCCGTGCTGTCCAGCTTCGGCCGGGACGACGGCTGGTCGTCCGGCTGGTGGTCCGACCGCTGGGTGTGGACCGCGCTCGGCGGTGTGCTGGCCGCGCTCGCCGGTATCGGCGGCTACGCGCTGACGCGCGGATCGGGCCGGCCGTCGCGGGTGCCGCCCGGCGCCTGAGCGGCCGTACGGTTCCGGGAGCCGACTGCCCGGCTCCCAGGGTGAGTTGCACGGCTCCCGGGGCCGGTCGTACGGCTCGCACGGCTCGTACGGCTCGCCGGAGAGGGTCCTCGGCTCCCGGGGCCGGTCGCGCGTCGTCCCGCAGGTCCTGAAGGCCCGCCCGTCCGGCGGGCCTTCAGCCTTGTGCCGCCGCCCGCAGCGCCTTGGCCGGTGTGCCGTCGCCCGTCACCGTCACCCGGCCCTCCCGCACGGCGTCCGGCAGGGTCAGCTCGCCGCGGGCGATGGCCTCGCAGGCCGCCGCGTCCAGCACCAGCCGGGCGTCGGCCTCGCCCGGCGCGGGCCCGTCGCCGTACACCGGCCCCTCGGCGGCGCCGACGCGGAGGTGGAAGTCGCCTTCCTCGAGCCGCACTTCGACGACACCCTCGCCGTCCAGGGCGCGCAGCAGCGGCAGCGCGAACCAGTGCGCGCGCACGGCGTCGGTGGGCCGGCGCTCGCCCAGTTCGGGCCGGCCCCAGGTGCTCAGCGCCTGGAGGACGGGCAGCAGCTCCCGCCCGCGCGCGGTGAGTTCGTACACGTACGCGGCGCCCGGCGGGGGCAGCCGCCGCCGGGTGGCGAGGCCGTCGCGCTCCATCTCCTTCAGCCGGGAGGCGAGTACGTCCGTGCTCACGCCGGGCAGGTCCGCGTGCAGGTCCGTGTACCGGCGGGGCCCGGCGAGCAGCTCACGGACGATCAGCAGCGTCCAGCGGTCGCCGACGACGTCGAGGGCGCGGGCTGCGGAGCAGTACTGGTCGTAGCTTCGGCGAGGTGACATGCGACGCAGTGTAGACGCGTTGTTGGACTTTCCAAGCTGTCACTTGGTAAAACCAAGCAACACGAGTTTCGGAGGGGCGCATGGAGTTCCGGCAGTCCAACAAGCTCAGCGAGGTGTGCTACGAGATCCGCGGCCCGGTGATCGAGCACGCCAACGCGCTGGAGGAGGCGGGGCACAGC
The DNA here is from genome assembly GCF_044332325.1 of Streptomyces sp. NPDC017095. Lineage (NCBI taxonomy): Bacteria > Bacillati > Actinomycetota > Actinomycetes > Kitasatosporales > Streptomycetaceae > Streptomyces > Streptomyces sp. NPDC017095. The sequence continues at coordinate 271,579 of NZ_JBIROU010000005.1, forward strand.
GTGCTCCGCCTGAACACCGGCAATCCCGCGGCCTTCGGCTTCGAGGCGCCGGAGGAGATCCTCCAGGACATGATCCGGATGCTGCCGCGGGCGCACGGCTACACGGATTCCCGCGGTGTCCTCTCCGCCCGCCGGGCGGTCGCCCAGCGCTACCAGACGCTGGGCCTCGACGTGGACGTGGACGACGTCTACCTCGGCAACGGCGTCTCGGAGCTGGTCTCCATGGCCGTCCAGGCGCTGATCGAGGACGGCGACGAAATCCTCATCCCGGCCCCGGACTTCCCGCTGTGGACGGCCGTCACCACGCTGGCCGGCGGCAAGGCCGTGCACTACCTGTGCGACGAGCAGGCCGACTGGAACCCGGACCTGGCCGACATGGCGGCGAAGATCACCGACCGCACCAAGGCCGTGGTCATCATCAACCCGAACAACCCGACCGGCGCGGTCTATCCGAAGGAGGTCGTCGAGGGCATCCTCGACCTGGCCCGGCGGCACGGCCTGATGGTGTTCGCCGACGAGATCTACGACCAGATCCTGTACGACGACGCCGTCCACCACTCGGCCGCCGCGCTCGCGCCCGATCTGGTGGTCCTCACCTTCTGCGGGCTGTCCAAGACCTACCGGGTGGCGGGCTTCCGCTCCGGCTGGCTGGTGGTCACCGGCCCGAAGCAGCACGCCCGGAACTACCTGGAGGGCCTGACCATGCTGGCCTCCATGCGGCTGTGCGCCAACGCGCCCGCCCAGTACGCCATCCAGGCCGCGCTGGGCGGCCGCCAGTCCATCCGCGACCTCACCCGGCCCGGCGGCCGGCTGCACGACCAGCGGACGGTGGCCTGGGAGAAGCTCAACGAGATCCCCGGCGTCTCCTGCGTCAAGCCCAAGGGCGCGCTGTACGCGTTCCCGCGCATCGACCCCAAGGTGCACCCGATCCACGACGACGAGAAGTTCGTCCTGGACCTGCTGCTGCGCGAGAAGATCCAGGTCGTCCAGGGCACCGGCTTCAACTGGCCCGCCCCCGACCACTTCCGCATCCTCACCCTGCCGCACGCGGACGACCTGGAGGCGGCGATCGGCCGGATCGGCAGGTTCCTCGGCGGGTACCGGCAGTAGAGTTGGCCCGTTTCGCTCGTCCATGTGAAGATCATCCGGCGTGGCCAGGGGGACCGCGCCGTATGACGGGGGGCTTCCAGCAGTGTTCTCGCAGAGACAACCGTTCGCCCGCACCGGGGTGCCGTTCGTCCGCGCACGGCGCCGGGCGGTCGTCGCCGTGCTGTGCGCGGTGCTGTCCGGGCTGACGGTGCCGGCCGCACACGCCGGGGCACCCGCGCCTGCCGCACCGTCCGCCGGGCGTGAGGCACGGCAGGCCGCGCGGTTCTGGACCGCGGAGCGCATGGCCGCGGCCCGGCCGCTCGACGCGCCCCGGCACACTCCGCCGGCGTCGTCACCGGCAGCGTCCGCCGCGGCGGCGGCCCGCCCGAAGGGCACCCTGTTCAAGGGCACCCGGCTGGTCGGGACGTTCTTCGGCGCCGACGGGCCGCGCGGCACCACCTGGCACTGCACCGGCAGCGTGCTCGACACCAAGGCCCGGAACATCGTGCTCACCGCGGCCCACTGCGCGCGGAACATGAAGAGCGCCTACCTCTTCGTCCCGAAGTTCGTGAAGGGCGCGGCCCCCGACCGGCAGCCGTACGGCATCTTCCCCATCCAGCGGATCTTCATCGATCCCCGGTACGTGCCCGACCGCGGCTCGGCCACCACCAAGAAGGCGGTGTCCGACCTGGACACCGCGTTCGCCCGGGTCTCGCCCAACCAGTGGGGCAAAAACCTCCAGGACGCGGTGGGCGGCGGACTCACCTTCACCCGGCCCGCCGGCTACACCCACCGGGGCGTCACCGTCGTCGGCTACCCCTCCTACTCGCACAACAGCGCCGGGCGCGCGGTCAAGTGCACCGTCCCGACCAAGCAGTTGCCCGGGTTCCGGCAGCTGTCGATGACCTGCGGCGGCTACTACGGCGGGGTGTCCGGCAGCCCGTGGATCACCGACTACAAGGACGACGCCCGCACCGGCCACGTCATCGGCAACCTCGGCGGCTACAACGGCGGCGGCAACGACGCCAACGTGGACTACATCAGCTACGCCCCCGCGTTCGGCACCGACGCCGCGAACCTGCTCGCCTACGCCGTCGCCGACCAGGCCCCGCCCGCCGACCTGCCGCCGTACCGGGGGCTGAAGGGCGCGCTGCCGGGCGGCGCCGGGCGCTGGCGCAAGGCCGCGCTGATGGCGTCCGGCGACTACACCGGCGACCGGCACGGCGATCTGCTGGTGGTCTGGACCGACGGCGCGGTCACCCTGCACCCCGGCGACGGCAGGGGCGGCTTCCGCACCGAGACCCGGCTGCGCGCGGCCAACTCCACCTGGACCCACGCCCGGGCCGTCACCGGCGGCGCGTTCACCGGCGACCGGTCCGGACTGCTGGTGCGCTGGTCCGACGGCGAGGTCACGCTCTACCCGCAGCCCGGCCCCGCCGGCCTGGGCCGGGAGATCCGGATGGCCGCGCCGGGCTCCGCGTGGAAGAACGCCGTCCAGCTCGCCTCCGGAGCGTTCCGGGACGACGGGGGCACCGGCCTGCTGGTGCGCTGGGCGGACGGCGCGCTCACCCTCTACCCGGGCGTCGGGACCGGCGGCCTGGGCACCGGCACCCCGCTCCTCGCGGCCAACGGCACCTGGACCAAGGCCGCCCTGCTGACCGGCGGCGACTTCGGCGGCACGGCCGCCGGGGACCTGCTGGTGCGCTGGTCCGACGGCGCGCTGGACGGTTACGCCGGCACCTCGGCCGCGGGGCCCGGCCACAGGACGCGGATGCGCGGCCCGAACGGCCGGTGGCAGCAGGCGCGGGTGCTGACGGCCGGCGCCTTCCGCCACGACGGCCCCGCCAACGACCTCGTCGTGCGCTGGGCGGACGGGGAGACCACGCTGTACGCCGACACGGGCGGCACGTCCGTCGGCACCGAGCACACGCTGGTCCACCCCGGCACCTGACCGATCACCATCGCGCCTCCAGGGGGAACCATGACCGCGACGACCCGGCCGGCCGGCGCTCTCGCCGTACTCGCCGCCGGCCTGGCCCTGGCGGGCTGCGGCACCACCACGACGACGGCCGCCCCGGACGCCACCGCACCGCCGCCGCTGTGCCGGACCACCGCGCTCACCTGGACACTGTCCCTGCTCGACGGCGACGGTGACAGCGGCACCCACGGCACGCACGGCATCGGATCGAGCGCGTCCGAGGGCACGCGGAGCGGCACGGCAAAGGACCCCGGCGCGTCCCGGCCCAACGCGCGCCTCACCGCCGTCAACAAGGCTTCCGGCGCGTGTCTGTTCGCCGGCTATCCGGGCCTGGAACTGCACAACGGCAAGGCGGAGAGCATCGACGGCGCCGGCCCCGGGCACCCCGCGGCCCTCTCCCTGCCCGGCCACACGGCCGTCGCCGTGGACCTGCGCTACACGCCGCGCGACACCGCGGGCGGCGCGGACGCCTGGTGCGTACGGCAGGGCGAGGCCGTGGTGCGCGCGCCGCGCGACAGCCACGGCACGGCCGTCCCGGTCACCGACGCACACGGGCGCACGGCCGTCCTCGACGCGTGCGGGGAGACGATCGCCATGGCGCCGCCCCGGCGCACCCGGGCCGGGACCTGAGGCCGCGCGGCGCGGGCGACGCCGTCTGGCGCAGTCCGTCCTGCGGGCGGCGGGCGCCCTGTGACACCGTGCCGTCATGGGTGACCTCTTTCTCGTCCGGCACGGGGAGACCGCGTGGTCGCGGTCCGGACGGCACACCGGCCGGACCGACGTACCGCTCACCGAGCACGGGCGGGACGAGGCGCGCCGGCTGGTCCCGCTGATCCGCCCGCACCGCATCGGCGCGGCCTTCGTCAGCCCGCTCCGGCGGGCCCGGGAGACCGCCCGGCTCATCGGGGTACCGGACGCGCGGGTCGACGCCGACCTGTGCGAGTGGGACTACGGCGGGTACGAGGGCGTCACCACACCGGAGATCCAGCGCGGCCGGCCCGGCTGGTTCCTGTTCACCGACGGTGTCCCGCCCGGCCCGCCGGACCATCCGGGCGAGAGCCCCGAGCAGGTCGGCGAGCGCGCCGACCGGGTCCTCGCCAAGGCCGACGCCGCCCTCGCCGACACCGACGGCATCGTCCTCCTGATCGCCCACGGGCACTTCCTGCGCGTCCTCACCGCCCGTCGCCTGGGCCTGCCGCCCCGGCACGGAGCTCTCTTCCAGCTGGCGACGGGCGCGCTGGGCCGGCTCGGCACCGAGCACGGGCGGCCGGTGGTGACGGGCTGGAACATCCGGCCCGGGGAGTGACGGCGGGCACCGGCCGGCACGCGGCTCCCGTACCGCGCGGGCCGGTGCGCGGCCCCCGTCCCGCGCGCGGGGCGTTGTCAGACCCGGGCCGTACGCTGCGAAGGAGCCGTCCGACCGACGGCGTCCGCCAACTGCCCGGTGCCGGAAGGAGCGTCCCGTGACCCGACCGCCGACCGCCGCGCAGCGGCGCGTGCTCGAGGCCGCCGACCCGGTGACCGGGCGGCTGCGCGGTACGCCGGCCCAGCTCGCGTCGCTGGTGAGGCACGGCCTCGCCTTCCGGCACCCCCGGCCGCCGCACGACCATTTCCTCACCCCGGCGGGCCACCGGCTCCGGGAGGCGGCGCCCGAGCCGCCGCCGGTGCGGTCCGCCCCGGACACCGGGGTGTTCGCGGCCCGCGTCGGCGGCGAGGAGGAGCCGCCGGCGTCCGCTCCGGCCCGGCGGCGCGAGGTGCACAGCGCCTGGCAGGGGCTGCTGGAGCTGCGCAGGATGACCAATCCCGACGGCGCAGCGGACCGGCCGTGCGGCTGGGAGCGGACGCATCTGGTGCGGGCCGCGGCGCTCGCGCTGGAGGCGGCCGGGCACCCTCCGGCGGGCGGGGACACGGACGGCTACCGGGTCCGTGCGACACCGCAGCCGGAGGCGGTCGCGGTGTACGCACCGGACGCGCCGGCGCTGGCGGCGTGCGCGGCCACGCTGGAGGAGGCCGGCTGGCAGGCGGGCGAGTACACCGAGCCCCGGACGCGGGCCCGCTATCTGCTGGCCTCGCCGCGCCGGACCTGACCGGCGTGCCAGGATCGGGCGATCTCAGGAAGACACGCGAGAAGGGCAAGCAGTGGCCGAACCGTTTTCCGTCCGGGTGACCGTCCGCGGTTACGAGACCGACACCCAGGGACATCTCAACCAGTCGGTGTACCTCAACTACGCGGAGCACGCCCGCTGGTCGCTGCTCCAGGCGGCCGGGATCAGCCAGGCCCGGCTGGTCGGCGCGGGGGTGGGACCGGTGGCGCTGGAGACGACCATCCGATTCCGGCGCGAACTGCTCGCCGGTGACGACACCGACGTGACCTGTGTCTTCGAGTGGGGCGAGGGCAAGACGTTCTCGATCCGGCAGGAGATACGCAAGACCGACGGCATCCTGGCGGCCGAGGTCACCGCGGTGGGCGGCATCATGGACCTCGCCCGGCGCAGGCTGGTCGCCGACCCGCGGGCGGTGCTCAAGGAACTGGCCACGGACCCGGCCCTGTTCGGCCTGTAGGCCCCCGCGTCGGGCAGCGGGCCGGGGGTGACGGCGCGGTGCGTCTCCCCCGGCCGGCCACGTCCCGGCGACCGGTGTCAGCGGACGGCGGCGATCTCCTCTCCCGCCTCCATGGGATGGGTGACGTCCTGGGCGTCCCGGCCCTTGCCGAGGTGGTTGAAGAGGAGGTTGAGCACCACGGCGGTGACGCAGCCCGTGGAGATGCCCGAGTCCAGGACGATCTTCGCGGTCTCCGGGAAGGAGTGGTAGAACTCCGGCGCGGTGATCGGGATGATGCCGACCGCGAGGGACACGGCCACGATCAGGACGTTGTTGTCCCGGTCCAGCCCGGCCCGGACCAGGGTCTGGATGCCGCTCGCGGCGACCGAGCCGAACAGCACGATGCCGGCGCCGCCGAGGACCGGGCGGGGCACCACCGCGATCAGCGAGGCGGCCATCGGGCACAGGCCCATCAGGACCAGGAAGCCGCCGCCGGTGGCGACGACGTAGCGGCTGCGCACCCGCGTCATCGCGACCAGGCCGATGTTCTGGGCGAAGGCGCTGCACATGAAGCCGTTGAACAGCGGGCTGAGCGCGGAGCCGAGGGTGTCGGCGCGCAGGCCGGCCGCGATGGTCTTCTCGTCGGCGGGACGTTCGACGATCTCGCCGAGCGCCAGCATGTCGGCGGTCGACTCGGTCATCGAGACGACCATGACGACACAGAGGGACAGGATCGCGGCGAGCCGGAACTGCGGGGCGCCGAAGTGGAACGGGGTGGGGAAGCCGACCACGGCGGCGTCGGCGACCGGGCCGAAGTCCGTGACGCCGAACGGGATCGCGAGGAGGGTGCCCGCGACCAGGCCGATCAGGACGGCGATCTGCTTGACGAAACCACGGGTGAAGCGGCGCAGCAGCAGGACGATCAGCAGGGTGGCGCCGGCGAGGGTGAGGTAGGTGGTCGAACCGTAGTCGCCGGCCCGCGGGTCGGGTCCCTGGGCCCAGCCGAACGCGACGGGCAGCAGGGAGACGCCGATCAGGGTGATGACGGAGCCGGTGACGACCGGCGGGAAGAAGCGGACCGCCTTGCAGAAGACCGGGGCGGCGAGGAAGCCGAGGAGTCCGGCGACGATGACCGCGCCGAAGATGACCGGCAGGGCGTCGGACTTGTCCTCGGTGGAGGCGACGATCGCGGTCATGGGGGCGACACCGGCGAAGGTGACGCCGTTGACGAAGGGCAGCCGGGCGCCGATCTTCCAGAAGCCGAGCGTCTGGAGGAAGGTGGCGAGGCCGGCCGTGAACAGGCAGGCACCGGTGAGGAAGGTCAGTTCGGTGGCGGACAGGCCGATCGCCGCGCCGACGATGAGCGGCGGGGCGACGACACCGGCGTACATGGCGGCCACGTGCTGCAGACCGCTGGTCGCCATTTTGAGGGCGGGGAGTTTCTCGTCAACTGGATGGGCGGCCACGGCGGCTCCTCCGGGCGGGTGACACGTCGGACGTCGACGTGGGTTTCATGGAGGTGGTGCAGGGTCGTGCGGGACCGTGACGGGGTGACGATCGAGCGGTGGGCGAGCGGTGTGGGGAGAACCGGCTCCGGGCGCGCGGGTGCGCGCCCGGAGACGGCGTGCCGTGGATCCCGCTCGGATCCACGGGTCCCGGCCGGGAGCCGTCCCTCCCGGCCGGAGTCTGTGGGCGGCCGGTGCCGGATCAGCCCCGGGCGGCGATCCCGGCCAGGCGCCGGGCTTCCTCGCGGGTGCTGACGGCGACGGCGTCCTCGTCGACGGTGAGCAGGCGGCCGTTCTCGACGATCTGCCGGCCGTTCACGAAGGAGGCGGTGACCGGGGCCGCCGCGCCGAAGACCAGCGCGGTCACCGGGTCGGCGATGGAGGCGTGGGCGAGCGTGTCCATCTTCCAGAGCACCACGTCGGCCAGCTTGCCCGGCTCCAGCGAGCCGATCTGTTCGGCCCGGCCGAGGACCTGGGCACCGCCGTGGGTGCCGAGCCGCAGCGCCTGCCGGGCACCCAGCGCGGCTTCGCGGTGGGCTCCGAGCCGGTTGATCAGCAGGGCGTTGCGCAGTTCGGTGTGGAGTTCGCCGGACTCGTTGGAGGCGGTGCCGTCGACGCCGAGGCCGACCGGGACGCCCGCCTTCAGCATGTCGGGGACGCGGGCGATGCCGGCGGCGAGACGGGCGTTGGACGAGGGGCAGTGGGCGACACCGGTCTTCGTGCGGGCGAAGGCCGCGATGTCGGAGTCGTTCATGTGGACGCAGTGCGCCATCCACACGTCCGCACCGAGCCAGCCCGTGGACTCGAAGTAGTCGGTGGGGCCCATGCCGAACAGCTCGTGGCAGAACTTCTCCTCCTGCACCGTCTCCGAGCCGTGGGTGTGCAGCCGTACGCCCAGCCGGCGGGCCAGCGCGGCGCCCTCGCGCATGAGTTCGGTGGAGACGGAGAACGGCGAGCAGGGCGCGACGGCGACCTGGGTCATGGCGTCGAAGGAGGCGTCGTGGTGTTTCCTGACGGTTTCCTCGGTCGCGGTGAGGGCGCCCTCCAGCGTCTCGACGGCGAAGTCCGGCGGCAGTCCGCCGTCCTTCTCGCCGCGGTCCATCGAGCCGCGGGCCAGCGTGAAACGGACGCCCGTCTCGGCGGCGGCCCGGATGATCGAGCCGGACAGGTCGCCGCAGCCGCGCGGGTAGACGTAGTGGTGGTCCATGGCGGTGGTGACTCCGCCCCGGGCCATCATGGCCAGGGAGCCCTGGGCCGCCGCGTACGTCATCCGCTCGTCGATCCGCGCCCAGGTCGGGTAGAGCGCGACCAGCCAGTCGAACAGGTTGTGGTCGGTGGCCAGGCCCCGGGTGATCCACTGGTAGAAGTGGTGGTGGGTGTTGACCAGTCCGGGTGTGGCCAGGTGCCCGCGTCCGTCGATCCGGCGCACCACGTTCTCCAGGCCCTCGGGGGCCTCGCCCGCGCCGACCGACTCGATGCGGTTGCCGGCGAGGACGAGGTGCCCGGAGGCGTACTCGGTGTCGCCCGCGTCCACGGTCGCGATGGCGCAGTTCTCGATGACGATGCGCTGGGCTGCCGATGGTGCCATCGTGCTTCCTTCTCTTCTGGTGGCGACCCGTGGACGGAAGGCGTGTCCACGGGGAGGGCACGGCAGGACCCTAGGAGGATTTGAGTGCCGGGGCGGGCTGGCCGCTCCGGGTGCCGAGATGGTGGAAGAACAGGTTCAGCAGGACCGCGACGAGCGCGCCCGCGCTGATGCCGGAGCCGAGGACGGTCTGCGCCCACGCCGGGAAGCCGGCGTAGAAGGTGGGCGCGGCCAGCGGGATGATGCCGGCGCCGAGCGCCACGGCCACCAGGATGATGTTGGAGCTGTCGTCCAGGCCCGCTTCGGCGAGCGTCCGGATGCCGCTGACGGCGATGGAGCCGAACAGGACGATGCCGGCACCGCCGAGGACCGGCATGGGGACCAGGGAGACGACCGCGCCGAGGACCGGGAAGGCGCCGAGGACGAGCAGGCTGGCGCCGGCGACGGCGACGACGTACCGGCTGCGCACCCGGGTGAGGGAGACGACGCCGACGTTCTGCGCGAAGGCGGAGGTGGGGAAGCCGCCGAAGACGGGTCCGAGGAGGGTGGCGATGCCGTCGGTGCGCAGGCCGCGGGTGATGGTCCTGGCGTCGGCGCGGCGGTCGCAGATCTCGCCGAGGGCGAGCATGCCGGCGCTGGACTCGGTCATCAGCACCAGCATCACGATGCACAGCGAGAGGATGGCCGCGGGCTGGAACTCCGGGGCGCCGAAGGCGAACGGGGTGGGCAGCGCGGCGATCGGCGCGGACTTCAGGCCGCTGAAGTCGGCCATGCCGAAGGGCATCGCGGCGAGCGTGCCGACGAGCAGCCCGAAGAGCAGGGCGACTTGCCGGACGAAGCCCTTGCCGAAGCGCTGGATCAGCAGGATGACGGCGAGGGTGAACCCGGCGAGCGCGAGGTGCCGCATGGCGCCGAAGTCCGCGGCGGCCTTGTCGCCGCCCTGGGCCCAGCTCACCGGGACGGGCATCAGCGTGACGCCGATCAGGGTGATGACCACGCCGGTGACCAGGGGCGGGAAGAAGCGCAGCAGCCGGCCGAAGAACGGGCCGAGGGCCAGGCAGAAGGCGCCGGCGACCATCACCGCCCCGTAGATGGCGGGGAGTTGGTGGCCTTTGCCGTTGGTCTCGGCGATGGCGAGGATGGGGGCGATGCCGGCGGAGGAGGCGGCGTTGACGAAGGGCAGCCGGTTGCCGACGAGGCCCTTGACGCCGATGGTCTGCAAAATGGTCGCGATGCCGGCGATGAGCAGGCTCGCGGCGATGAGCCGGGTGCGGGCCGCGATGTCGAGGCCGCAGGCCTGGCCGATGATGAGCGGAGGAGTGACAACGCCCGCGTACATCGCGGCGATGTGCTGGAGCGCGGCGGGGACGAGCCGCGAGACGTGGAGCTTCTCGTCCACCGGGTGCACGGACGTGACGGCGTCCTCGGTGTGCACCGGCGGGGTGGAACAGGAGCCTTTCGCCGGCTCCGTTGCAGGCTGTGCCATGGTGTTCCCTCCGGTGTGGCGGGCCCCCGGTCCGGACGGCCGGGCCGGGGGCGCGCGTCCCGCGTCAGAGGTTGGTCATGTCGACCGGGATAAGGGCCGCACAGCCGTCCCGCAGGATGGTGGCCTCGATGAGGCCGTAGGGGCGGTCGGCGGCGAAGTAGACCTCGTTGTCGTTCTTCAGTCCGAACGGTTCCAGGTCGACCAGGAAGTGGTGCTTGTTCGGCAGCGAGAAGCGGACCTCGTCGATCTCGCTGCGGTTGTTGATGATGCGCGAGCCCATCTGGTACAGCGTCTGCTGGAGCGAGAGGGAGTAGGTCTCGGCGAAGGCCTGGAGCATGTTCTTCTTCACCTGCTCGTAGGACTTCTCCCAGTGGGGCATCTTCTGCTCGTCGTCGGTCCAGTTGAACCGCCACCGACTGGAGACCTGGGTGGCGAGGATCCGGTCGTACGCCTCCTGGAGGGTGGTGTACTTGTCCTTGACGTAGCCCCAGAACTCGGAGTTGGTCGAGTTCATCACGACCAGGTCCTTCAGGCCGGAGATCACCTCCCACTTCTCACCGTCGTAGGTGATCTGGGTGAGGCGGGTCTCCTGGCCCTTGCGGACGAAGGAGTGCTTGACGTCGTCGGCGCCGATGAACCTGCTGTTGGCGTCGGAGGTCTCGATCCGCTCCCAGGAGTACTCCTCGATGCGGATGCGCGCCTGGTGGATGGGTTCCTGGCTGGTGACGAAGTGCCGGGCGAGGTGGATGCCGAACTGCTCGGCGGACTCGATGCCGTATTCCTTGGCGAACGCGAACACCGTGTTCTTGGTGGTGTCGGTCGGCAGGACGTTGGCGTTGGAGCCCGAGTAGTGGACCTCCTCCATGTCGCCGCTCAGCGCCACGGACACGTTCAGGTCCTTGATGTGATGGGTGGCGCCGTCCCGCGTGATCTTGACGACTCGGTTCTCGGCCTTGCCGTACTGGTTCTGTCCCAGGATGGTCGGCATGTAGCTAGCTCCCTCGGTAAACGGAGTAGCCGAACGGGTTGAGCAGCAGCGGTACGTGGTAGTGCTCGCCCGGTACGACGGCGAACGTGATCGCCACCTCCGGGAAGAACACGCCGCGCCCGCTGTCCCGATTCGCGGGGGCGTCCTGCTGCGCATCGGCTTGCTTGTTCGCGAAGTACGGCTCGACGGCGAAGTCCAGCCGCACGTGTGTGGTCCCCTCCGGCAGCGCCGGCAGGTCCTTGCACCGGCCGTCGGCGTCGGTCGCGGAGCCGCCGAGTGCCTGCCAGTCCCCGCCCTGCCCGGACCGGGCGGAGAGGTGGACGGCGACGCCCTCGGCGGGGCGGCCGAGCGAGGTGTCCAGGATGTGCGTGGACACGGAGGCGGTGGTGCTGGTGCTCATGGTGTCAGGCGTCCTCTTCGACGAGTCGGGCCAGTCGGATGCGGTTGATCTTGCCCAGCTCGGTGCGGACGATCTCGCGCTCCCGTTCCGGCGTGTTCCCGATCCGCTCCCGGACCGCGTCGCGCATCTGCTCGCCGGTCCGGCCGGTGGCGCAGATGAGGAAGACATGGCCGAACCTCTCCTGGTAGGCCAGGTTGAGTTCGAGCATCTCGGCCTTGAGCCGGTCGGAGGCGCCGGCCATGCCGCGCTGTTCGCGGGCGGAGGTCGGGTCGCCGGGTCTGGGGCGCCCGATCGGCGGGTGGCCGGCCATCGCCTCCGCGAGGTCCGCGGCGGTCAGCTCGGCCATGGCCGCGTCACTGGCGGTGTAGAGGTCCTCCGGAGTGGCGTAGGGGCGGGCGGCGAGCAGTCGCCGGGCCCACTCGGTGGAGGCGCACGCCTCGTGGAGGGCGGCGAGGGCGGCGCGCTCCTCCAGATCGTTGAACCGGGCCAGGCCCGGGGGCGTGGAAGTCGAAGTCACGGGAGCCTCCGTGGCCGCGGTGGGCCATCGTGCTGAACGGGCTGCCGATAGCTAACGCCCTCGGAAACATCACGTCAACACTTTGTTGAAAATTCCGCGTAACAAGGGGGACGGGCTCCCGCGGCGCGTCAACTCCCGTGTCAGGGCCGGTCAGGCGCCCTTCTCCCGGTTGAGGTAGTTGTAGACCGTGAAGCGGCTGACGCCGAGCGCGCCCGCCACGGTCTCCACGCCGTGCCGCACGGCGAACGCGCCGCGCGCCTCCAGGATCCGGACGACCTCCTGCTTGGCCTTGCGGTCCAGATCGGCCAGCGGCCGGCCCTCCTTGCGCTCCATGGCGGCCAGGATGTGATCGAGGGAGTCGGCGAGCTGGGGCAGGCGTACGGCGACGACGTCGGCGCCCTCCCAGGCGAGCACGACGTCCTCGGGTCCGGCCTCGTCGGGCGGGAGCATCGTCCCGCCCATGGCGTCGACCAGCGGCTTCACGGCCGCGATGAAGGGCCCGTCCCCGGTCATCTACCGCCCTCCCCGGCCTCGTCGCCGCGGTCCCCGGCACCCGGGCCGTCGAGGACGTTGACCTGGAGCGAGACCCGGGTGGCGCCGGCCCGCAGGGTCCTGCGCAGCAGCGCGTCCACCGCGGTGAGCACGCGGTCGGCGCCGCCCTCGGCCGTGTTGCCGAAGGGGCCGACGTCGACGGCGTCCAGCCCGGCGGTCTCGATGACCTCACGCGCCACCAGGGCGTGCGCGGGCGCCTCGTCCAGGTCGAAGGGTTCGGTCGTGAACTCCACTCTCAATCGCACGGCCTCAACCTAACGCGCCCGGCGGCCGCCCGGGCAGCCCCGGACGGGCCCGGTCCGCCTCCCCGGCCGGGGCCTGGACCGGGGCTTGGAGCGGGACCAGGACCGACTGCCCGGCCGGCGCCTCTTGACAAGCGGCGACACACGACGGCAATCTTCCATTACGCAGAAACGAACTTCCGCATTACGGAATTACGACCACGGAAGGGAGCGCGGCCCGAATGGGATTCACAGACCAGCGCTTCAACGTCAACCTGTCGATCCTCTTCACGGAACTCCCGCTCCTGGAGCGTCCCGCGGCCGCTGCCGCGGCCGGCTTCTCCGCGGTCGAGCTGTGGTGGCCCTGGATCGACTCGCCCACCCCGCCCCGGTCCGAGCTGGACGCCCTGAAGACGGCGATCGAGGACGCGGGAGTCCGGCTCACCGGACTGAACTTCTACGCCGGACGGCTGCCGGGCCCGGACCGCGGCGCCCTGTCCGTCCCGGGCGAGGAGTCGGAGAGGTTCCGCGCCAACATCGACGTGGCCGCGGACTTCGCGGCCTCCCTCGGCTGCACGGCGCTCAACGCGCTGTACGGCAACCGCGTCGAGGGCGTGGACCCGGCCGAGCAGGACGCGCTCGCCCTGGAGAACCTGGTCCTCGCGGCCCGGGCGGCCGACCGCGTCGGCGCGGTCCTGCTGATCGAGGCGCTGAACAAGCCCGAGTCACCGCTGTACCCGCTGGTGTCGGCGCCGGCCGCGGTGGAGGTCGTGGACAAGGTGAACGCGGCCACGGGACTCGGCAACGCCAGGTTCCTGCTGGACCTGTACCACCTGTCGATGAACGGCGAGGACCTGCCGGCGGTGATCGAGGCGTACGCGGCGAAGACCGGGCACGTGCAGATCGCCGACAACCCCGGCCGCGGCGCCCCGGGGACGGGGTCGCTCCCGCTGGAGGAGCTGCTCGGCCGGCTGAGGAAGGCCGGTTACGACGGCTGGGTCGGCCTGGAGTACAAGCCGGGCGACCGCCCGAGCACCGAGGCCTTCGGCTGGCTCCCGCGCGAAGCGCGCGCCGCTCGCTGAACCCCCCGACGTCACAGAGCAGTCAGAGAGGCACCGATGAGCAACACCCTTCCCAAGATCGCCTGGATCGGCCTCGGCATCATGGGCTCCCCCATGTCCGAGAACCTGGTCAAGGCCGGTTACCACGTCACCGGCTACACCCTGGAGCAGGAGAAGCTGGACCGGCTGGCCGCCGCCGGCGGCGCCGTCGCCGGCTCGATCGCCGAGGCCGTCCGGGACGCCGACGTGATCATCACGATGGTGCCCGCCTCCCCGCAGGTCGAGGCCATCGCCTACGGCCCCGAGGGCATCCTGGAGAACGCCCGGCGAGGCGCCCTGCTGATCGACATGTCCTCGATCACCCCGCAGACCTCCGTCGACCTGGCCGCCGCCGCCCAGGACAAGGGCATCCGGGTGCTGGACGCCCCGGTCTCCGGCGGTGAGGCGGGCGCCGTCGAGGCGGTCCTGTCCATCATGGTCGGCGGCGAGCAGGCCGACTTCGACGAGGCCAAGCCGGTCTTCGAGGTGCTCGGCAAGACCATCGTGCTGTGCGGTCCGCACGGCTCGGGGCAGACCGTGAAGGCCGCCAACCAGCTGATCGTCGCCGTGAACATCCAGGCGTGCGCCGAGGCCGTGGTCTTCCTGGAGAAGTCGGGCGTGGACCTGGCGGCCGCGCTGGACGTCCTCGGCGGCGGCCTGGCCGGCTCCACCGTGCTGGCGCGCAAGAAGGACAACTTCCTCCAGCGCGACTTCAAGCCGGGCTTCCGCATCGACCTGCACCACAAGGACATGGGCATCGTCACCGACGCCGCGCGCAACGTCGGCGCGGCCCTGCCGGTCGGCGCCGTGGTCGCCCAGCTGGTCGCCAGCCTGCGCGCCCAGGGCGACGGCGGCCTGGACCACTCGGCCCTGCTGCGGGCCGTGGAGCGCCTGTCCGGCGCCCAGGTCTGACAACACCCCCCGGCTTCCGGGACGCGGCGCCGCCGACACCTGTCCTGTCGCGCCCAGGCGGCGCCGCGTCCCGGAATCACCTTCAACAAACTGTTGACGCTCAGATCGCCCCACTTCTAGGCTCCACGAAGCGGAAACAGGTTTCCGCTGACACCCGCACGGAAGGTCCACGATGTCGAAGCGCGTGCTCACGACAGAGTCCGGCGCACCGGTCGCCGACAACCAGAACTCCGCCTCCGCCGGCGTCGGCGGCCCGCTCCTGATCCAGGACCAGCACCTCCTGGAAAAGCTCGCGCGCTTCAACCGCGAGCGGATCCCGGAGCGTGTCGTGCACGCCCGCGGCTCGGGGGCGTACGGCCACTTCGAGGTGACCGACGACGTCACCGGGTTCACCCACGCCGACTTCCTCGCCGCGGTCGGCAAGCGCACCGAAGTGTTCGTGCGCTTTTCCACGGTCGCCGACTCCCTCGGCGGTGCCGACGCGGTCCGTGACCCGCGCGGTTTCGCGGTGAAGTTCTACACCGAGGAGGGCAACTACGACCTCGTCGGCAACAACACCCCGGTGTTCTTCATCAAGGACCCGATCAAGTTCCCCGACTTCATCCACTCGCAGAAGCGGGACCCGTTCACCGGCCGGCAGGAGCCGGACAACGTCTGGGACTTCTGGGGCCACTCCCCCGAGGCCACGCACCAGGTGACCTGGCTCATGGGCGACCGCGGCATCCCGGCGTCGTACCGCCACATGGACGGCTTCGGCTCGCACACCTACCAGTGGACGAACGACCGGGGCGAGGCCTTCTACGTCAAATACCACTTCAAGACCAACCAGGGCATCCGCTGCCTGTCCGCCGAGCAGGCGCAGGAGCTGGCGGGCAAGGACCCCAACTCGCACCAGACCGACCTGCTCCAGGCGATCGAGCGGGGCGTGCACCCGTCCTGGACGCTGTACGTGCAGATCATGCCGGCGGCCGAGGCGGCGGACTACCGCTTCAACCCGTTCGACCTGACCAAGGTCTGGCCGCACAAGGACTACCCGCTCCAGCGCGTGGGCCGCCTGGTCCTCGACCGCAACCCGGACAACGTGTTCGCCGAGGTCGAGCAGGCCGCCTTCTCTCCGAACAACTTCGTGCCCGGCATCGGCCCGTCCCCGGACAAGATGCTGCAGGGCCGGCTGTTCGCCTACGCGGACGCCCACCGCTACCGTCTCGGCGTCAACCACACCCTGCTCGCCGTGAACGCCCCGAAGGCGGTCCCGGGCGGCGCCCGGAACTACGGCCGGGACGGGCTCATGGCGGTCAACGGCCAGGGCCGCCACGCCAAGAACTACGAGCCGAACTCCTACGACGGCCCGGTGGAGACCGGCCGCCCGCTGTCGGCTCCGCTCCCGGTGTCCGGTCACACGGGCAGCCACGTGGCTCCGCTGCACACCAAGGACGACGACTTCTTCCAGGCCGGCGAGCTGTACCGGCTGATGACGAAGGAGGAGAAGTCCCGCCTGGTCGCGAACATCGCCGGCGGCCTCTCGCAGGTCTCCCGCGACGACGTGATCGAGCGGAACCTCGCCCACTTCCACGCCGCCGACCCCGAGTACGGCAAGCGTGTGGCGGAGGCGGTCCGCGCCCTGCGCGAGGAGTAGGCCCACAGACTGCGTCCGGGACGTGACGGGGAGGTCGTGCCCCGGACGCGAACGCCGCCGCCACCGGGTGATCCGGATGAGGGGTGATCACCTGGTACGGCGGGCAGGGCGAGGACCGCGGTGGCGTGCGAGCCAGTGCGGTGGTGAAGGAGACCCGGCCCGTCTTCTCGACCTGAGGGAAGGCAGCCGGCTCCATCGCACCCACCGCGGTCCCAGCCCCACCTCCGGGCACGTTCCCGGAGGCCACCCGCTCCGTCCGGCGGCGCGAACGACCTGTCGCGCCCGGCCTCGCGCCGCCGGACGGCCACCACCACGGAACGCTCCCTACGCCGCCTCGATGTCCGCGGCGAGGGAGCGTTCGGCGTTGTCCAGCAGTTCCTTGTAGGTGAGCACCTCCACGCGGGCGAGGTGCGAGTTGAAGGTCCGCAGGGCCTCGTCGACCTCGCGTTCCGGCACGTCGGGGTGGAGACCCGGATGACCGACGAGCACCAGCGCGCCGGCCCGCCGGGTCTCGACGCCGAACTCGGCACGGATACGGGCGCGGTGTTCGTCCAGCCCCACCAGGTAGTTGACCGCCTGGCCGACGGCTTCGTGGACCGCCCGGGCCGGCACCCAGGCTTCGCGGTGCCGCTTGATCAACGGCGACGGGAGGCTCATGGCCCGCTTGAGTTCGACGATGTGCAGCGCACCGTCGCCGCGTATCAACGGCAGGTCCACCTCGTCCCCCGGCACCAGCCGGCGCCGCGCGGCCTCGCCGACGAACCGGCCGCCGAAGATCCAGTGACTGCCTTCCAGCGCCCGCTGGAGATCCCGCTCCGTCGCCGTGGGGTCCTCGGCCACGGCCCGCAGCGCCTCGAGGCTCTCGGTGCGGCGCCGCAGTTCCACCGCCCGGAGCAGCAGGCGGCCGTCGGTGTCCGCGGCGAGCAGGGCGAGCGCCTCGGGGGAAGCGGCGATCCGGCGGGCTTCCCGGGCGGGATCCTCCACCTCGATACGGCCGCTGCGCAGCAGGCGCTCCAGCCACACCGAGATCTCGGCCGTACCGCGAGGTATCACATAGCGCCCCGGCCGGTCCTCCGGAGCCCGCAGGAAGGCGGTGTCCTCCCGCCTGGCCCGGAAGTGCTCCAGTGCTTCCGCCGCGCTCGCCCCGGGGTGCTCCCGCAGATAGGCGTCGCCCTCCGCCACCAGCCACTCGTACATCGCCCGCAGTGAGCCGGCCACGAAGTCGCGGTGGCGCTCCTTGCGTCCGCCGTCCCGGAACAGCCGGTAGCGCTCCTCGAAGTCCTGCCGCAGGATCCGGCCCTCCGCGTAGTCCAGGGAATCCTGCACAAGCCGTACGACGTGCCACTCTCCCGCGTCCGCCGCCGTCGCCCGCGCGGTCTCCAGCAGCCGTACCAGCTCCTTGCCCTGCCGGCGTCTGCCGCCGGTGCCGCTGCGCAGGTACGCGAAGACCGCGGCCAGCGCCGCACGGACCCCCTCGTCGGCTGTTTCCTTCGCCACCTCACCGAGCTGCCGCTCAAGGGTCATATCACTTCTCGTCGCCATGGGCGGAAGTGTGCACGCCGGGTCCGACAATCCCCGCCGACGTGCGGGAGCACCTCGTTCGCAGCACGCTGAAGGCATGGGCAATCCGATTCGGCATCCGCACGTCGTCGTTCACTCTCCGGCCCTGGACGGTTCCCGGCGGGTGACCGAGGGGGACGTGACGCTGGGGGTCGCCTCGCACCTGGACGACGTGGTGGAGATCCTGCGGCTGGCCGACCTCGACCGGGTCGAGGTGGAGGAGGACGACCTGATCGAATGGCAGGGAGGCGGCCCGGACGACTGGCCGGGGCTGTCCGAGCACGAGCTGTAGGGCGCGCGGGCGGTGAGGCGCCGCGTACGGCAAGGGTCGTAGCCGGGCTACGCAACCCTCAAATCAACCTCTGAACAGCGCCGATGACGCTTCGGCGGCCTCGCGGGCGGGCAGATCACGGCAGACGGGGCCCGCCGGCACGGGGGTGGCGGGCCCCGCACGGGGGTGTCTCATGGGCCGTACGACGTCGTGTCCGTTGCCGCTGGACCCGTGTGCGGTCGCCCTGCTGCGGGGCGGTGACCGCGCCGCGGTGACCGTCGCCGTGCTCGCGCTGCACCTGCGCGGCGCGGTGGAGGCGGGCCGGCCGGGCACGTTGCGCAAGACGGCGACGGGCGGTGCCGCTCCGCTCGGGCATCCGCTGGAGAAGGCGGTCCGCACCGGCCTCTACCGGCCCGCCGGCCCGGGGGAACTGCCCGGCCGGGCGGTGGTGCGGCGGGCCCTGGTCCGGATGCGGGCCGAGCTGGCCGTACGGGGTCTGCTGCGGACGCTGCCGCCCCGCCGCACCCGCGCGGCCCGCCGCGCACTGGCCGGGCTGCGCGCGTGCCGGCCGCTGCCCACGGGTCCCGGCGGCCTGTCGGAGGCGGAGACGCTGCTCGCGGTCGCGCTGTACGGCGAGCGGGCGCTGACCGTTCTCGTGCCGTGCTTCGCCCGCCGGGCCGGGCTCACCGGCCGGGGCGGGCTCGCGGACGGGGGCCGCGTCCCGTTCGGCCGTGGCGACGACCACCGTCTGCTCTCCAGTTACGCGCACGACGAGGACGACGACGGCGCGGACTACCTGGCGGGCCCGGCCGGCTGGGACGCCGGCGACCGTGCGGCCGGGAGCGGCGGCCACGACCACGGGGGCGGGTACGGCGGTCACGACCACGGGGGCGGATACGGAGGCGGCGGGTTCGACTGAGGGGGCCGGCCCGCACGGGCGTGGCGAAGGGGCGGCCCCTCCCCCCGGGCGGGCCGCCCCTGGCTGTGCCGGGTGGTCCGGAACCGTGCCGGACCACCCGGCCGGGTCAGACCTTCAGCGGCTTGATCGAGGTCGGCGCGTGGCCGGGCTCGGTGGCCAGGTCCTCGAACTCGGAGATGTCGCTGATGTCCATGGTGCGGCTCATGGAGATGTTGGTGATCCGCTCCAGGATCGCCTCGACGACGACCGGCACCCGGTACTCCGCGGCCAGCTTCTTCGCCTGCTCGAAGGCGGCGCCGAGCTGGTCCGGCTCGGTGACCCGGATGGCCTTGCAGCCCAGGCCCTCGGCGACCTTGACGTGGTCCACGCCGTAGACGCCGATCTCCGGAGTGTTGATGTTCTCGAACTCCAGATTGACCTGGAAGTTGATGTCCAGGCCGATCTGCGCCTGGCGGATCAGGCCCAGGTAGGCGTTGTTCACCAGCACGTGGACGTAGGGGATGCGGTGCTGGGCGGCGACCGCGAGTTCCTCGATGAGGAACTGGAAGTCGTAGTCGCCGGAGAGCGCGACGACCGGGGAGTCCGGGTCGGCCTTGGCGACGCCGATCGCGGCAGGGATGGTCCAGCCGAGCGGGCCGGCCTGGCCGCAGTTGATCCAGTGGCGCGGCTTGTAGACGTGCAGCATCTGCGCGCCGGCGATCTGGGAGAGGCCGATCGTGGTGACGTAGCGCGTCTCGGGGCCGAAGGCCTTGTTCATCTCCTCGTACACGCGCTGCGGCTTCATCGGCACGTCGTCGAAGTGCGTACGGCGCAGCAGGGTGGCCTTGCGCTCCTGGGTGGCGGACACCCAGGCGCCGCGGTCGGGCAGCCGGCCCGCGGCCTTGAGTTCCCTGGCCACCTCGATGAACAGCTCCAGGGCGGCCTTCGCGTCGGAGACGACACCGTAGTCCGGCGGGAAGATCTTGCCGATCTGGGTGGGCTCGATGTCGACGTGGACGAACGTGCGGCCCTCGCGGTAGACGTCCAGCTTGTAGCCGGTGTGGCGGTTGGCCCAGCGGTTGCCGATGCCGAGGACGAAGTCGGACTCCAGGAAGTTGGCGTTGCCGTACCGGTGCGAGGTCTGCACGCCGACCATGCCGGCGTTCAGCTCGTGGTCGTCGGGCAGCGCGCCCCAGCCCATCAGCGTCGGGACGACCGGGGTCTGGGTCAGCTCGGCGAACTCCACCAGCAGGCCGGCCGCGTCGGCGCCGATGACGCCGCCGCCGGCGACGATGACCGGGCGCTCGGAGGCGAGCAGGAAGGTGAGGGCCTTCTCGATCTGGGCGCGGGTCGCGGTGGGCTTGTAGACCGGCAGCGGCTCGTAGGTCTCCGGGTCGAACTCGATCTCGGTGAGCTGGACGTCGATCGGCAGGTCGATCAGGACCGGGCCGGGACGGCCGGAGCGCATCAGGTGGAAGGCCTGCTGGAAGACGCCGGGGACCTGGGCGGCCTCCAGCACGGTGACCGCCATCTTCGTGACCGGCTTGGCGATCGAGGCGATGTCGACGGCCTGGAAGTCCTCCTTGTGGATGACGTGCGTCGGCGCCTGGCCCGTGATGCACAGGATCGGGACCGAGTCGCCGATGGCGGAGTACAGGCCGGTGATCATGTCGGTGCCGGCCGGACCCGAGGTGCCGATGCAGACACCGATGTTGCCCGGCTTGGTACGGGTGTAGCCCTCGGCCATGTGGGAGGCGCCCTCGACATGGCGGGCCAGGGTGTGGTGGATGCCGCCGCCCTCCTGGAGGGCCTTGTAGAACGGGTTGATCGCCGCGCCCGGCACGCCGAAGGCGTCGGCGACGCCCTCGCGCTTGAGGATCTCAACTGCCGCACGGGCAGCGGTCATACGAGCCATCGAGTACTCCTGCTTCGGCCTCTCGGAGGGGGTACTCCCGTCGCGCCCCGCGGTGAGCACTTCTCCCGGATCACTCTCCGCGACCTTTTCCGTATCGCGGAACTGAACTTCTGCTATCTGGAAGCAATGTAGGGGGGCGGGCGGAGACCGTCAAGAGCGGGCGGACGCGGACGGGCCCCGGGGAGCGCGTCGCTCGCCCGGGGCCCGTACGGGAGCAGGAGGTGTCAGGCGCCGTAGGTCTCCCGCAGTTCCACCTTGCGCACCTTCCCGGAGACCGTCATCGGGAAGGAGTCCAGCAGCCGGAGCCGGCTGGGGATCTTGTAGTGCGCGAGCCGGCCGGCGCAGAAGGCCCGCAGCTCCTCCAGGGTGGGCGGCCGCGCGGGGTCGCTCGGGATGACGCAGGCGAGCACCTCCTCGCCGTACCGCTCGTGCGGCACCCCGACGACCTGGACGTCCCGGACCGCCGGGTGGGCGTGCAGGAACTCCTCGATCTCGCGCGGGTAGACGTTCTCGCCGCCCCGGATGATCATGTCCTTGATCCGGCCGGCGATCTCCACGTACCCGTCCTCGCGCATCACCGCCAGGTCCCCGGTGTGCATCCAGCGGCCCGCGTCGACCGCCTCGGCGGTCTTGTCCGGCTCGTTCCAGTAGCCGAGCATCACGCTGTAGCCCCGCGTGCACAGCTCCCCCGCCGTGCCGCGCGGCACCGTGATCCCGGTGGCCGGATCGACGATCTTCACCTCCAGGTGGGGCAGGACCCGGCCGACGGTGGCGGTGCGGTGCTCCAGGTCGTCCTCGATCCGCGTCTGCAAGGACACCGGTGACGTCTCCGTCATGCCGTAGCAGATGGAGACCTGCTCCATGTGCATCTCGGCGACGACCCGCTTCATCACCTCCACCGGGCAGGGCGAGCCCGCCATGATGCCGGTGCGCAGGGAGGACAGGTCGTAGTCGGCGAAGTCCGGGAGGTTCAGCTCCGCGATGAACATGGTCGGCACGCCGTACAGGGACGTGCACCGCTCCCGCTGGACCGCCGCCAGGGTGGCCGCCGGGTCGAAGGAGGGCGCCGGGATGACGATGCAGGCGCCGTGGGAGGTGGCGGCCAGATTGCCCATGACCATGCCGAAGCAGTGGTAGAACGGGACGGGCAGACAGATCCTGTCCTGCTCGGTGTAGGCGATCGACTCCCCCACGAAGTAACCGTTGTTGAGGATGTTGTGGTGGGAGAGGGTGGCGCCCTTGGGGAAGCCCGTCGTGCCCGAGGTGTACTGGATGTTGACGGGGTCGTCGCAGGACAGCTTCGGGAACACGGCGTCGCCGGTCCCGCGCCCGAGCAGCGCCTCCCAGCCCGGGTCGCCGAAGTAGACGATCTCCCGCAACTCAGGGCACCCGCCCCGCACTTCCTCGGCCATCGCGCGGTAGTCGCTCGACTTGTGGCGCAGCGAGGCGAAGAGGAAGCGGACGCCGGCCTGCCGCAGGACGTAGCCGACCTCGTGGGTGCGGTAGGCCGGGTTGATGTTCACCATGACGGCGCCGATGCGCGCGGTGGCGTACTGGACGAGCACCCACTCGGGGCAGTTGACCGCCCAGATGCCCACCCGGTCGCCCTTGGCGACACCGCTCGCCAGCAGGGCGCGCGCCAGCCGGTCGACGTCGGCGGCGAACGCGGCGTACGTCCAGCGCCGGCCCGAGTCCACGTCGACCAGCACCTCGCGGTCCGGCCAGGCGGCGACGGCCCGGTCCAGGCTGGCGCCGATGGTGTCGCCGAGCAGCGCGGTGGTGCCCGTCCCGTGGGCGTACGAGGGCTGCGCGGTCACCGGAAGTCCTCCTCGCGGTACTCGTCCGGCGAGCCGGCGGCCGTGGCCTCGCGCAGCTCGATCCGGCGGATCTTGCCGGACACGGTCTTGGGCAGGGCCGCGAACTCCAGCCGGCGGATGCGCTTGTACGGGGCGAGCACCGCGCGGGAGTGCTCGAAGAGGGCCTTCGCGGTGCCGGGTCCGGGCTCCCAGCCCTCGGCGAGCACGACGTACGCCTTGGGCACGGCGAGCCGCAGCGGGTCCGGGGCGGGCACGACGGCCGCCTCGGCCACCGCCTCGTGCTCCAGCAGCGCGCTCTCCAGCTCGAACGGGCTCACCTTGTAGTCCGAGGCCTTGAACACGTCGTCGCTGCGCCCGATGTAGGTGAGGTAGCCGTCCTCGTCCCTGGTCGCGATGTCGCCCGTGCGGTAGTAACCGCCCGCCATGGCCTGCGCCGTGCGGTCCGGGTCGCCGTGGTAGCCGGTCATCAGGCCGACCGGGCGCTCGGCCAGGTCGAGGGCGATCTCCCCCTCGGTGACGCCCGGCGCGCCGGAGACCGGGTCGAGGAGTTCCACCCGGAAGCCGGGGCTGGGGCGGCCCATGGAGCCGGTCTTCAGCGGCTGGCCGGGGCTGTTGGAGACCTGCACGGCGGTCTCGGTCTGGCCGAAGCCGTCCCGGACGGTGACACCCCAGGCCTGCCGGACCCGTTCGATGACCTCGGGGTTGAGCGGTTCGCCGGCGGCCACGGCCTCGCGGGGCGGGTTCTGGAGCCGGCCGAGGTCGGCCTGGATGAGCATCCGCCACACCGTCGGCGGGGCGCAGAAGGTGGTGACGCCGGCGCGGTCCATCTCGGCCATCAGCCGGACGGCGTCGAAGCGGGTGTAGTTGAACAGGAAGACGGTCGCCTCGGCGTTCCACGGGGCGAACAGGTTGGACCAGGCGTGCTTGGCCCAGCCGGGCGAGGAGATGTTCAGGTGCACGTCGCCGGGGGTGAGACCGATCCAGTACATGGTGGCCAGATGGCCGATCGGGTACGAGGTGTGGGTGTGCTCCACCAGCTTGGGGCGGGCCGTCGTCCCGGAGGTGAAGTAGAGCAGCAGCGGGTCGTCGGCCAGGGTCGGTCCGTCCGGGACGAAGTCGGCGGGGGCCGCGTAGGCGTCCTCGTACGGCTCCCAGCCCTCCTCGGGCAGGCCGCCGACGCAGGTCCGGGTGTAGGTGCCGGGCACCTCGGCGAACTTGGCGGCGTCCTGGGCCCGGGCGACGACGTGCTTCACCCGGCCCCGCTCCACCCGGTCGGCGAGGTCGGCCGGGCCGAGCAGCGGGGTGGCCGGGATGACGACCGCGCGCAGCTTCATCGCGGCCAGCGCGGTCTCCCACAGCTCGGCCTGGTTGCCGAGCATGACCAGGATCCGGTCCTCGGGTCCGACGCCGCGTTCGCGCAGCCACCGCGCCACCCGGTTGGAGCGTTCGGACAGCTCCGCGAACGACAGCCGGGTCTCCGAGCCGTCCTCCTCGACGATGTGCAGCGCGGTGCGGTCGTTGCCGGCGGCGATCACGTCGAACCAGTCCAGCGCCCAGTTGAAGTGCCCGGGCCGCGGCCAGCGGAAGCCCGCGCTGGCGGTGGCGTAGTCCTCGCGGTGGGCCAGCAGGAAGTCCCGGGCGGTGCGGAACGTCTCGGTCGCCGTCATCCATGTCCTCCACGCGTGTGTCTCTGGGCTCGTCCGGGTTTGCCGGGGTCCGTGTGCTCGGTCCCGCCGGGCGCTCCGCGCCGGAACCGGACCATTGCCGGGCGGCTCTCTGGCATCGTCTAATCCGTGATGCAGGTCTCACTACCCCCTAACGGGGGTGTGGACGACCGGAGGGACGGACGAGGTGACGGCAGACGCGGCGGAGGCGGTGGAGATCGGCGGCGCACTGGCCCGGCTGCGGCGCGCGACAGGGCTGCCCGTCGCCTTCGGCGGCCTGGTGGAGCCCGGCCGGCCGCGGGTGCGCATCAGCGAGCTGAGCGGCACGACCACGGCCGCGCTGCGCTCGCTCGCGGTGACCGCCGGCAGCGGGCTGGGCGGCAAGGCGGTGGCGCTGGGCCGGCCGTGCGCGGTGACCGACTACTCCAGCTCCCGGCAGATCAGCCACGAGTACGACGTACCGGTGGCCGCCGAGGGCATCCGCGCGGTGCTCGCGGTGCCGGTGGTGGTGCGGCGCCGGGTGCGCGGAGTGCTGTACGGCGCGCTGCGCTCGGCCGAGCCGCTCGGCGACCGCGTGCTGGGCGCGGCGGTGGCGGCGGCGCGGGACGTGGAACAGGCGCTGGTGGTGCGCGACGAGGGGCGGCGGCTGCTGGCGGCGGCCGGTCCGCAGCCGCCGGACAGCGGCCGGGGTGCCGCGTGGGAGCAGGTGCGGGAGGCGCACGCGGCGCTGCGGGCGCTGGCGCCGCGGATCGCCGACCCTGCGCTGCGGGGCGAACTGCTGGCGGCGTGCGGGCTGCTGACCACGCCGCCGCGAGCCGGGGGCGTGACCCTGGCGCCACGCGAGCTTGACGTGCTGTCCTGGGTGGCGGCCGGGGCCACCAACGCGGCGGTGGCCGAGCGGCTGGGCATCGGCCCGGAGACGGTCAAGGGCTATCTGCGTGCGGCGATGCGGAAGCTGGGCGCGCGCACCCGAGGGGAGGCGGTGACCGCGGCCCGCAGGGCGGGCCTGCTGCCGTGACGCGAAGGCGGTGGGAAACCTGTGCATTCCTCCGGTGTCGCTGTGAATTTCCCTCTGGTTTGACTGTTTGTTATTTCCCTCACCACGGCTTCCGTCCGAATTTCGAGGATCGTTGCCTAGAATTTGGCCCGGACACGACACAGGAGGGGAGCGGTGACCGTGCGACGGGACTTCCAGGAGCCTGCCAGCTGCCGCCCCGACCTGGTCATCGGCCGCGAGGAGTTGTTCGCCGGCGCCCGTGAGCAACTCGCCACCGGCGGCAGTGTGCTGCTCCACGGACCGGCCGGAATAGGGAAATCCACCGTCCTGCGGGCATTGGCCGAGGAATACGCCCCCACCGCGCGCACCGTCTTGCGCTGCTCGGCGACCGAGTCCGAATCCCACCTTCCGTTCCTCGCCCTCGCCGACCTCCTCGGCCTGGTCCTCGACGAGGTCGCGCCCCGGCTGCCCGCCGCCCAGCGCACCGCCCTGGAGTCGGCGCTCACCGGCCGCGGCGAGTCCAGCCTCCAGCGCGACGGCCTCGCACTGCGCCTGGCGGTGCTCTCCGCGCTGCGCGCGCTCGCCGCGCACGGCACGGTCCTGGTCGTCGCCGACGACCTCCAGTGGCTGGATCCGGCCAGCGCCGAACTCCTCGGCTTCGCCGCCCGGCGCCTGGAGGGCACCCCGGTGCAACTGCTGTGCGCGGTGCGCACGGAGGGCCCGCAGAGCCAGGAGTACGACCGTCAGCTGCGGGCCTGTCCGCCGGGCACCCGCGCGATCCGGCTCGGCCCGCTCTCCCGCGCCCAGGTCGCCCAGTTGCTCGGCCACCGCGGCCACGGCGGCCTGCCCCGCTCCACCGTCCGCGAGATCCACCGCACCAGCGGCGGCAACCCGCTGTTCGCGCTGGAGCTGGGCCGCGCCCTCGCCGACAGCCCCACCCCGCCCCGGCCCGGCGAGCCGCTGCCCGTGCCGACCTCGCTGCGCGCCCTGGTCCTCAGCCGGCTGGACATGCTCTCGGTGGAGGCCCGGCGCACCCTGCTGGTGGCCAGCGCCGGCGCCCGCCCCACCCCGGCGCTGCTGCACGCGGCCGGCCGGGAGAACGCCGAGGCCGAGTGCGCCCAGGCCGCCGAACTCGGGCTGCTGGCCACCGAGCCCGACGCCCCGGCCGTACGGTTCGCGCATCCGCTGATCTCGGCCGCGCTGTACGCGGAGGCGCCCGCGCACGAACGCCGGGCCGCGCACGCGGCGCTGTCCACCGCCGCCTCCGACCCGATAGAACGGGCCCGGCACCTGGCCCTCGCCACCACCGGCACCGACGCGGAGGTGGCCGCCCGGCTGGCCGAGGCCGCGACGCTCGCCCGGGACCGCGGAGCGCCCTCGGTCGCCGCCCAGCTCGGCCTGCTCGCCGCCCGGCGCACCCCGGCCGGCGGCGGCCCGAGCCCCCAGGAGCGCCGGCTCGCCGCCGCCGAGGACGCGATCACCGCGGGCGAGGTCGACCTCGCCCGGGACATCGCCCGGGAGGTGCTCGGCCGGGCCACCGTGCCCGCCGACCGGGTGCGGGCCTGGATCATCGTGATCGACACCGCCGGCCACACCATGGCCGAGGTCGACGCCGTCTTCCCGCAGGCCCTCGCCGACGCCGGCGACGACCCGCGGCTGCTCGCCTTGGTCCACTACCAGCTGGCCTGGCGGGCGCTGATCGTGGAGGGCGACTTCACCGAGGCCCGGCAGGCCGCCGCGCACGCCGCCGAGCTGGCCGCGTGCGGCAAGGACCGGCGCACCGAGCTGCTCGCCCTCGCCTTCCAGGCGCAGACCGAGACCCTGATGGGCCATCCGGAGGCACCCCGCACCATCAAGCGGGCCCTGCAAGAGCCCCAGGACCCCCGGGTGGCCTGGCACCACAACGGCGCGGGCAGCGCCCGGTTCCGCTGGCTGGTCATGGGCGACCAGCTCGCCGAGGCCCGGGCCACGGTCACCGCGCTGCTGCGCGAGGTCCGCCGGCGCGGCTCGGTGGAGAGCGAGGTGCACTTCCTGCGCGGGCTCGCCGAGACCGAGCTGCGCGCCGGACACTGCGGGCGTGCCCTGGACCTGGCCCGCGACAGCCTGCGGCTCGCCCGGGACTCGGGCATCGGCGAGACCGCCTCGGCGATGCTCACCTCGCTCGCGGAGGCCTCCGGCGGCGATGTCGAACGGGCGCTGGCACTCGCCCGGGAGGCCGTGCAGCACGCCGAGGAGGACGGCGACCAGATGTACCTCTCCCGGGCCCTGGGCGCGCTCGGGTACGCCCAGCTGGTGGCCGGGGACCCGGCGGGCACGGTGCGCTCGCTGCGCCGGGTGCGCAGCCTGGAGCTGGGGCTCGGCATCACCGACCCGGCCCGCGGCCGCTGGCAGGGCGACCTCGCCGAGGCGCTGGTCGCGACCGGTGAGACGGCCGAGGCGCAGGACGTCGTCGACGCCGGCCGGGAGCACGCGCTGCGGCTCGGCCGGGAGAGCGTCCTCGCCGTGCTGGACCGGTCGGAGGCGCTGGTGCGCGCCGCCCGGGGCGACCTGGAGGCCGCCGTCGCCCAGTTGACGTCCGCTCAGGACCGGCTCGGCAAGCTGGGCTACGGCCTGGAGGAGGCGCGGGCCGCGTTCGCCCTGGCCCGGCTGCCCGGCCCGCACCCCGGTCCGGCGGCGTTCGACGAGGCCACCCGGATGTTCCGGCGCTGCCGGGCGCTGCCCTGGCTGCGCCAGGTGGACGAAGTCCTCACCGCGCCCGGACCGGAACCGGCACCGGCCACACCGCAGGCACCGGCCGGGCTGGACGCGCTGGCCGCGATGGAGCGTCAGGTCGCCGCGCTGGTCATGGAGGGCGCCACCAACCGGGAGATCGCGGGCCGGCTGTTCATCAGCGTGAAGACGGTGGAGGCGACCCTGACCCGGGTCTACCGCAAGCTGGGCATCCGCTCGCGCGTCGACATCGTCCGATTGGCGGCGGCTCGGCGGGCGCGCTGAGCGCCGCGCTAGTTAACTGAACCGGACCGAGGGTTTTCCCTCACCAGGCCCCCTAGGGGGTTCCCTCATTGGGAGCCGTGGGTTCCGGGTCCTAGCGTAAAGGGCGTGCCGCTCGCCCGGGCACACGGGGTCGGTCCCTCCCCCACTCGACCGCCTCGACCAGGAGGAGCCCCCGACCCGACACCGACACCCGCGCGACCCCCCACCGGTGCAACCCCCACTGAGGAGACTCATGTCCGGGCCCAGACCTGCCAGAAAGACCGCCGCGACCCTGGTGGCCGCCGCCGCGGCGGCGACCGCGCTGCTCGCCTCCCCCACGGCGAGCGCCGCGCCCCAGCCCGTCGTCGGCGGTACGACCACCACGACGACCGCGTACCCGTTCATGATGCAGATCACGGACGCGTCCCAGAACCAGTTCTGCGGCGGCACCCTGGTGGCACCGACAAAGGTCGTGACGGCCGCGCACTGTATGGTCGGCGAGACCACGGGCAGCGTCCGCGTGGTCGGCGGCCGGACCTACCTCAACGGCACCAACGGCACGGTGAGCCGGGTCGGCAGGATCTGGATCAACCCGGAGTACACGGACGCCACCAACGGCGACGACGTGGCCGTGCTGACCCTGTCGACGTCGATGCCGTACACCCCGGCGCCGTACGTCTCCTCCTCCCAGACGGGCGTGTACGCGGCCGGCACCACGGCCCGGATCCTCGGCTGGGGCACCACCTCGGAGAACGGCAGCTCCTCCAACCAGCTGCGGACCGCGACCGTCCCGGTCGTGTCCGACTCCGGCTGCCGTTCCTCCTACGGTTCGGACTTCGTCCAGTCCGACATGGTCTGCGCCGGATACACATCCGGCGGCGTGGACACCTGCCAGGGCGACAGCGGCGGTCCCCTGCTTGTCGGGGGCGTCCTGGCAGGGATCACTTCCTGGGGCGAGGGGTGCGCGGAGGCGGGCTACCCGGGTGTCTACACCCGGCTGGCCACCTTCTCGGACCTGGTGACCGCACAGGTCAACTCGTGACCCGGAAGACGTCCCGAGTATCCCTCGGGTGACTGCCGGGGGGCGTTGCGGGCCACCACGAGCGGCCCGCAACGCCCCCTCTCCAGCGTCCGGCTCCGGTCAGGCCGTGCGGTCGCACACGGACGGCAGCCAGGTCAGGCCCCGGGTGGCGGCGAGGGTGTCGAGGGAGCGCAGCAGGCCCTCCAGGCGGTCCGGATCGGCGAGGAACTCGATGGCCGCCTCGGCGAACGCGTCGCGTACCGCCGGCGGCATGGCGTCGGAGGCGTCGAAGCAGTGCGCCGTCCCCCCGTCCCACAGGGCGGTTTCGAGGGAGCGGTGCCACGCGGAGCCGTCGGCGCCGGGCCGTACACCGGTGTGCACGGAGAAGCCGGACTCCCCGGCGGTCCAGGCCCGCTGGGTGCCGGCGGCGGCCAGGTAGCGGATCAGCTCGCGTGCCTGCGGGGTGTCGTGCAGCAGGGCGACGAGGTCGCCGGAGACCTCGAAGGCGTGGGCGGTCTTCGCTCCGAACAGCAGTCGCGCGGAGGGCTCGTAGCGGCCGTCGGCGTGCTTCCAGGCGGGCCGGGTGCGGATGAAGGACGCCTGGTGTTCCAGTGTGCAGCCGCGCGGGGTCGCCCGGACGGGTTCGGACGCGGTGCCGTACGGGGTTTTCAGGGCCCGCCGGACGAGGTCCCGGTCGCCGCCCGCGCCGACCAGGCGGCGCCAGGTCTGCCACGCCTTCTCGACCTGCTTCGAGTGCCAGGGCAGTTTGCCGCGCGCCCACTTCTCGTACACGGCCGGGCCCTCGCGCTGGAGCAGGATGTCCTCGATCCAGTCGGTGCCGGGCCAGCCGCTGGTGGCACCGGAACCCATGCCGAGGCACCACTCGGCGGGCTGGTGCACGGCCCGCCGGCGGTCCTGCGCGCGGACGTCGGCCGGGTACCAGACGATGCTCTTCACGTCGGCCTTGAGCGGGAACCAGTACACGTGCCCGTCGTCCAGCGTCGTCGTCCAGGACGGCGCGAAGTCCGCGCTCCGCACGAGCCCTTCGAGCGGGACGAGGTGCTTCTGTCCGGCGTACTGGGCGAGTTCGCCCGGGCCGGTGAGCACCACCACGTCGGGTGGTGTGCCCGCCTCGACGTCGGCGGCGAGGACCTGGCTCTCGGCGTTGCTGCCCTGGTAGTCGACGTGGACGCCGTGCTCGCGCTCGAACGGCTCGATGACCGCCGTACGGAATCTCCGCGCGTCCCCGCCGGTCCAGTTGGCCAGCAGGGTGACGGTCGGCTCGTGCGCGAGGACGCGCGCGCTCACCACGACGGCCGCCGCCAGGACGGCCAGGCAGCTCGCCACCACGGTGACGGTACAGGCCAGTCGGCGGGCGGGATGGGTGCCGGGGGCGGCGGTCGCGGGGCCGCCGGGGCGCGCGCTCACCGGGGCGTGAACCGGTAGTCGTTGATGTGCCGTCGCAGGGCCGTGTCGGCCAGTGCCATGAGCAGGACGCCTCCTATCAGGATCCACCCCGCCGCCGCCGCGCGGAAGCCGGAGCCGGCCAGGTACGAGGCGGTGCGCCGCCCCGCCTCGGGAATGAGCGGCCCGGGCAGCGGCACCGGGCGGGCGAGCAGGGTACGGGTGTCGGCCATGCCGCGCTGGGTCCACACGGTGAACAGCACGGCGGCGGCGACCCCGGCGAGTGCCAGCAGGGCGGCCGCGACGAGCCGGCGGTTGTAGCGGCGCCGGAAGCGGTGGCGCAGGAAGAGCTGGGTCTCGGTGAGCGCCGCGGTGAGGGCGAGGGCGAGCAGCACGGTCACGCTCCAGGCGAGCCACAGCAGCGGGCCGAAGGAGGTCTGCCGCCGCACGGTGTCCCGCTGCCGCTGCTGGAGATCCGTGAGCCGGTCCCGTATGCCGAAGCCCTTCTCCGTCATGATGCCGGTGGCATAGCTGCGGTACGCCTCCCGCAGCACGCTGCCCTTCGGCTGGAGCTGGGACTGCTGGACCTTGACGGCGTAGACGGTGATCAGACCGGTGACCGTCTGCAGGGCCTGCCGGCCCGCCGGCCCGCCGAGGTCGTCGTCGGCCGCCGCGGCCGCCAGGCTCTGCGCGGCGACCGAGATCTGCTTCTGGAAGTCGCTGGTCGGGACGGGCGCGGCGGCGTCCTGCTCGGCCTCGGCGAGCGCGTACAGCGCGGTGTCGAGGGAGAGCAGGGCCGGGGCGCTGGAGGTGCGCAGCGGGTTCGCGTCGCCGTGCACGCCCTCGTACGACAGGAACAGCGACAGGGTGAGCAGGACGGACAGGGCGAGCAGCAGCCGGTGGCGGACGGCGAGGTCGCGGGCGGTGGTGCTGGCGCCCTCCGGCGGACGCGGACCGGCGCCGGGAAGCCGGTCGAGCAGCCGGGCGACGGCGCCGGCCCACCGGCCCGGCGGGCGGCCGTCGGACGCCCGGCGGCGGGCGTGCCGGGCCTGGGCGTACTCCGGGGAGGAGGAAGCCGGTGAGGAGGCGGGCGGGGAGGCCGGTGACGGGGGGCCGACGGGTAGGCCCGCGCCCGGAGCCGTGCCCGGGCCGCCGGTCCCCGGGCCGGAGGTCCTGCCCCGCCCCGCGTCCGGGCCGCCGCCGGTGCTCATGCCGGCGCTCCGTTCAGCGGGCGCCCGCAGTCGCCGCCGCAGTAGACGGAGTCGGCCGGGCCGAGCCAGGCGCAGTGCGGGCACTCGATCAGTCCGTCGGGCCGCACGGGCAGCGCGGGACCGGCGGCGTCCGGCGGACCGGCGGCGTCCGGCCCCGGCGGCCCGGCGGCGTGGGGGCCGGCGGGTAACGGGCCGCCGTGGTCACCGCCCGCCGGGGCGTCCGGGCCCTCCGGCGGGGTGGTCAGGGCGCTGGAGAGGATGAGGTGCTGCCAGTCGACGTCCTTGAGGCCGGAGCGGATCCGGCCGGTGCCCGGCGCGGCCTCGATCAGCCGCAGCGCGGCCAGCAGTGGGGCGTCGCCGAGCTCACCGGCCAGTGCGAGGGCGCGGGCGAGGGCGTGGTCCGCCGTGTCCCGGCCGTCCGCGCCGCGCAGCCAGGCCCGGTACGCCGCGGCGACGGCCGCGCTCGCCTGCTGGTACAGCTCGTGCCGGCGGACCCCGGGATGCCGCCGGGAGGCGTCGAGCGGATGGTCGGTCCAGCGCACCACGACGGGCCGGGGCCGGGGCAGCCGCACCGGGCGCCGGACGTCCGGTACGACGATCTCGACGGCGGCGAGCTGGAGTTCCTCGCCGCGCTCACGGCCGGTCGGGTCGGCGGTCAGGACCACCTGGAAGTGCCGTACCTCGTCGCCCCAGGCCCGGGTGACGTACTCGGCCGCGCGTCCGCCGGGACCGGCCGGGACGGGCTGGAGTTCCTGCTCGGTCGGCACCACCTGCTTGACCTGGCGGATCACCGTGCCGGGGGTGGTGGGGGTGAGCCGGATGCGCAGCTCGGGCACCGCCGTGCCGAGCAGGGTGGCGATCAGTTCCTCGTACGCGCCGGTCAGTTCGGACTCCACGCGGACGGCCCGGGCGCGGCCGTGCAGCCGCCGGGTGATGCCGAGCAGCAGCTCGGCGTCCCAGTCGTCGCCGATGCCCCAGGCGTCGCAGACGAACTGGCCCGCGCAGGCGTCGAGCACGGTGGCCAGCGGGCTGGAGGAGCGGTCGTCGTGCTCGTTGCGCCCGTCGGTGAGCAGCAGGACGTGCTTGACGGGGGCGGGCTGGTCCTTGAGCAGCCGCCGGGCGAGGTCGAGCCAGGCGCCGATGGCGGTGCCGCCGTCCGCGTCCAGGATGCGGACGGCGCGTTCGGCGGCCTCGCGTTCGCCGGGGCCGGCGGTGGCGAGCACCTGCCGCCCGGGTCCGGGGTGGACCACGGTGGCGTCGAACTGCCCGGACAGGACGGCGAAGGCGGTGCCGTCGGGCAGCATCCGGACCGCGGCGACGGTGGCGTCCTTGGCCGCGTGCAGTTTCGCCGCCGGGTGGAGCATCGAGCGGGAGGTGTCGAGGACCAGCACCTCGGCGAGGGCGGGTCCGGTGCCGGGGGCGGGCGCCCCGGTGCGCTCCGGGCAGCGCACCCCGATCTCCAGGATGGCGTGCATCTCCCGTCCGGGATGCCGGCCGGTGCCGTCCGGCCCGACGGGCAGCTCCTTGTGCTGGCCGACCTCCAGGGTCACCTCGGTCTGCTCGGCCACGGTCATCGCTGCTTCTCCCCCGGAGCTGGTGGGTGGGTCAGAAGGTGGTCATCGGGCGGACGGCGTGGGCCAGGTCGAGCAGCCGGCCGTGTTCCCGGGCGGTGGTGGCCTGGGCGGCCAGTTGCCGGAAGGAGCGTTCCAGGCGGGTGCGCAGGCTCTCCTCGTCCCCGGTGCCCAGCAGGTCCCCGGCCGGGAAGTCCGGCCCCCAGCCCGCCGCCGGCCGGCTGTGCAGGGCGTTCTCGCGGACCTCGGCGACCAGCCGGGCCCGGGACTCGCCGTCCGCCGCGCCGCCGTCCAGGCGCAGTCCGGGCAGCCGCCGGGCGGCGTCCCGCAGACCGGCCGGGGTGGGCGGGCCGCCGTGCAGGATGCCGGCCCGGACCCGGACGGCGGCGATGCGGGCGGCGTCGTGGTGCCGGGAGGTGGCGGGCACCTCGTCCAGGACGTGTACGGCGGCGTCCCGGTCGCCGCGGACCAGGTGGCCGCGGGCCAGGCCGAAGGCGGCGGCGGTGTGCGCGAAGTCCCGTTTCCAGACGGCCTCGTAGTACCGCATGGCCCGGTCCGGGCGGTCGGCGCCGGTGTGTTCGGCGCAGTAGCCGAGGGCCAGCTTGGGCACGTACTCGCCGGGCAGGGCCTGGTAGACGGCGTCGAAGCGGGCGCCGGCCGGCTCCACCTCGCCCTTGCTCAGGTGCAGCACGCCGTGGTGCCAGGCGATGCGCCAGTCGTGGGCGGCGGCGCGTTCGCCGAGCTGGGTCTCGGCCTCGGCGAGCCAGCTATCCGCCGCCCGCTGCTCGCCCTTGCGCAGATAGGCGCGGCACAGCCAGAGCGCGGTCTCGGGCGTGCCGAGGCGGGATTCGCGGGGCCACTGCCGGGCGACCCGGTCGGGGGCGTCGGGCGGGAAGGAGTCCAGCAGCAGGGCGGCGCCGTCCTCGGGGTCGGGGACCGGTTCGGGCAGGGCGCCGGCCACCTCGGCGGCGGCGGGCGGGGAGACGTCCAGGCCGGCCGGGCGGTCGCCGGGGCGGCCGGTCCAGTGGGCGAGGGCGGGGATCGCGCCGAGTCCGGCGTCGAGGCTGGCGCCGGACGCGCGGAACCGGGTGGAGCTCTGCGGCAGTTGCTCGCCGAACCGCAGCGCGCGGAACTCGCGCAGCACCTCCCAGAGCTGGCGGGACATCTCGGCGGCCGAGCGGAACCGGGCCCGGGGCTCGGTGTGGGTGGCGCGGGCGACGAGCCGGCGGAAGGAGTCGGAGGCGAGGCCGCGGGCGCGTTCGGTCTCGCGGGCGAGGGCCTGGAGGGTCAGGCCGACGGTGTACAGGTCGCTGTCGACGTGCCAGCCGCGCCGGTCGATCTCCTCCTTGGGCGGGGCGAAGCCGGGCGTGTAGACGTAGGCGGAGGAGCGGTCGCCGACGGCGCGGACCGCGCCGAGGTCGACGATCTTGACGGTGCGGCCGAAGTGGATGACGTTGGCGGGCTTCATGTCGCAGTAGAGCAGGCCGCGTTCGTGCATGTACTGGAGGGCGCCGAGGATCTTGCAGCCGTAGGTCAGGACGTGGTCGAGGCGGGGCCTGCCGTGGAAGACGCGGTCGGTGTCGTCGGCGTCCACGAGCTGTTGCAGGGAGCGTCCGCCGATGTAGTCCATGACCAGGTAGCCGGTGGGCGGGCCGCCGGCGGCGCCGTGTTCGGCGTAGGTGACGAGCCGGACGATGTCGGGGTGGTGCAGGTCGGTGAGGGAGCGGCGCTCCTCCACGGCGGTGTGGCGGGCGAGCGCGTCGTGGACGTCGATCAGACCCTTGAGGACGACCCGGTGGCCGTCGGCGCGGGTGTCCTCGGCGAGGTAGATCCAGCCCTGTCCGCCGTGCGCGAGGCAGCCGAGCACCCGGTAGTGGCCGGCGACGACGTCGCCCGGGAAGAGCTGGGGCAGCAGCGAGTACGGCCGGCCGCAGCGCGGGCAGCGGCCGGTGGCGCGGGCGGGCTGGCCGCCGTAGCCGACGCCGATGGTCATGGTGCAGCCGGCGACGCCGCAGCGGCGGCCTCCGGTGGGCGGGCGCGGGTCCTCGACGAGGACGTCGTCGGGGACGGGGATGTCGGGCAAGACGACCAGGCCGTGCTGGTCGAGTTCGCCGATCCCGGCGACGGCGTGCACGGCGGCCGGGGCGGGCGGCTCCTCGGGGGTGCCGGCCGTGGGCCGGCGCGGCGGTCCGGTGCGCGCCGTGGTGCGCGGTGTGCCGTTGCGCGGTGCGGCGTGCCGGTGGCCGCAGGTGTCGCAGTAGCCGGTGGCCATGATGCGGCCCGCGCAGCCGGGCCGGACGCACGAGGTCATGACGCGCCCTCCTGTTCCGGTGCGGTGGCGGAGCAGAAGCCGACGAACCGTTCGACGGCGGCCTCGGCCCGCTCGATGTCGCACGGCGTCTGCCGCAGCAGCGACAGCGCCTCCTCGTACATCCGGTATGCCGACATGACCCGGTCGCCCTGGGCGGCGGCCCGCTGCCGGCACAGCGGCCATTCGGCGCCGACGCGGCCGAGGAGTTCCTCACGGCGGCGCAGCCGGGCGTCGAGCCGGCCGATGGCCCGCTCCAGCCGGTGCCGGCGCCGGGCGACGGCCTCCTCGAAGGTGAACAGCAGCCCGGCCCGGCCGGGTTGGTGCTCCTCGTCGGGGGCGTGGGCGACCCAGGCGCGCAGCATCCGGGTGCGGCGTACGGCGGCTTCGGCCTGGTCGGTCAGGAGCCGGTCGCCGGGGCCGGGCAGCACGCGGTCCCGCAGGGAGTCCAGCGCCGGCCCCGACTCGTCCACGAGCCGGTCGAGTTCGGCGTGCAGCCGGGTCCAGCGGTCGCGCAGCGGGCGGTGGACGAGGGCCTCGGCGGCCCGCTGCGCCGGCTCGCCGGGGTCGCGGAACGCCAGCAGCAGCCGGGCGTCCTTGCGGGCGAGCCGCTCCAGGACGCCGAGCAGGGCGTCGGGTTCGGCCGCCCGGTCGACGCCGACCAGTACGGCGGCGAGCGGCAGGCGCGGGGCGCCGAGCCGTTCGGGGCGGGGGTCGCCCCGGATGCCGAGGCGTTCGGCGATCCGGTCCATGACCTCCGCGGCGGTCAGCCCCTCGACGTCCAGGGCGACGTCGTGGGCGCCGGCGGGCGGCACGGTCTCGGGCGGGTCGTGGCTGACGGCGCTGGTGTTGCGGTGGGTGCGCAGTTCGCGGTCGGCGAGGGTGACGGCCCGGTGCAGGGTCCAGGCGCGGTCGCCGTGGCCGGGCACGACGGTGACGAGCACCGGCCAGCCCTCGCCGCGCAGCCAGCAGGCGAGTTCGGTGGCGAACGGCACGTCGAGCCGGCCGGCGCTGGCGCCGGTGCTGGTGCGCAGCCGCGGGTCGACGGCCTCGGCGCCGTCGGTCCAGGCGGCGACCTGCGGCAGATGGCTGAGGATGGTCTCGGTGGGGCTCATGTAGCTGAAGGCGGGACCCCGGTCGTCGACGCTGAGGACGATGCCGATGACCTGGTCGGTGGCGTGGTCCACGACGCCGCCGCCGCTGAAACCGGGGGCGGCCAGCTCGTCCGGGGTGAGCGGGCGCAACTGGACCTGGCTGTCCCGGCCGCGGGCGGCGACCAGGGTGGCGCCGTGCCAGCGTCCGGCGTCGTCGTCGTCCGGGAAGCCGTACATGCTGACGGGGCCGTGCGAGGCGGCCAGCCGGTAGAGCCGGGTGGTGTGCTCGGCGGGCAGGGGCTCGGCCAGGCGCAGCAGGGCGAGGTCGCCGCTGCGGTCGCCGAAGGTGTCCTCGCGCTGGGGCACGTGCTCCTCGGGGCGGACGGCGGCGGCCACGGGACGCAGACCGGGGACGCCGACGAGGCGGACGGTGTAGGGGCGGCCGGGCCGCACGACATGGCCGGCGGTCAGCACCCGCTGCGGCGCGAGGAGCACGCCCGCGCCGAGCACCCGGCCGCCCGGCGCCTCGATGCGCGCGATCCAGGCCGGTGTCCGTAAGCGCGAAGTGCCGACTCGCTCCCCCGTGCGCGTCATGGTCCCGAGGTTACTCGCCGCACCCGTCCGGTACTACCGGTGTGCACGGGAAGGTCGTATAGGACCGGAACCGGGAGGCCAGGGGGCCGAACACGTGCACTATACACCCAGTGTATAGTGCCGGCATGGCTCAATTGACCGACACGACGCCGACGCCGCAGCGCGCGCCCAGGAAGATGCACGGAACGGGCGGGAGGTTGCGCCGCCGGGCCCTCGTCCTGGCCGCGGCGGGCCTGACGCTGGCGCTGTCCGGCTGCGCCCAGGTCGACACGACCGCCCCGAGCACCGCCCGCACCGAGGCGGCGCACGGCGCGCCCGCGAAGTTCGGGACCGCCGACTGCCGCAAGGCCAAGTGCATCGCGCTCACCTTCGACGCGGGGCCGAGCGAGAACTCGGCGCGGCTGCTCGACATCCTGAAGGAGAAGAAGGTCCCGGCCACCTTCTTCCTGCTCGGCAAGCGGCACATCGAGAAGTACCCGGAGCTGGTCAAGCGGATGGCGGCGGAGGGCCACGAGGTCGCGAGCCACACCTGGGACCACAAGATCCTCACCCGCATATCGGACCGGCAGATACGCGAGGAGCTGAACCGGCCCAACGAGGCGATCGAACGGCTCACCGGGCACAAGCCGACCCTGATGCGCCCGCCGCAGGGCCGTACCGACGCGAACGTGCACGAGATCTGCAAGGAGCTGGGCCTGGCGGAGGTGCTGTGGAGCGTGACCGCCAAGGACTACACGACCGACGACTCCGCGCTCATCACCCAGCGCGTCCTCGACCAGTCCTCCCGGGACGGGATCATCCTGCTGCACGACATCTACCCCGGCACCGTGCCGGCCGTGCCCGGCATCATCGACGCGCTGAAGGCCCGCGGCTACGTCTTCGTGACGGTCCCGCAGCTCCTGGCCCCCGGCAAGGCCGAGCCCGGCAAGGTGTACCGGCCGTAGGGCCTCCCGCCTGGATCATGCCGGGCGCGCGCGTCGCCGCCCGGCGTGCCACGCCCGGCGGCCCGCCGTGCCTACGATCGGTCGCGTGCCCCTCTTCTCCCTCGCGCGCACGGCGCCCCTCCCGCCCGGCGAGGCCTGGCGCCGGCTCACCGAGTGGCCGCGCCACGCCGACGCCGTCCCGCTGACCCGGATCAGGGTGCTCACGCCCGCGCCGACCCGCGAGGGCACGCGTTTCGTGGCCCGGTCCCGGCTCGGCCCGGTCACCGTGGACGACGTCATGGAGGTGACGGTGTGGCGCCCGCCGGCCGGCGGCGAGGGCGGCCTGTGCCGGCTGGAGAAGCGGGGCCGGGTGGTCCTGGGCTGGGCGGAGATCGAGGTCGGCCCGGCGCCCGGGGACCACAGCCGGGTGGTGTGGCGGGAGGACCTGCGCATCCGCTTCCTGCCGCGGTACTTCGACGGCGCGGTGCGGTGGACGGCCCGCCGGCTTTTCGCCCGTGCGGCCGACCGCCTGCTGGCCGGGGCGTGAGGACGGCGCTGGCCCACGCGGCGCGGGCGCGGGGCCCGCGGGCGTCCGCTCAGGCCACGGACCCGATCCGGCCCGCCCGAGCGGACGGCCGGCTGCCCGCCAGGGCGTGAAGGCCGCACCAGTCCACGCGACGCGGGCGCGGCGCCCGCGGTCGTCCGCTCAGGCCACCGACCCGATCCGGCCCGCCGGGCGGCTGCCGGCCAGGGCGTGAGAACCACACGAGCCCACGCGCGGCGGGCGCGGCGCCCGCAGGCGGCCGGCTCTCCCGGCGCCCGCTCAGGCCACCGACCCGATCCGGCCCATCGGCCGGGTGGCCGGCTGCCGGCCAGGGCGTGACGGCCGCACCAGCCCACGCGGTGCGCGCGGGGCCCGCAGGCGGCCGGCTCTCCCGGCGCCCGCTCAGCCCACGGACCCGATCCGGCCCGCCAGCCGGCCGCCGGCCAGGACGCAACGCGGGCGCGGGGCCCGCAGACGGCCGCTCGGACCACGGAACCGATCCGGCCCGCCAACCGGCCGCCGGCCGCTGGCCGCTGGCCAGGGCGTGAGAGCCGCACCAGTCCACGCGGCGGGCGCGGGGCCCGCGGGCGGCCGGTTCTCCCGGCGCCCGCCCAGGCCACGGACCCGATCCGGCCCATCGGCCGGCTGCCGGCCAGGGCGCTAAAGCCGCACGAGCCCACGCGGCGCGGGGCGGGGCCCGCAGACGCCCGGTTGCCCCGGCATCCGCTCAGGCCACGGAACCGATCCGGCCCGCCAACCGGCCGCCGGCCAGGACGTGAGGGCCGCACGAGTCCACGCGGCGCGGGCGCGGGGCCCGCAGACGGCCGTTCGGACCACGGAACCGATCCGGCCCGCCGGGCGGGTGGCCGGCCGCTGGCCAGGGCATGAAAGCCGCACCAGTCCACACGGTGCGGGCGCTGTGCCCGCGGGCGGCCGTTCAGGCCACCGAGCCGATCCGGCCCGTCGGGTGGGTGGTTGTGTCGTGGTGGATGGGGGTGTGGGCGCCGGTCAGGGAGACACCGCTGCCGCCGCGCCGGGCGGCGACGATCTCCGCCGCGATGGACAGCGCCGTCTCCTCGGGCGTGCGGGCGCCGAGGTCCAGCCCGATCGGGGAGCGCAGCCGGGCCAGCTCCAGTTCGGTGACGCCGACGGCGCGCAGCCGCTCGTTGCGGTCCAGGTGGGTGCGGCGGGAGCCCATGGCGCCGACGTAGGCGACCGGCAGCCGCAGCGCCAGCTCCAGCAGCGGTACGTCGAACTTGGCGTCGTGGGTGAGGACGCACAGGACGGTACGGGCGTCGGTCCGGGTGCGCCCCAGGTACTCGTGCGGCCACTCCACGACGATCTCGTCGGCCTCCGGGAAGCGGGCGCGGGTGGCGAACACCGGGCGGGCGTCGCACACCGTGACGTGGTAGCCGAGGAACTTGCCGGCCCGCACCAGCGCCGACGCGAAGTCGATCGCGCCGAAGACGATCATCCGGGGCGGCGGGACGGAGGACTCGACCAGGACGGTGAGCGGGGCGCCGCAGCGCGAGCCCTGTTCGCCGATCTCCAGGGCGGTGGTGCGGCCCGCGTCCAGGAGGGCGCCGGCCTCGGCGGCGACCGTGCGGTCCAGCTCGGGGTGGCCGCCGAACCCGCCGTCGTACGACCCGTCGGGCCGGACGAGGAGGGCCCGGCCCCGCAGCTGGGCCGGGCCCTCGGCGATCCGCGCGACCGCCGCCGCCTCCCCCCGGGCGGCGGCGGCCAGCGCGGTCGCCAGCACCGGCCGGGCGGGATCGTCCGCCCGGACCGGCGTGACCAGGACGTCGATGACGCCGCCGCAGGTCAGGCCGACGGCGAAGGCGTCCTCGTCGCTGTAGCCGAAGCGTTCGAGGACGCTCTCGCCGTCCTCGAGCGCCTGCCGGCACAGCTCGTACACGGCGCCCTCCACGCAGCCGCCGGAGACCGAGCCGACGGCCGTGCCGTCGGTGTCCACCGCGAGCGCGGCGCCCGGCAGGCGCGGGGCGCTGCCCCCGACGGCCACCACGGTGGCGACGGCGAAGTCACGGCCCTGCCCGACCCACCGGTTCAGTTCCTCGGCGATGTCCAGCATCTGTCGGTCTCCTCACAAGAGTGCGGGGCGGGGTGCGTCCGGGCGGGCTAGCGGACGCCCAGCCAGCCCTCGATGGGGTGAAGGGCGAAGTACACGAGGAACACGATCGTCAAACCCCACATGAAGGCGCCGATCTCGCGGGCCCTGCCCTGGGCGGTCTTGATGGCGACGTAGGAGATGACGCCCGCGGCGACACCGGTGGTGATCGTGTACGTGAACGGCATCAGCACGACGGTCAGGAAGACCGGGACGGCGGTCGCGCGGTCGGCCCAGTCCACGTGCCGGGCGTTCATCAGCATCATGGCGCCGATGACGACCAGGGCGGCGGACGCGACCTCCTGCGGGACGATCGCGGTGACCGGCGTGAAGAACAGGCAGGCCGCGAAGAACAGGCCGGTGACGACCGAGGCGAGCCCGGTGCGGGCGCCCTCGCCGACACCGGTGGCCGACTCGATGAACACGGTCTGGCCGGAGCCGCCCGCCACTCCGCCGATCGCGCCGCCGGCGCCGTCGATGAACAGCGCCTTGGACAGGCCCGGCATGCGGCCCTTGTCGTCGGCGAGGTCGGCCTCGGTGCCGACGCCGATGATGGTGGCCATCGCGTCGAAGAAGCCCGCCAGCACCAGCGTGAAGACGATCATGCCGACGGTCATCGCGCCGACCTCGCCCCAGCCGCCGAACTCGACGTCGCCGAAGAGCGAGAAGTCGGGCATGGACACCGCGCCGCCGTGCAGCTCGGGCGCGCCGGCGGCCCACTGCCGGGCGTCGACGACCCCGGCCGCGTTCAGCACCGCGGCGACGACCGTGCCGCTGACGATGCCGATGAGGATGGCGCCGGGGATGTTCCGGGCCTGGAGCATGAAGACGAGCAGCAGGGTGCCGGCGAAGAGCAGGACCGGCCAGCCGGTCAGCTCGCCGGCGGGGCCGAGGCTGACCGGGCCGCCCTTGCCCTGGTGGACGAAGCCGGACTTGTAGAAACCGATGAACGCGATGAACAGGCCGATGCCCATCGTGATGCCGTGCTTGAGCGCCAGCGGGATCGCGTTCATGATCATTTCACGCAGCCCGGTGACGACGAGCAGCATGATCACCACGCCGTACATCACGCACATGCCCATGGCCTGCGGCCAGGTCATCTCGGGGGCGACCTGGGTGGACAGGACACCGGAGACGGACAGGCCGGCGGCGAGGGCCAGCGGCACCTTGCCGACGAAGCCCATCAGCAGCGTGGTGAGGGCCGCCGCGAACGCCGTCGCGGTGATCAGCGCCTTCTGGCCGAGCGTGTCCCCCGCCGCGTCCTTGCCGGACAGGATCAGCGGGTTGAGCAGGAGGATGTAGGCCATCGCCATGAAGGTGGTGATGCCGCCGCGCACCTCACGCGCGACCGTGGATCCTCTTCTGGATATGTGGAAGTACCGGTCGAGCCAGGACCGCCCCGCGGGGACGCGGCTGCCTTCGCCTGCGTCCTCGGCCGCGGTCCTGGGCTCCACTGACTGCTGGGTCATGGGCCAACTCCCAAGGTTCATAGGGACACCCGTGCCACCGCCGGCGGCGGTGCGCGGGATTTGGGATGGACGGCCCGGGGGACGGCCCGAGACGAACAGTGGGGCCGGGAGGAGGGACGTCCTCCCGGAAGAGCACCGGTTGGGTCTCCGGCGGGTTACGCGGTGCCCGTCAGGTGCTCGGGCCGCACCGGTGTGCGGTTCAGCTCCAGTCCGGTCGCGTTCCGGATCGCCGCGAGGACGGCCGGGGTGGACGACAGGGTCGGGGCCTCGCCGATGCCGCGCAGGCCGTACGGCGCGTGGTCGTCGGCGAGTTCGAGCACATCGACCGGGATGGTCGGCGTGTCGAGGATGGTGGGGATCAGGTAGTCCGTGAAGGAGGGGTTCCTGACCTTCGCCGTCTTCGGGTCGACGACGATCTCCTCCATGACGGCCACGCCCAGGCCCTGAGTGGTGCCGCCCTGGATCTGGCCGACGACCGAGAGCGGGTTGAGCGCCTTGCCGACGTCCTGGGCGCAGGCCAGCTCGATCACCTTGACCAGGCCGAGTTCGGTGTCGACCTCGACCACGGCGCGGTGCGCGGCGAAGGAGTACTGGACGTGTCCGTTGCCCTGGCCGGTGCGCAGGTCGAAGGGCTCGGTCGGCCGGTGCCGCCACTCCGCCTCGACCTCCACGGCC
This sequence comes from Streptomyces sp. NPDC017095, assembly GCF_044332325.1. NCBI lineage: Bacteria > Bacillati > Actinomycetota > Actinomycetes > Kitasatosporales > Streptomycetaceae > Streptomyces > Streptomyces sp. NPDC017095. The sequence goes on from NZ_JBIROU010000005.1 coordinate 315,123, forward strand.
TCGCCCTCCAGCACGTCGGCCAGGTCGCCGAGGACCTCGCCGCCGTCGGTGACGACCTTGCCGCCCTCCAGCAGGAGTTCGGCCGTGGCCCAGGCCGGGTGGTAGGAGCCGAACTTGCGCCGGCCGATCTCCAGCACCTTCTCGCGCACCAGCTCGCAGGCGTTCTTCACGGCGCCGCCGGTGACGTACGTCTGCCGGGAGGCCGAGGTCGAACCGGCGCTGCCCACCTGGGTGTCGGCCGGGTGGATGGTCACCTGGGTGACGCCGAGCTCGGTGCGTGCGATCTGCGCGTGGACCGTGACGCCGCCCTGGCCGACCTCCGCCATCGCGGTGTGCACGGTGGCGACGGGCTGGCCGCCCACCACCTCCATGCGGACCCTGGCGGTGGAGTAGTCGTCGAAGCCCTCGGAGAAGCCGACGTTCTTGATGCCGACCGCGTAGCCGACGCCGCGTACGACGCCCTCGCCGTGCGTGGTGTTGGACAGCCCGCCGGGCAGCTGCCGTACGTCGGCGCCCTCGCTGGACTCCCACTGGCGCTCCGGCGGCAGCGGCATCGCCTTGACGCGGCGCAGCAGTTCGGCGACCGGTGCCGGGGAGTCGACCGGCTGCCCGGTCGGCATGAGGGTGCCCTGCTCCATCGCGTTGCGCTGCCGGAACTCCACCGGGTCAAGCCCGAGCCGCTTCGCCAGCTTGTCCATCTGCGCCTCGTAGGCGAAGCACGCCTGGACCGCGCCGAAGCCGCGCATGGCGCCGCAGGGCGGGTTGTTGGTGTAGAGGGCGACGGCCTCGATGTCCACGTCCTCCACGACGTACGGTCCGACGCTGAGCGAGGCGGCGTTGCCGACGACCGCCGGGGAGGCGGAGGCGTAGGCGCCGCCGTCCAGCACGATCCGGCACTTGACGTGGGTGAGCTTGCCGTCCTTGGTGGCGCCGTGCTCGTAGTACAGCTTGGCCGGGTGGCGGTGGACGTGCCCGAAGAAGGACTCGAACCGGTTGTAGACGATCTTCACCGGCTTGCCGGTGCGCAGCGCGAGCAGGCAGGCGTGGATCTGCATCGACAGGTCCTCGCGTCCGCCGAAGGCGCCGCCGACGCCGGCCAGCGTCATGCGCACCTTCTCCTCGGGCAGGCCGAGGACGGGCGCCATCTGGCGCAGGTCGGAGTGGAGCCACTGGGTGGCGATGTAGAGGTGGACGCCGCCGTCCTCCTCGGGCACGGCGAGGCCGGACTCGGGGCCGAGGAACGCCTGGTCCTGCATGCCGAAGGTGTACTCGCCCGTGACGACGACGTCGGCGCGCTCGCGGGCCTTCGCCGCGTCGCCGCGGACGATCGGCTGGCGGTGCACGATGTTCGGGTGCGGGACGTGCCCGCTGTGGTGGTCGTCGCGGTGGTCGTGGACGAGGAGGGCGTCCGGCGCGAGGGCCGACTTCTCGTCCGTGATCACCGGCAGTTCGCGGTACTCGACCTTGATCTTGGCGGCGGCGCGGCGGGCCGTCTCCGGGTGGTCGGCGGCGACCAGCGCGACCGGCTCGCCGTGGTGGCGCACCTTGCCGTGGGCGAGGACCGGGGTGTCCTGGATCTCCAGGCCGTAGTTCCGCACCTCGGTGGGCAGGTCGTCGTAGGTCAGGACGGCGTACACGCCCGGCGTGGCCAGGGCCTCGGAGGTGTCGATGGAGACGATCTCGGCGTGTGCGACGGTGGAGCGCAGGATCTGGCCCCACAGCATGTCCTCGTGCCACATGTCGGAGGAGTACGCGAACTCGCCGGTGACCTTCAGGGTGCCGTCCGGGCGGAGCGTGGACTCGCCGATGCCGCCCTTGGTGTTGGAGCCCTGGGTGATGGTGGTGGGTGCGCCGTTGGCCGGCATGCTCAGACCCCCTCGGACTGGCGGGCGGCCGCCAGACGGACCGCGTCCATGATCTTCTCGTAGCCGGTGCAGCGGCACAGGTTGCCCGACAGCGCCTCGCGGATGTCGGCGTCGGTCGGGTTCGGGTTGCGCTCCAGGAGTTCGTCGGAGGCGACGAGCAGGCCCGGGGTGCAGAAGCCGCACTGGACGGCGCCGGCGTCGATGAACGCCTGCTGCACGGGGCTGAGTCCGGCGCCCTCGCCGGTCTGCGAGCCGGCGCCCTTGGCCTGCCAGGACGCGGCCTCGTCGAGCGAGGTGCCGCGCGGGTCCGTGCCGCAGGCGCGCTGCCGGGCGAAGTCGGCGAGGCCCTCGACGGTCACCACCTCGCGGCCCTCGGCCTGGCCGGCCGCGACCAGACAGGAGCAGACCGGCACGCCGTCGAGCCGTACGGTGCAGGAGCCGCACTCGCCCTGCTCGCAGGCGTTCTTGGAGCCCGGCAGGCCGAGCCGCTCGCGCAGCACGTACAGCAGGGACTCGCCCTCCCAGACGTCGTCGGCCTCCTGCGGGCGCCCGTTGACGGTGAAGTTGACGCGCATTACGCGGCGCCTCCCTTGCGATAGGCGGTGCCCCGGGTGCCGCGGTACGACTCCCAGGTCCAGGTGAGCGTCCGGCGGGCCATCACGCCGACGGCGTGCCGGCGGTAGCTCGCGGTGCCCCGGACGTCGTCGATCGGGTTGCAGGCGGCCGCGCACAGGTCCGCGAACCGCTTGGCGACCGACGGGGTGATGATCTTGCCGTTGTCCCAGAAGCCGCCCTCCTCCAGGGCCGCGTTCAGGAACTCCTCGGCGGTCTTGGCCCGCACCGGGGTGGGGGCGGCCGAGCCGATGCCGGTGCGCACGGTCCGGGTGTCGGGGTGCAGGGCGAGGCCGAACGCGCACACGGCGATGACCATGGCGTTGCGGGTGCCGACCTTCGAGTACTGCTGCGGGCCGTCGGCCTTCGCGATGTGCACGGCGCGGATCAGCTCGTCGGGCTGGAGCGCGTTGCGCTTGACGCCGGTGTAGAACGCGTCGATCGGGATGCGGCGGGTGCCGCGGGCCGCGGACTCCACCTCGACCTCCGCGCCGGCGGCGAGAAGGGCGGGGTGGGCGTCGCCGGCGGGCGAGGCCGTGCCGAGGTTGCCGCCGACGCCGCCGCGGTTGCGGATCTGCGGGGAGGCGACCGTGTGCGAGGCGAGCGCGAGGCCCGGCAGCTCGGCACGGAGATTCTCCATGATCGCGGTGTACGGGACGGAGGCGCCCAGCCGTACGCTCTCCTCGCCGGCCTCCCACTCGTAGAGATCGCCGACGCGGTTCAGGTCGAGCAGGTACTCGGGCCGGCGGTGGTCGAAGTTGATCTCGACCATCACATCGGTGCCGCCCGCAATCGGCACAGCGGTGGGGTGCTCGGCCTTCGCGGCGAGCGCCTCCTCCCAGCTGGCGGGGCGAAGGAAGTCCATGACCGGCTCTCTTCTTCGTCTCGTGAGTCGTACGGATTGAGCCAATCCGTGTGCGGCGGGCCCGGCTCGTTCCTGTGCTGTTAACGCGGAGTGGACTCAGTACACCGCCGTGTACTCCGGCGGGGTCAGTCACCGAAACCATGAAGGAGTTGGCTGGCCAACAGAGGCATCTTGTAGATTCGTATGAACGGAGGCCATCGGCAACCTCTCCGATTTCCCGGGGAAACGCGGGAAACAGCGCGGAGACCCGTGGGACAGGTCCCCGGGCGTCCGGTTCGGACGGCCCGGCGCGGCCCCGGCCGGGGCCCCCGGGATTCATCGTAGGTTTCGAGACAAAGAACGGCGGCGGACGAGATGCGGCTGCGCGCACTGCTGGACACCGATGCGCTGGGGCTGCGGCTGCTCGGCGGCGAGGACGAGCTGGACCGCGCGGTACGCGGGGTCATGACCACCGACCTGCGCGACCCGAGCCGCTACCTCTCCGGTGGGGAGCTGGTGCTCACGGGTCTGGCCTGGCGCCGGGACGCCGCCGACTCCGAGCCCTTCGTACGGACCCTGGTGCAGGCCGGCGTGGCGGCCCTGGCGGCCGGCGAGGCGGAGCTGGGCGCCGTCCCGGACGACCTGGTGCTGGCCTGCGCCAGGCACCGGCTGCCGCTGTTCGCGGTGCACGAGTCGGTGGCGTTCGCGACGATCACCGAGCACGTGGTGCGGCAGGTCTCCGGGGAGCGCGCCGGGGACCTGGCCGCGGTGGTGGACCGGCACCGCCGGATGATGACCTCGGGCCCGGCGGGCGGCGGCCCGGACGTGGTCCTCGACCTGCTCGGCTCCGACCTGGACCTGCGCGCCTGGGTGCTCTCGCCCACCGGCCGGCTGATCGCCGGCTCCAAGGTGGCGGGCCCGGCGCTGCCCGCCGAGAGCTGCTCCCGGCTCGCCGCCGAGCACCTGGCGGCCACCCGCACCGGCCGGCGCGGCCCGCACCGGGTCCAGCTCGGCGCCGGCACCTACTCGCTGTTCCCGATCCGCTCCTCCGGCCGCTCCCCGCAGGCCGCCCGCCAGGTCCGCGACGTCCGCGAGACGGTGCTTTCGGACTGGCTGCTGGCCGTCGAGGCGGACGCCGGCGACTGGCCCGGCGAGCGCCTGGACCTGCTCCAGGGCGTCACCCAGCTCATCGCCGTCGAGCGGGACCGCCGGGACGCGGCCCGCACGGTCCGGCGCCGGCTGGCCCAGGAGGTGCTGGAGCTGGTGCAGACCGGCGCCGCGCCCGCCGAGATCGCCGCCCGGCTGCGGGTGGCGGCGCCGGTGCTGCTGCCCGGGCTCGGCGCGGCCCCGCACTGGCAGGTCGTGGTGGCCCGCGTGGAGTGGGAGGGCGGACAGGTCGAGGGCGGGCCGGTCGCCCAGTCCCTGCTGGAGGAGGTGCTGGTCGATCCGCTGGCGACCGGCCCGGAGCCCTCGGACCGCATCGCCGTGGCCCACACCGGCGACGAGGCGATCGCCCTGGTGCCCCTGCCCGCGGTCGCCGCCGAGCACGACGGCTCCGAGACCGGGCTGCTCGCCGACGCGCTGCTGCGGTCGGTGCGCGAGCCGCTGACGGCGGGCCTGGACGACGACGGCCGGCTCACCCTCGGCGTCAGCGCGGCGGTGCACTCGGCGGAGGGCCTGCGCGGCGCCCTGGAGGAGGCCCGGCACGCCCGCCGGGTCGCCGCCGCCCGCACCGGCCGGGTCTGCGCGGCCGGCCACCAGGAGCTGGCCAGCCACGTCCTGCTGCTGCCCTTCGTCCCGGACGACGTGCGCCGCGCCTTCACCGCGCGGCTGCTGGACCCGCTGAAGGACTACGACCGCCGGCACCGGGCCGAGCTGATCCCGACCCTGGAGGCGTTCCTCGACTGCGACGGCTCCTGGACCCGCTGCGCCACCCGGCTCCACCTGCACGTCAACACGCTGCGCTACCGGGTGGGCCGGATCGAGCAGTTGACGGGACGGGACCTGTCCCGGCTGGAGGACAAGCTGGACTTCTTCCTGGCCCTGCGCATGAGCTGAGGTCAGCGGGGGCGCGCGCCGGCCAAACCCGGTCACGCCCGCGCCCCACGACTTTGTGAAATCTTTCACCCACCCTCTTGGCCGGGCCCGTGGATTGGTGCTGGAATGCCGCCACCACTCAACAGCTCGATGGCGCGCATGGGGAGGGCAACATGGCGCATACCGCCATGTCTGGTGCCGGAACGACCGATGACGATCCTGTCCAGACCGCGGTATGGCGGTTGCGCAGCCGGGCCTGCTGGGCCGACGCCGCGGCCCTGCTGCCGGCCGACCGCGCCGCCCCGGCCTTGCAGCGGGCCGCGCTGCTGGCCGAGCGGTGTCTGTACACCGAGCGGGGCTGGGAGGAGGCGGAGGACGCGCTGCGGACGGCGGAGGCGCTGGCGCACGGCGACGAGGAGCGGGGGGCCGCCGCCTGCGAGCGGGGCTATCTGGCGTACGCCGCCACGCTGCTCGGGGTGCGCGACCGGGCCGACGAGGCGCGGGCCGCGCTGGGCCGGGCGGCGGCGCTGGTGCCGCCGGGGGCCGCGGCGCGGGCGCTGCTGGACTTCCGGCGCGGGCTGGTGGCGCAGAACCTGGCGGGCGCCCCGCAGGCGGCCCGCGCCGCGTACCGCCGCGCGCACGCGGGCGCGACGGCGCACGGCGACCAGCTCCTGCTGTCCTTCACCTGGCGCCATCTGGCCGGGCTCGCCCTGCGGGAAGGGGAGGTGGCCGAGGCGCGGCGCGGCTTCGCCGAATCGCTGCGGATCCGGGAGGAGCTGGGCTATCTGGTGGGTACGGCGCCGGCGCTGGCGTCGCTGGCCGACACGGCGGAGGAGCCGGAGGCGTCCCGGCTGCGGGAGGAGGCCCGCCGGCTGTTCCGCCTCCTCGGCGGGGTCCCCACCTGGCTGACCCACCAGTTGGCTCCGCCGGCTCCGGGGGCGGCTACGGCGTAGGGGACACCTCCCGTGCCGGGACGCGCCGCGGGGACGGGGCAGGGGCGGGGTGCGTCGGGGGTGTTGCCGGGTGCGGGAGCGTCGTGGCTCGGCGCGCAGTTCCCCGCGCCCCTCCGGGCGCGCTTCCCGCGCCGGGGGCGGCTGCGGGACGCGCCGGGGGGGCGGGGCAGGGGCCGGGTGCTTCGGAGGTGTTGCCGGGTGCGGGAGCGTCGTGGCCGGGCGCGCCGTCCCCCGCGCCCCTCCGGGGGCGCTCCCCCCGCCGGGGGCGGGACGAGGACCGGGTGCTTCGGAGGTGGCGCCGGATGCGGGAGCGTCGTGGCTGGGCGCGCCGTTCCCCGCGCCCCTCCGGGGGCGCTCCCCCCGCCGGGGGCGGGACGAGGACCGGGTGCTTCGGAGGTGGCGCCGGATGCGGGAGCG
>NZ_JBIROU010000005.1:321948-480533 GCF_044332325.1 Streptomyces sp. NPDC017095
CGTCGTGGCTGGGCGCGCCGTTCCCCGCGCCCCTCCGGGGGCGCTTTCCGCGCCGGGGCTGTGGGGGTTTCAGCGTCGGGCGGTGAAGTGGTCCGCCAGGAGGGTTCGTACGCGCTCCACGTCTCCCGCGGCCAGCGCGTCCAGCAGGGCCAGGTGGTGTGCCGCGTCCGCGGCGAGGTCGGCCCGGGCCGGCGGCCACTGGGCGCGGCGGTGCAGGTCCTCGGCGATCCGCAGGAGCTGCTCGTTGCCCGCCAGGGCGAGCAGCGCGCGGTGGAAGGCGCGGTCGGACTCGGCGTACGCCGCCGGGCAGCCCGTGGCCGCCGCGCGCGCCGTCTCCTCCGCCAGCGGCCGCAGCCCGGCCCACCGCTCGGCCGGCACCGTGCGCGCGAGCCGCAGCAGCACCGGCACCTCGATGAGCGCGCGCACCTCCGCCAGCTCGGCCAGCTCCCGCGCGCCCCGCTCGACCACCCGGAAGCCGCGGTTGGGCACGACCTCGACGGCGCCCTCCAGCGCGAGCTGCTGCATGGCCTCCCGCACGGGCGTGGCCGAGACACCGAAGCGCTCCCCGAGGACCGGCGCCGAGTAGACCTCGCCGGGCTTCAGGTCGCCGGTGACCAGTGCCGTGCGCAGCGCGTGCAGGATCTGCCCGCGCACCGAGGAGCGCCGCACCTCGGCCCGGGGCCCGGGCTCCGGCCGCTCGGCGTGGGCGTGCTCGCCGCGCGCCGGGCGTGACTGCGCCGGCACCCGGGCCGCGACCGGCTTGCCCGGGGGGCCCTGCACGCCCTGCTTCACGGGTCCTCCTGGCGGCTTGTCGGCACTTGGGGTCATTAACGACGGCTTGTCGGTTGTCCGTCAAGCACCTTAGGCGTACCCGGCGGCAGTTCAAACTCCACCGGGATGGGTAAGGTAAGGCTTACCTGTGAAGTCCGGTCCGTGTGCGCGGACGTACCGAGAGATGGGTGGTACCGCCATGCCCGCCGCCGCCTCGCCGCTCACCGCCGCCTACGACCGCCTCACCGCGGTGTTCCCCGGGCTGACCGTGACCGAGCTGGGCCCGGACGACCCGGCGCCCTGCGGCCCGGAGTGGACCGGCGCCGCCGATCTCGCGGCGGGCGGCGCGGAGCTGGACGCCTTCCTCGCCTGGGACGCGGCCCAGGTGGCGCGGGACCACGGCCGGCCCGCCCGCCCGGACGTCGTCGCCGGCTTCGGTCTGCACCGCTACGCGTGGGCCGCCTGCCTGCTGATCACCGTGCCGTGGTTCCTGCACCGCCGGGTGCCCCGGCTGCCCGTGACGCACGTCTCCTACGACCGCGCGGGCGGCCGGATGGCCGTACGCCGCCCCGTCTCCGTGGCCTGTCTGCCGGGCGACGGCGCCGCCGCGCTGCCCGGCACGGTCGTCGTGGCGGACGAGGAGGCGCTGCGGGCCGAGGTGCGGGCGGCCGTGGCCGAGCACCTGGAGCCGGTGCTCGCGGCCTTCGGGCCCCGGATGCGGCGGCGCGGACGCGCGCTGTGGGGCATGGCGACCGACGAGGTCGTGGAGGGGCTGTGGTACGTCGCCGGGCTGTTCGGCGAGCGCGCGGCGGAGCGGGCCGTACGGGAACTGGAGCTGCTGCTGCCGGGTTCGACCGCGCCGTACGCCGGCTCCGCCGGGTTCCGGGTGCTGACGGGCCCGGACGGCTCGGCGCTGCCCACCCGGGACCGGGTGAGCTGCTGCATGTTCTACACCGTGCGCCCGGAGGCCGCCTGCGTGACGTGTCCGCGGGTGTGCGACGGCGACCGGGTCGCCCGACTGACCGCCTCCGCCGCCGCCTGAGGAGACGTCAGGTCACGGGCGGGGCCGGGCGTCCACTAAGATCACCGGCATCGGGGCGCCCGGCCGCGGAACCGGCTCCCGGACAGGTGCTGCACAATTTCCTCACCTGTCACGGGAACTTTCCGCGGAACCACCCGGACGGGTAGTCTTATTCGAACTCAACTCCCGCCCCTCATGCGGCAGTTCGAGCAGAAAGCCGTCCTGGGCATCCCTCTCGCACTCCCTTGGCGGCCTCTTGCCCCGAAACCCCCTGAGGGCCGTCGGGAGTGGGCCACTATGGCGGGCGTTACGCCCTATCCCCATGCAAGGGACCCTCTGATGAGACTGACCGACATATCGCTGAACTGGCTGCTTCCGGGCGCCGTACTGCTCCTGGGCATGCTGGTGGCGGTGGCGGTGCTCGCGCGCGGCAAGCGCTCCTCCGGGGACAAAGCGAGCGCGGACGACTCGTGGGAGCGCAGCGAGGAGCGCCGCCGGCGCAAGGAGGCCATCTACGGCACGGCCTCCTACGCGCTCCTGTTCTGCTGTGCGGCGGTGGCGGCGGCCCTGTCCTTCCACGGCCTCGTCGGCTTCGGCGAGCAGAACCTCGGCCTGACCGACGGCTGGCAGTACCTGGTGCCGTTCGGCCTGGACGGCGCGGCGATGTTCTGCTCCGTCCTCGCGGTGCGCGAGGCCAGCCACGGTGACGCGGCCCTCGGCTCCCGGATCCTGGTCTGGCTGTTCGCCGCGGCGGCGGCCTGGTTCAACTGGGTGCACGCGCCGCGCGGCGTGGGACACGCGGGCGCTCCGCAGTTCTTCTCCGGCATGTCGCTGTCGGCCGCCGTGCTGTTCGACCGGGCGCTGAAGCAGACCCGCCGGGCCGCGCTGCGCGAGCAGGGCCTGGTGCCGCGTCCGCTGCCGCAGATCCGCATCGTCCGCTGGGTGCGCGCACCCCGGGAGACCTACCGGGCCTGGTCGCTGATGCTCCTGGAGGGCGTCCGCAGCCTGGACGAGGCGGTCGAGGAGGTCCGCGACGACAAGCGGCAGAAGGACGAGACCCGGCAGCGCCGGCGCGACCAGCAGCGCGTGGAGCGGGCCCAGCTCAAGGCGATCAGCCGGGGCCACCGCGGCTTCGCCGGCCGGGGCGCCGGCCGGCAGGTGGAGGTGCAGACGGTGGAACGCGCTCCCGCCCCGGCGACCGCGGAGCCTGCCATAGCGGCCGAGCCGCTGCCGGTGCGCGCCCGGCCCTCCCTGCAGCCGGTCCGCGGCAAGACCGAGCCCGTGACCGTCGACCTCACCGCCGAGGACGACACCATGGCCCTGCCGCGCCTGGACTCGCTGGAGCGCAAACTGAAGGACCTGGAGCAGCAGTTCGGCTGACGGCCGGCGCGCGGTGCGACCGCGCCACGGGACGGGGCGTGACCACGGCGGTCACGCCCCGTCCCGTTGCCGTCACCGGCTTACGCCGCCTCGGCGTCCAGTTCGAACCACACCGACTTGCCCACCCCGTGTGAGCGCACGCCCCAGGCGTCGGCGAGGGACTGCACCAGCACCAGCCCCCGGCCGTGGGTGTCCTCGTCCGTGGCCGGGCCGTGCACCTCGGGTCTGCGGCCCACGAAGTCCCGCACCTCCACGCGCAGGACGCCGCAGTCCACGACGGCGGTGAGGACGGCGTCCTCGTCGGTGTGGACGAGCGCGTTGGTGACGAGTTCGCTGGTGAGCAGTTCGGCGATGTCCGAGCGGCCTGGTTTGCCCCAGTGCCGCAGCAGTTGGCGCAGTTCCCGGCGGGCCTGGGGCACCGCCTTGAGATCCGCCCGGCCCAGCCGCCGCCGGAGCCTGCGCGGATGATCCGTGATGATGCCGGCCCCGTCCCCCGTCGTCTGCGAGAAGGCCCCGACGGTCCCGGGACCGCCCCCTCGTGCCTGCCTCTTCATGACCCCCGCCCGCACGCCGCCGGTCCCTGCCCTTCCTGGTCGAACACGTTCACGGGGGGATGCTTGCCCAGCGGGCACGGGGGCAGTCCTGGCACCCGGCCGATGCCCGGCTGTTCGGCCATCCCCGCGGGCCGCCCCGGCCGGTCACCGCACCCGGCCGCCACCGCGCCTCGGGCGCCCCGGACGCCGCTGGGCGCCACGGACGCCACGCGGCGGCGGTCCGGTGCCGTCCGGCACCGGCGGTCGGCGCGCCGTCACGCGCCGTGAAACTGGCCGGATTACGCTCCTCCGACACCGTCAGGGGCGCGGCACGTTGCGCAGGTTGGAGCGGGCCATCTGGAGCATCCGGCCCACCCCGCCGTCCAGGACGATCTTGGAGGCGGACAGGGCGAACCCGGTGACCATCTCGGCGCTGATCTTCGGCGGGATGGACAGGGCGTTGGGATCGGTGACGACGTCCACCAGCGCGGGCCCCTTGTGCCGGAAGGCGTCCTTGAGGGCCCCGGCGAGCTGCTTGGGTTTCTCCACCCGCACGCCGTGGGCCCCGCAGGCCCGGGCGACGGCGGCGAAGTCCGGGTTGGTGTTGGCGGTGCCGTACGAGGGCAGGCCCGCGACCAGCATCTCCAGCTCGACCATGCCGAGCGAGGAGTTGTTGAACAGCACCACCTTGACCGGCAGGTCGTACTGCACGAGCGTCAGGAAGTCGCCCATCAGCATGGCGAAGCCGCCGTCCCCGGACATGGCCACCACCTGCCGGCGCCGGTCGGTGAACTGGGCGCCGATCGCCATGGGCAGCGCGTTCGCCATCGACCCGTGGGAGAACGAACCGATGATCCGGCGGCGGCCGTTGGGCGAGACGTAACGGGCGGCCCACACGTTGCACATGCCGGTGTCGACGGTGAACACGGCGTCGTCGGCGGCGACTTCGTCGAGTACGGCGGCCACGTACTCGGGGTGGATCGGGACGTGCTTGTCGACCTTGCGGGTGTAGGCCTTGACCACGCCCTCCAGCGCGCCGGCGTGCTTCTTCAGCATCCGGTCGAGGAAGCGCCGGTCCGTCTTCTCCCGCACCCGCGGGATCAGGCACCGCAGCGTCTCGCGCACATCGCCCCAGACCGCGAGGTCGAGCCGGGAACGGCGGCCGAGCACCTCGGGCCGCACGTCGACCTGGGCGATCCGCACGTCGTCGGGGAGGAAGGCGTTGTACGGGAAGTCGGTGCCGAGCAGGAGCAGCAGGTCGCACTCGTGGGTGGCCTCGTAGGCGGCGCCGTAGCCGAGCAGTCCGCTCATGCCGACGTCGAACGCGTTGTCGTACTGGATGAACTCCTTGCCGCGCAGGGCGTGGCCCACCGGTGACTTGATCTTCTCGGCGAACTCCATCACCTCGGCGTGCGCGCCGGCCGTGCCGCTGCCGCAGAACAGGGTGACCTTGCCGGCCGCGTCGATCATCTCCACGAGCCGGTCCAGTTCGGCGTCGCCGGGCCGCACGGTGGGCCGGCTGGTGACGAGCGCGCTCTGCGGGGCCTTCTCCGGTGCGGGCTCGCCGGCGATGTCGCCGGGCAGCGCGACCACGCTCACGCCGCGCCGGCCGACCGCGTGCTGGATGGCGGTCTGCAGCAGCCGGGGCATCTGCTTCGGGCTGGAGATCAGCTCGCTGTAGTGGCTGCACTCCTGGAACAGCCGGTCGGGGTGCGTCTCCTGGAAGTAGCCGAGGCCGATCTCGCTGGACGGGATGTGCGAGGCGAGCGCGAGCACCGGGGCCATGGAGCGGTGGGCGTCGTACAGACCGTTGATCAGGTGCAGGTTGCCGGGGCCGCAGGAACCGGCGCAGGCGGCCAGCCTCCCGGTGAGCTGTGCCTCGGCGCCGGCCGCGAACGCGGCGGTCTCCTCGTGGCGTACGTGGATCCAGTCGATGGCGGCGTTGCGGCGGACGGCGTCCACGACCGGGTTGAGGCTGTCCCCGACCACGCCGTAGAGGCGGCGCACGCCCGCGCGGACGAGGATGTCGACGAACTGCTCGGCGACGTTCTGTTTGGCCATGGCGCGTCTGCCCTTCGCTGTCCCGGGATACGGCCCTCCCGTCCCATCAATTCACAGGGCCCGCGGTTACGCCTCCCACAGCGCCGCCGCCGTACGGCCGCCTGCGTGGCCCTTGCCCCGCGTCCGGGCGGCGGCGGAACCCGGCGGGGTACGGCCGGACCAGCGGCGGCCCGGGCGGACGCGCAGGCCGCACGCGTCGCACAGCGGCCCGGCCAGGCCCGCCGGGCCCACCACCCGCGCATCACCCGGGCGGGCTATCGAGGCCCGGCACGGAAACGGCGCGCGAGGCGGCCCGGCCGCGGCTGCGAACGGATGAGGCGAACACCGGGCCCCCGACGCCACGGCCTCGCCGCCCGGGCGGCGCGTCCGGCTCGACGCCCTGCCCGCTGCCCTCCCGCAGCCAGCCCGCCGTCGTCGGCGCCGGAGACCACACGGGCAGGGCAGCCCGGGCGCACGGGCAGCGGCGGACAGCACGGGCATCGGGCGCGAGGCCCTGCCCGGCGGCGCTCGCCCGGACCCGGCCGAGGCCACGGCCGGTGAGCCGACGCGGCCCCGACCTCGGGCCCTCGCACCGAGCCGCCAGGATGCCCGCCACGAGCCACTGACGGCCACAGCCCACGGACCACGCGAGCCACCGGCACACCCCGGCCGCCGCCGGGCACGCCCGGCGAGGTCCCCGCGCCGGGCGCCCTCGCCGCGAGGGCCAGCCGGAGCCGACGTGGCCGAGGGCGGCTGCCGGGGCGGTTCCGGGGGCGTGGGCGGTCGGGCCGGGGCGAAACGGGTGGCCGGGGAATCGGGCGCCGTCGTGGGGGTCCGTGTCCCCGGCGGGGCCGTCGTACGACCGCCGCCACCGGTTCGCCTCGTGTCGGGCGGGCCGTCACCCTGCCGGCTCACGCCTCCGCCGGTCCGGGAAGTCCGGCCGCGCCGCCGGGAGTTGTGAGTGGGCGGCTGAACGGCCGTTAGGGCGGCGGTGGTTGTCGCCGGGCGGTCCCACCCCCCACGGGAGGACCGCCCGGCGACGTGTGAAGTGGCCCGGTCCCGGTTCCCCTACCCGCGCTCGCGCGCGTCCGGGTCCGGGCCACGGCATCGGACGGGTTCCCGGCGAGGCGCCGCAGGACCCGGCGAACGGCCTTATGTGCCACGGCCGCTGCCACCTTGGCAGACGAGCCGCCGGTACGGCGATGATGTCGGGTGGCGGGTTCGCGCCGTGGCCGTTTCCCGCCATGGCGCCGCACCGCACCAGGGCGTGGGCGGGAGAAGGGACGCGGGGGATGCTGGCGGCGATAGGGCTGGACGAGACGCACGAGGCGGTGTACCGGGCGCTGGTGTCCGTGGGCGCGGCCGATGTGGCCGGTCTGGCGCGGCGGCTGCCGCTGGCCGAGCAGGACACCGAGCGGGTGCTGCGCCGGCTGGAGCGGCACGGTCTCGCCGCCCAGTCCCCGGCGCGGCCGGGCCGCTGGGTCGCGGCGCCGCCCGGGGTGGCGCTGGGCGCCCTGCTCGCCCAGCGGCGGCACGAGCTGGAGCGGGCGGAACTGGCGGCGGTGCTGCTCGCCGAGGAGTACCGGGCGACGGCGGCCGAACCGGCGGTGCACGACTTGGTGGAGGTGGTGACCGGCGCTTCCGCGGTCGCCCAGCGCTTCCTCCAGCTCCAGCTCGGCGCGGCCGAGGAGGTGTGCGCGCTGGTGACCGCCCACCCGGTGGTCGTCTCCGGGATGGAGAACGAGGCGGAGGAGCGGGCGGCCGCGCGCGGGGTGCGCTACCGGGTGGTGGTCGAACGCGCGGTGCTGGACCTGCCGCACGGGCTGACCGAGCTGACGGCGGCGCTCGGCCGGGACGAGCGGGTCCGGGTGGCGGACCGGGTGCCGACGAAGCTGGTGGTGGCCGACCGTGCGCTGGCGATGGTGCCGCTGACCTCGAAGACGGCGGAGCCGGCCGCGCTGGTGGTGCACGCCAGCGGGCTGCTGGAGCTGCTGGCGGGGCTGTTCGAGTCGGTGTGGCGCCAGGCGCTGCCGCTGCGGCTCGGCGCCACCGGGGTGACCGAGGAGCGGCCGGACGGCCCGGACGCCGCCGATCTGGAGGTCCTCTCGCTGCTGCTGGCCGGGCTGACCGACGCGAGCGTGGCGAAACAGCTCGGCGTGGGCCTGCGGACCGTGCAGCGCCGGGTGCGGCGGCTGATGGAACTGGCGGGCGTGACGACCCGGATGCAGCTGGGCTGGCAGGCCCTCGACCGGGGCTGGGTCACCCGGGAGGACCCGCGCTGAGCCGCGCCCGGGCGCGCCGGGCCGGGTGTCAGGGCGCCGGCCGGCGGATCAGCGCGCGGTGGACGGTGTCGGCCACGACGGCCATGCCCGCGTCGGTGAAGTGCAGGTGGTCGCCGGGGTCGTAGGCGGGCAGCAGCCGGGCCGGGGCGGCCGGGTCGCGGAGGGCGGCGTCCGCGTCGGCGACGGCGTCGAAGGCGCCGCCGGTGCGGATGAAGGCGTTCACCCGCTGCCGTACCGCCTCGCCGGCTGCCGTCCAGGCGGGATAGCCGGCGTACGGCGTGAGGGTGACGCCGACGACCGGGATGCCGCGGGCGTGGGCGCGGGCGACCAGGGCGCGGTAGGCGTCCGCGTAGGCGGCGGGGTCGCTCGCCTCCGGGGCGCCCTTGATGTCGTTGATGCCCTCGAAGACGACCAGGGTCCGCACCCCGGCCCGGTCCAGGGCGTCGGCGTCCAGCCGGGCGAGGGCGCTCGGTCCGGTGCCGTCGCGCAGCAGGCGGTTGCCGGAGAGGCCGGCGTTGAGGACGCCGGTCCGGTGTCCGCGCAGCCGCCGGGCGAGCCGGTCGGGCCAGCGGCGGTTGGTGTCGGGCGTGGAGCCGTCGCCGTCGGTGAGCGAGTCGCCGAGCGCGGCGACGCTGCCGGCGGCGGGCCCGCGGACGTCGACACCGGTGACGTAGTACCAGCGGCTGGTGGTCGCCGTGTACGCGCCGCCGTCCACGTCGGCGGCGCGGCCGGCGCCGGACCGGGCCAGGTAGCTGGTCTGGAGGGCGGTGCGGTGGTAGGTGGCGGGCCCGGAGTCGTCCGGGGTGTACACGGTGACGAGCAGGTCGGCGGCGGCCGGCACGGACAGCGCCACCGTGTCGGTGACCGTGTCCGCGCCCGGCGGGACGGTCACCGAGGAGGCGCCGTGGAAGGTGGCGGTGCGCAGGGTGCCGGGCATGGCGCCCGGGCCGGCCGCCCGGCGCAGCGCGACGGTGACCGCGCCGAGCCGCAGCGGCCGGGTGCCGAACCGGTTGCTGAGCCGGACCCGGACGGCCAGGCCGCCGACGCTGAGGTGGACGACGTTGCGCAGGGCGGCGCCGGGCAGCGCGGCGGCGGTGCCGGAGGGTGCGGTCTCCCAGCTGCCGGTCCAGGGCAGCGGGGCCGGCTCGGCGACGGCCGGTGCCGTCAGGCCCGGCAGCAGCATGGGCAGCAGGACCGCGAGGACCCGTACGACCATGGCCATGTGTGCCCGCCCTTCCCCGGCACCCCCGGGGACTCCCCCGTGGCCCGTCGCAGGCGACCGTGTCACACGGCCGGGGCGCCCCGCCGGAACAACGGGGTCGGTCCACCCGCTCGGCGCAACGCGGGGCGCCGGGGCGGAGGGTTCCGGCGGGCGGCGGCTCACCCGAGCACACCCTCCAGGGTGAGCAGCCACACCTTGCGCTCCACGCCGCCCGCGTAGCCGGTCATCGTCCCGTTCGCGCCGATGACCCGGTGGCAGGGGCGCACGATCAGCAGCGGGTTGGCGCCGATCGCCCCGCCGACGGCACGCACGGCCGCGCGGGGCGCGCCGATCCGGGCGGCGATCTCCCCGTAGGTGACGGTGGCGCCGTAGGGCAGTTCGTCCAGCGCGGTCCACACCCGCTGCCGGAACGGGGTGCCGGCCGCCCGCAGCGGCAGCCGGAACTCGGTCAGCTCACCGGCGAAGTACGCGGCGAGCTGGTCGGCGGCGGCGCGGAACGGGCCGGGGTCGTGCCGCCAGCCGTCCTCGGCGGTCCGGCCGCCCTTCTGCCCGGGCACGGACACCGAGGTGAGCGCGCCCTCGGCGTCCGCGGTGAGCAGCAGCCGCCCGACGGGGGCGTCCAGGTGGGTGCAGTAGACGGTGCTCATCTGGCTGGTGTACCTCGGCGTTTCGATCGTGGGTTCGGCGGTCGGCAGGTGCGGGGCGGGCGGCCGGATGGCCGACGGGAGGCGGGCGGCCGGCGGGCCGGCGGTCACGGGAGCGGCTCGCCCGCCACCCGCAGGTGTTGCACGGCGTACGACCGCCAGGGCCGCCAGCCGTCGGGGACGGGTGTGCCCGACGGGGCGGTGTCCGGGTCGCCGAGGGCGCGGACCCGCAACGCGGCGACGGTGTCCGGGTCCATGCCGGGCAGGGCGAGCAGGGCCGCCTCGGCGCCGTCCCGGTCGGCGCCCGCGTCCAGCCGTACCACGCCGTCGGCGAGGGCCGCGGCCAGTGCGCCCAGCGGGCCGCCGGGCTCGGCCTCGGCGAGCGCCGCGGGCTCCGGGAAGAGGTGGGTGAGACCGCCGTGCGGCGCGTCGAGCAGTTTGCCGTAGCGCCGGACCAGCCACTCGGCCCGGTCCCGTCCTGCCAGGGCGTGCACGGCGGGTTCCAGCGGGTCGACGGCGCCGGGGACACGCAGTCCGGGCCGGGCGGCGACCAGCGGGGCGAGCCGCGGGTCGGCGGCGAGCCGTTCGTCGACGGCGTAGGGATCGGCGTCGAGGTCGAACAGCCGGCGCAGCCGCTGCACGGCGGTGGTGAGGTCCCGGGGGTCGGTGAGGTGCAGCCGGGCGTCGAGCCAGCCGCCCGGGCGGGTGCCGGTGCGGGCGCGGGGGGTGCGGACGCGTTCCTGGACGGCGGCGATGCCGGTGCCGTACGGCAGCCGCAGGGTGCGCCGGTAGGTGCGGGCGCCGGGGACGCCGGTCACCTCTTCGACGCCCGGTACGGCCTCGCGGGCGAGCTGGTCGAAGACGGGCGCCGCCTGGTAGGGGCCGCGGTGGGCGAGCCGGAGCGGGATGCCCGTGGCCGGTGCGGTGCGGCGGGCGGCGCGGTCCCGGGGGGTGGCGGCCCGCAGTCCGGTCGGTGTCGTGGCGTACACCTCCCGGACGGTGTCGTTGAACTGCCGCACGCTGGCGAACCCGGAGGCGAACGCGATCTCGGTGACCGGCAGGGCGGTGGTCTGAAGCAGGACGCGCGCGGTGTGGGCGCGCTGGGCGCGGGCCAGTGCCACGGGGCCGGCGCCCAGTTCGGTGGTGAGCTGCCGCTGCACCTGCCGGGCGCTGTAGCCGAGCCGTGCCGCGAGTCCGGCGACGCCCTCGCGGTCCACGACGCCGTCGGCGATCAGGCGCATGGCCCGGCCGACGACGTCCGCGCGGACGTTCCACTCCGCCGAGCCCGGCACGGCGTCCGGCCGGCACCGCCGGCAGGCCCGGAACCCGGAGCCCTGCGCGGCGGCGGCGGTCGCGAAGAACCGCACGTTGTGCCGTTTCGGTGTCACGGCGGGGCAGCTCGGGCGGCAGTAGATGCCGGTGGTCTCGACGGCGAAGAAGAAGACTCCGTCGAACCGCCCGTCGCGGCTGCGCACCGCCTCGTACCTGCTGTCTTCGTCCTTCACATGCTCCAGTGTGGGCCCCGGGAGGGGGCCGGGCCAGCGGAAATCGGACATGGAGGTGTGGGTGTCGCCACGCCTCGCTCCGGCCGGACTCCCGCCTGCCCTGCTCCCGGCGCCCGGTGTCGTTTCCCTACATCCAGCGCCCCCGCTTCGCCTCCATCGCCGCCCTGCCCTCGGCGCCCTTGCGCTTCCAGTCCTTCTTGATCTCGGCGCGGACCCGCGCGTCCGTCTTGGCGACGATCCGCTGGTTCTCCCGGATCAGCTTGCGGTAGCTGTCCAGGCGCCGCGGCGGGAGTGCGCCGTCCTCCACGGCGGAGCGCACCGCGCAGCCGGGCTCGCTCTCGTGCGCGCAGTCGTGGAACCGGCAGTCCTCGGCGAGTTCCTGGATCTCGGCGAACACCTGCCCGACGCCGGTCTCCGCGTCGAAGAGGCCGACGCCCCGCAGTCCGGGCGTGTCGATGAGCACCCCGCCGGCCGGCAGGGCGAGCAGGTTGCGGGTGGTCGTGGTGTGCCGGCCCTTGCCGTCGACATCACGGGCGGCCTGGACGTCCATCACGTCGGCGCCGACGAGGGCGTTGGCGAGCGTGGACTTGCCCGCGCCTGACTGGCCGAGCAGCACGCTCGTACCGGCACCGGCCAGCGTCACCAGAGCGTCGAGTCCGTCACCGTGCAGGGCGCTGACGGCGAGCACGGGCACGCCGGGCGCGCTGGTCTCCACGTCCCGCACGAGGTGGGCCAGGGTGACCGGGTCGGGCACGAGGTCGGCCTTGGTGAGGACGACGACGGGCTGCGCGCCGGACTCCCAGGCGAGGGCGAGGAAGCGTTCGACGCGGCCCAGGTCGAGGTCCACGGCGAGGGACACGGCGACCACGGCGTGGTCGACGTTGGCGGCGAGGATCTGCCCCTCGGACCGCTTGGAGGAGGTGGAGCGGACGAACGCGGTGCGGCGCGGCAGGTACGCGCGCACGTAACGGGGGTCCCCGGCGGCGTCGACGGCGACCCAGTCGCCCGTGCACACGACCTTCATCGGGTCGCGGGGCACGACGAACTCGGTGTCGCCGCGGACGGTCCCGGCCGCGGTGACGATGTCGCACTGGCCGCGGTCGACCCGGACGACCCGGCCGGGCAGCAGCCCGTCGGCGGCGTACGGGGCGAACGCGTCGGCCCACGCCTCGTCCCAGCCGTAGGGAGCGAGCGCGGAGGAAGCGGTGGAGCTGGAAGTCAAGGCAGACCCTTCACAGGGGTGGCCCCGGGCAGCCGCGTACGGTGCGCGGCCGGTTCAGCCGGTGGCCACGGAGGTGGACGTGAGACGTTCCTGGATGCGGGCAGCGCCCGGCACAGTGACAGCCATCGGTCGACACCTCCTCGTCCTCGCTCGTGTGTGCGCACACCACCGTGGCGTGCGGGGCAACTCTAGCCCGTGCGCGGGGCCGCGCGTCAACGGCTTTTCCGCGCGGCCGGTCCCTACCCGCCGCGTGGGGCGCGCCGTTCGCGGAGAACCGCGTGGGGCGCGCCGTTCGCGGAAGACCTCGCGGCGGGGCACAGGGCCCGTCACGTTCCCGTCCGGCCGGCGAGCGGCCGGTTCACCTCCGGCGACCGGCCGCCGTGGCCGTCCGGCTCACCCCCGCGCCGGTGCCTGCGGCCGCTGTTCCGTCGCGGCCGCGGGCAGGCTGTCCATGAAGGAGCTGACGGAGAACACGGCACGGCCGGGGCCGGGCGGGCCGTAGCCGGGCGGGGAGGACAGGCCGAAGTCGTCCATGGTCTGCCGGTAGGCCTGGAGCAGCCGGATGTGGTACTCCAGCGGCGCGCCCTGCGGGTTGGCCTTGCCGAGCGGTGTGGTGGGCTCCGGGCACCAGGTGGTGAAGCGGGGCGTGATGCCGTGCGACATGAAGAAGCGCAGGCCCTCGGTGGTGGAGGCGATGGCCTCGTCGACGGTGGTGAAGCCGAACGGCTCGGCCATCTCCACGCCCGCCACGAAGTTCGGGATCACGTTGCGGGCGCCGAACACCTCGGCGGAGTCCAGGATCCGGCGGTGCCACTCGTCCCGGCCGACGTAGCGCTCCTTGCCGGGGCAGTACAGCTCGAACAGGCGGCGGTCCCACACCTCGAAGTTGGGGTGGTAGATCTGCACGCCGTAGTCCTTGAACCGCTGCACGTCCGCCTTGGGCAGCGCCTGGGCGACGACCTTGCCGATCCAGCGGCCCGGGAAGCGCTCCTCGATGGCCTTGGCGTAGTGGCCGTAGAAGTCGGCCTCGTCCCGGCCCGCCACCTTGGAGGTGATCGCGCCGCCGGTGAGGGTGTAGGCGGTGGACGCCTTCTGGGTGTCGTACCGGTCGATGATCTCCAGGGCCTCGAGGACCTCCTCGACGTCCTTCACGCCCGTGTACGGCCGTCCGGCCGCCTTGTGCTGGCGCCAGTTGTGGTTGATGTCGCAGTACTGGCACTCCTCCTTGGCGCCGAAGTACTGGCAGACCCGGAAGACGGTCAGATAGATCAGGTAGCCCCACTGGATGGTCGGCGCGACCTCCATCACGGACTTCCCGTTGGAGAGGGTGTGCCGGTAGTACTCGGGCATCGGCGGCACGCCGACGTCGGCGATGCGCCGGCCGTCGAGGTACAGCCCGAGCAGGCCCTCCTCGTCGGCGGCGACCCGGTAGGGCGAGGCGGGGTTCACCCGCACGGAGACGACCGTGCGCCGCAGGTCGTACGGCCCGCCGGTGAGGATGATCTCCTCCGGGGGGCGGCGCAGCGCGGCCTCGCCCAGCTCGGGCAGGGTGCCGTGGTCGAAGGAGAAGATGAAGTAGGACTTCGGCTTGACGTCCCCGGCCTCGTTGTCGCTCAGGGCGGACTTGTCGAAGGCGACACCGCCCCGCAGCAGGTCCTCCTTGACGACGGCCTCCCGCGGCACCTGCGGGAACCGCTCCATCAGATCCTCGACCAGCGCGGTACGACTGCCCATTCGTCTTTCTCCTCCCGGTTCAGGCGTACGGCTCTCACCGTATGCCCCCGCCGCGGGCCCGTCCGTGCCGGGTCCCCGCCCGGCACGTGACGTGTTCCGGCACGGCGGCCCCGGGTCTTATCCCGGGTACGGCGGCGCCGGGCCGTGCCCGGGTACGGCGGCGGGCCGTGCCCGGGTACGGCGGCGGGCCGTGCGGTCAGGCCGTCCGCTCCAGCTCCGCCCGGTCCACGGCGTACCGCAGCGCCGCGCCGGACGACAGCCGCTCGGCCTCCTCCACCACCACCCGGCCGAGCCGGGCCAGCTCGTTGCCCTGGGAGCCGGCCAGGTGCGGGGTGACGAAGGCGTTGGGCAGGTCGTACAGCGGGGAGCCGGCGGGCAGCGGCTCGGGGTCGGTGACGTCCAGCACGGCGCCGAGGCGTCCGGCGCGCAGCTCGGCGGTGAGCGCCTCGTGGTCGACCAGGGCGCCGCGCGCGGTGTTGATCAGCACCGCGCCGTCGGGCATGAGGGCGAGTTCGCGGGCGCCGATCAGACGGCGGGTCTCGGCGGTGTGCGGGGCGTGCAGGCTGACGGTGTCGCTGGTGGCGAGCAGTTCGTCCAGCGGCAGCAGCGGTACGCCGAGGCGGGCGGCCTCCGGCGCGTCCACGTACGGGTCGGCGAGCGCGACCGCGAAGTCGAAGGGGCGGAGCAGTTCGATGAGGCGGCGGCCGATGCGGGAGGCGCCGACCACGCCGACGCGGCGGCCGAGGTTGCCGACGCCGGTCAGGACGCCGTCGTAGGGGAAGGCGCGCCCCTCGCGCAGCCGGTCGCGCAGCGCGAAGACGTCCTTGCCGGTGAGCAGGATCATGGCGAGCGTGTACTCGGCGACGGGCAGGGCGTTGGCCGCGGCGGCCGAGGAGACGGCGATGCCCCGCCGCCACACCTCCGGGCCGGTGAAGCCCTTGACCGAGCCGGCCGCGTGCAGCACGGCGCGCAGCCGCGGTGCCGCGTCCAGCACGTCCGCCTCCAGGCGCGGGCAGCCCCAGCCGGTGACGAGGATCTCGGTGCGGGCGAGGGCGGCGCGCACCCGGGGCTCGGTGAAGTCCCGCGCCACCAGGGCCGGATCGATGTCCACACAGGCGCGCAGCCGGGCCAGCAGTTCCGGCGGGAAGACGAGCGGCAGGTTCTCGGCCGTCATGGCGAACAGGGCCTGCACGCGCTCGGTCAAGGAGGGGGCCTTCCGGCTCGGCGACGCACGGACAGCAATCGGTCTCTACGGTAGGTCCCGGCCAACCAGAGGGTCAACGGACCCGCAGGCGGGGAGGAAACCATGGCAGACATGCCGGAGACGGTCACCAACTGGGCGCGCAGCGTCACGTATACGGCCAAGGAGTTCTACCGGCCGGACACGGCCGAGGGGTTGCGGGCCGTGGTGGCCGGCAGCGGGAAGGTGCGGGTGCTGGGCAGCGGGCACTCCTTCAACCGGATCGCCGATCCGGGCGGTGAGGGCGTGCTCGTGTCGGTCGCCGGTCTGCCGCCGGTGATCGACGTGGACGGCACGGCCCGTACGGTCCGGGTCTCCGGCGGCGTCCGGTACGCGGAACTCGCCCGTGCCGTGCACGCCCGGGGTCTCGCCCTGGCCAACATGGCGTCGCTGCCGCACATCTCGGTGGCCGGCTCGGTGGCGACCGGCACCCACGGGTCGGGCGTGGGCAACGGTCCGCTCGGGTCGGCGGTGCGCGAGGTGGAGTTGCTGACCGCCGACGGCTCGACGGTGGTGCTGCGCCGGGGCGACGCCCGCTTCGACGGCGCCGTGACCTCGCTCGGCGCGCTGGGCGTGGTCACCGCGCTCACCCTGGACCTGGAGCCGGCCTACGAGGTCGAGCAGCACGTGTTCACGCAACTGCCGTTGGCCGGGCTGGACTTCGCCGCGGTGTCGGCGGCGGCGTACAGCGTGAGCCTGTTCACCGACTGGCGGCGGCCGCGGTTCAGGCAGGTGTGGGTCAAGCGCCGGACGGACCAGCCGGCCGTGGACTTCCCGTGGGCGGCGCCGGCGGCCGAGGCGGTGCACCCGGTCCCGGGGATGCCCGCGGCCAACTGCACCCGGCAGCTCGGCGTACCGGGCCCCTGGCACGAGCGGCTGCCGCACTTCCGGGCGGAGTTCACGCCGAGCAGCGGCGAGGAGATCCAGTCGGAGTACCTGCTGCCCCGCGCGGCGGCCCTCGACGCGCTGCACGCGGTCGACGGCATCCGGGACACGGTCGCCGGTGTGCTCCAGATCTGCGAGGTGCGCACGGTCGCCGCCGACGCGCAGTGGCTGAGCCCGGCGTACGCGCGGGACTCGGTGGCGCTGCACTTCACCTGGGTGCGCGACGAGGCGGCGGTGCTGCCGGTGGTGCGCCGGCTGGAGGAGGCGCTCGCCCCCTTCGATCCGCGCCCGCACTGGGGGAAGGTGTACGGGATACCGGCGGCGGACCTCCGTGACCGGTACCCGCGGCTCGGCGATTTCCGCGCCCTGGCCCGCTCCCTGGACCCCACGGGCACGTTCACCAACACCTTCGTACGGGAACTCCTCGACGACTGACCCACCAGACCGTCACGACCGCCCTCTCGATCCTGCCCCTGCTGTCGGTGTTCCTCTTCCTCCAGCGCCGGCTGGTGCGGGGATCGCGCAGACCGGCAGCGCGGGCTGAGCTAGGAGACCCATGTCCGTCCGCACGACCACCGCGTACGTCGAGGACGTCTCGCCGGGCTCCGGGGCGCTGCCGCCCCGCGCCTGGTACGCGGCCTGCGACTCCCCCTCCCTGTCCCTCAACGGGCGCTGGCGCTTCCGGCTGTCGGACACGGCCGACGCCGAGGACGACTCCTTCGCGGCGCAGGACTTCGACACCGGCGGCTGGGCGGAGGTCTCCGTGCCCGGCCACTGGGTACTCCAGGGCCACGGCTCGCCCGTCTACACCAACCACCTCTATCCGTTCCCGGTCGACCCGCCCCGGGTGCCGACGGAGAACCCGACCGGCGACCACGTGCGCGTCTTCGCCCTGCCCGCCGGCTGGCCCGCGGACGGCGGCGCCGTGCTCCGCTTCGACGGGGTGGAGTCCTGCGCCCGCGTCTGGCTGAACGGCACGGACCTCGGCGAGTTCAAGGGCTCCCGGCTGCCGCACGAGTTCGCGGTCGGGCACCTGCTGGAGCCCGGCCGCAACGTGCTGGCCGTCCGTGTCCACCAGTGGTCGGCGGGCTCGTACCTGGAGGACCAGGACCAGTGGTGGCTGCCGGGCATCTTCCGGGACGTCACGCTGCTGCACCGGCCGCCGGGCGGCGTCGGGGACTTCTTCGTGCACGCCTCGTACGACCACACCACCGGCGAGGGCACCCTGCGGGTCGACGCCGACGTGGCCGGCCGGGTGTCCGTCCCGGAACTCGGCGTCGACACGGCGACCGGCGAGCCGGTGACGGTGCCGGCCGAGCCGTGGTCGGCGGAGACACCCCGGCTGTACGACGGCGTGCTGGCCGCCGGGGGCGAGCGGGTGGCGCTGCGCATCGGGTTCCGCACCGTCGAACTGGCCGACGGCCTGATCAAGGTCAACGGCCGTCCGGTGCTGTTCAAGGGCGTCAACCGGCACGAGTGGCACCCCGAGAAGGGCCGGGCGCTGGACCACGCGACCATGCGCGAGGACGTGCTGCTGATGAAGCGGCACAACGTCAACGCGGTCCGCACCTCCCACTATCCGCCGCACCCGGCCTTCCTCGACCTGTGCGACGAGTACGGCCTGTGGGTGATCGACGAGTGCGACCTGGAGACGCACGGCTTCACCGAGCAGGGCTGGCGGGACAACCCCGTCGACGACGACCGCTGGACGCCGGCCCTGCTCGACCGGGCGGCTCGGATGGTCGAGCGGGACAAGAACCATCCGTCGGTGGTCGTCTGGTCGCTGGGCAACGAGGCCGGCACCGGGCGGGGCCTGACCGCGATGGCCGAGTGGATCCGCGCCCGGGACGGCTCCCGGCTGCTGCACTACGAGGGCGACCCCACCTGCCGAGACACCGACGTGTACTCCCGGATGTACGCGGACCACACCGAGGTGGAGCGGATCGGCCGGCGCCTGGACGGCGGCCCGCACCGGCGCCGCGCCCTGCCGTTCCTCCTGTGCGAGTACGCCCACGCCATGGGCAACGGGCCGGGCGGACTCGCCGACTACCAGTGGCTGTTCGACACCCACGACCGGCTCCAGGGCGGCTTCGTCTGGGAGTGGATCGACCACGGCATCGCCCATCCGGAGCTGGGCTACGCCTACGGCGGCGACTTCGGCGAGGAGCTGCACGACGGCAACTTCGTCTGCGACGGCCTGCTGTTCCCGGACCGGCGGCCCTCGCCCGGCCTCGTCGAGTACAAGAAGGTGATCGAGCCGGTCGCGATCACCGGCGACGGCCCGGCCGGCGCCGTCCGCGTCACCAACCGGTACGACTTCGCGGACCTGTCGGCGCTGGCCTTCACCTGGTCCTACGAGGTCGACGGCGAGCCCGCCGGCTCCGGCACCCTGACGGTGCCCCCGCTGGCCCCCGGCGAGTCCGCCGCCGTCGAACTGCCCGCCGTGCCGAACGGCGCGCCGGACGGCGAGGCCTGGTGGACCGTCCGGGCCCGGCTCGCCGCCGGCACCTCGTGGGCGCCGGCGGACCACGTGGTCGCCTGGGGCCAGCTCCCGGTGTCGGGGCGCCGCACGCCGCGGGTCGCCGCGACCGCCCGGCCGGTGCCCGGCGACGGGACCGTCACGCTGGGCCCGGCCGTGTTCGACGCCCGGACCGGCGCGCTGCGCAGCGTCGGCGCGGTGTCCGTCACGGAGCTGCGGCTGGACGTGTGGCGGGCCACCACGGACAACGACGACGGCGCCGCCTGGCAGAGCGGCCCGCGCTACGGGACGCTGTGGCGGAAGCTGGGCCTGCACCGGATGCGGCACCGCCTGGACGCGGTGGAGGCCGGCGCGGACGCCCTGACGGTCCGTACCCGGGTGGCGCCGGCCGGCCGGGAGCCGGGGCTGAGGACGGAGTACCGGTGGACCTCGGACGGGGACCGGCTCCGGCTGACGGTGTCCACGGTCCCGGACGGCGACTGGACCGTCCCGCTGCCCCGCCTCGGCGTCCGCCTGCGCCTGCCGGCCGCCGACCGGGTGCGCTGGTACGGCGGCGGCCCGGGCGAGGCGTACCCGGACACCAGGGCGGCGGCGCTGACCGGCCGCTGGGAGTCGACCGTGGACGCGCTGCAGACGCCGTACGTGCGCCCCCAGGAGAACGGCGCCCGGATCGACGTGCGCTGGGCCGAGCTGGGCGGACTGCGCGTCGAGGGCGACCCGGCGTTCTTCCTCACCGCCCGCCGCTGGCCGACGGAGCTGCTGGACGCCGCGACCCACCGCACGGATCTGGTGCCGGCCACCGGGGACGTGTGGGTCAACCTGGACCACGGCCAGCACGGCATCGGCTCCCAGTCGTGCGGCCCAGGCCCGCTGCCGCGGTACCACCTGCGCGCCGAACCGGCCCGGTTCTCCTTCGTCTTCTCCGCGGCCGACGGGACCTCCTCACCCGTTTCCTAGATACTCTAGGATGACGCCTAGACATCCAAGGAGGCGGGCGTATGGCACGGGCGGGGCTCAGCGCGGAGCGGCTGGTGGCGGGGGCCGCCGAACTGGCGGACGAGGTCGGTCTCGACCGCGTCAGCGTCTCGGCGCTGGCCCGCCGCTTCGGCGTCAAGGACGCGAGTCTGTACTCGCACGTCCGCTCGCTCCAGGACCTGCGCACCCGGCTCGCGCTGTACGCGGGCGGGGAGCTGATCGACCGGATCGCGGCGGCCGTGGCCGGCCGGGCGGGCAAGGAGGCGCTGACGGCGTTCGCCGGCGCCTACCGTGCCTACGCCCTGGAACATCCCGGCCGGTACGCGGCCACCCAGCTCCGCGTCGACCAGGCCCTGATCGCCGACTCCCCCGCGCTGCGCCGCACCGCCGAGATCACCTACGGCATGCTCCGCGCCTACGGCCTGGCGGAACCGGACCTCACGGACGCGGTGCGGCTGCTGCGCAGCACCTTCCACGGCTACTGCGTCTTGGAGAGCGCGGGCGGCTTCGGCGCGGACCGGGACGTACGCGCCTCCTGGGACAAGGCGGTCGAGGCCCTGCACCTCGCCCTCAGCCACTGGCCCCGGGAGCACCGGTCGGAGCAGGAGAAGCGGGAGGAGCGCGACGATGTCTGACACGCCGTTCTACGAGGTGACGGGGCGCGGTCCCGTGCTGCTGCTGGTGCCGGGCGGGGCCGGGCACCCGATGGGACTCGGACCGCTCACCGACCGGCTGGCCACGCGCTTCACCGTGGTGACGTACGACCCGCTGGGCCTCGCGCACGGCCGGCTCGGCGAGCCGGTCGCCGAGCAGCGGGTCGCGGACTGGAGCGAGGGCGCGCGGCGGGTGCTGGAGGAGGTGCTGCCGGCCGGCGACACGGCGTACGCGTGCGGCACCAGCTCCGGCGGCATCGCGGTCCTCGACCTGCTGGCCCGGTATCCGCAGCGGCTGGCGCACGTGGTCGCGCACGAGCCGCCGTGCGTGACGGTGCTGCCGGACGGGGCGGCGCGGCGGGCCGAGCTGATCGGACGGCTGGACACGGAGCCGCGGCCGGCCGCCGAGGGCGGGTCGGCGACCCCGATGGGCGTCTTCCTGGGCCGGGTGCTGCGCCCGTTCACCCGGTACGCGCCCGCCGTGCCGCCCTTCCCCGGCCGGCTCACCGTCGCCGCCGGCACCGACTCGCGCGGGCAGCTCCTGCACCGCACGGCCGAGGCCGTCGCCGGGCGGCTGGGATGCGCCTTCACCGAGTTCCCCGGCGGGCACCTGGGCGCCCTCGACCACCCGGCGCACTTCGCGGACCTGCTCACCGAGACGCTGCGCCCGAGCGCGCGTACGCGGTCGTAACGGACGCGGTCGTAGCGGACGCAGTCGTAGGAGAGTGCCGTCCCGCCCGGGACGGCCGGCCGCCGCGTCCACGGCCGCGCCCGGCGCCCCGCGGTACGGCGGCGAGCCGAGGCCGGACCGGCCGGCGCGCGGGGCCCCGGACGGTCCGGGGGCCCGCTCAGCCCGGCGTGACCGACCAGGCGCTCCCGACCGCCGGGGTGAACCGGAAGACGGCGGCCGGGCCCTCCGCCCAGCTCACCCGCACCTCGCGGTCCTGCCCGGCGCCCGCCTCCGCCCGTACCGCCACGGACACCAGCTCCGCGAGCGGCGCCGGTTCGGGTTCCCCGGTGAGCCGGGCCAGCGCCACGAAGAGCGCCGGCTCGCCGTCGGCCCCGGTGGCCCCGGTCAGCTCCGCCGACAGACCGACGGCCGGGGCGAGTTCGGCGTGCACGCCGTCCCCGGCCGGCCAGCCCGTCACCCGCACCGGTGTCCCGGGGGCCGCGCCCGCCACCAGATGGGCCCGCACCTCCACGGCACCCCGGACCGCCACCAGCGTGGTGACGGTGATCCCGGCGCACACGGTGTGCCGGGAGGCGGCCCAGTCCGCGCCCGTGCCGAGCGGCTCGATCCCCGTGCGGCCCGGTTCGCCGCCGACGAGCACGCTGTTGTCGTACGACGGCACGGGCGCGGTGGCGGTCGAGTAGGCGAGCCGGGTGTAGTACGGGTCGTACCGCGCGTCCTCGCTGCCGTGGTTGTGCAGCCGGACCAGTCCGTCCGAAGCGGTGGACTGGAGCAGCCAGTTGGCCGCGGGCACCGGGTGCGCCGCGTCGGCGCGTTCGGCCGGCGCCGGTTCCTCCGGTGCCGTCCACACCTCGTGCCCGGGCGGCAGCAGCAGGCCGAGGAAGCCCTTGCTGGCCCAGTACGGCGAGGCGGGGCCCGAGTAGCTCTGCACGAGCGAGGTGTCCGGGCCGAACCAGCCCAGCGGCAGCAGGCCCCGCTCGTCGACCGCGCCGCCGTCGACGAAGTACCGCAGGGCTCCGGAGGCCAGGCGCCGGGTCTGTCCCGGGGGCAGGGGCGTGTGCCCGGTCAGCGCGCCCAGCCAGAGCGGGGCCGCCGTGGCGAACCGGTAGGTCAGCGAGCGGCCCTGGCGCAGCGGGGCGCCGTCGCCGCCGAACAGGCGGGCGTAGTCAGCGAGATGGCGGGAGAGCCGGCGGCCGTAGCGGGCGAGCAGGCCGGCGTCGCCGGCGAGCCAGGCGTGCAGGACCGGGTACAGGTGCAGGGCCCAGCCGTTGTAGTAGTCGAACTTCCGGCCGTCGCCGTCGGTGTACCAGCCGTCGCCGGCGTACCAGCGCTCGATCCGCTCCAGGCCGCGGTCGACCGCCTCGCGGGCCTCCTTCTCGCGGTGGCCGATCCCGGCGAGGAAGCCGCCGACGGTGACCGGGAACAGCTCCCAGTTGCACGGCCAGGGCACGGCGGTGAGCGCGTCCGCCAGCCAGTCGGCGGTCCGCCCGCGCACCGCGTCGTCGAGGCGGTCCCACAGCAGTGGCCGGGTCAGCCGCAGGGCGAGCGCGATCGAGGCGGCCTCGACCAGCGGCTGGCTGCGGTCGGTGATGCCGGGCCAGACGCCGCGGGGGCCGGCGGCGAGGCCCTCGGCGTACCGGCCGAGCGCGGTCTCGTCCCGGCGGAACGCGGCCAGCAGCAGGGTGCGGGCGTAGCCCTCCAGGCCGTCGGAGAGGCGGCCGGAGTGGCTGACGTGGTCGCCGGGCAGGTGGTAGAGCGCGCGGTCGGGGCTGGCGTACGGCTCGACGGCGGCGAGCAGCGCGTCGGCCGCGGCCTCCCAGTGGGCGCGGGTGTAGCCGGTGTACGGACTGGTCTCGCGGTCGTCCTCGGGCAGTTCGATCACGGCGGTGGCCGTCCTTCCTCGACGGGGAACCCGGGACGCCCCGGTTCCGGCCGGAGCGCCCCGGGCGTCCATCCCACCCGTACCGCCCCCGCGGGCACCAGACCCCGGCCGAACGGTTCGTCACGGACCAGGCCCGCGGCCGACGGCACCGTGGCCGGGCGCCGGGCGCTTCCCGCCCGCCCGCACCCCCGTCCGGCATCCTCCCGCGCCGGCCGCGCACCGCGTCGACTAGCGTCGTGTCATGACCAGCGACGACACCTCCATCGGCCTCGCCGCCGCCCTCGCCGCCGGGACGGTCGTCCTCGACGGCGGCATGTCCAACCAACTGGAGGCGGCCGGGCACGACCTGAGCGACGAGCTGTGGTCGGCGCGGCTGCTCGCCGAGCGGCCCGAGGCGGTCACGGAGGCCCACCTCGCCTACTTCCGCGCCGGCGCGAGCGTGGCGATCACCGCCAGCTACCAGGCCACCTTCGAAGGCTTCGGCAGGCGCGGCCTGGACCGCGCGCGGGCCGCGCGGCTGCTCGCCCGCAGCGTGGAACTGGCCCGCACGGCGGCCCGGCAGGCGGCGGACACCGGCATCCGGCGCCCGCTGTGGGTGGCGGCGTCGGTCGGACCGTACGGCGCGATGCTCGCGGACGGCTCGGAGTACCGGGGCCGGTACGGACTGAGCGTGGCGGAGCTGGAGCGCTTCCACCGGCCCCGGCTCGAGACGCTGGCCGCCGCCGCGCCGGACGTGCTGGCACTGGAGACCGTCCCGGACACCGACGAGGCCGCCGCGCTGCTGCGGGCGGTGCGCGGACTGGGGGTGCCGGCCTGGCTGTCGTACACGGTCGACGGAGCGCGGACGCGGGCCGGCCAGCCGCTGGAGGAGGCGTTCGCGCTCGCCGCCGGTGCGGACGAGGTGATCGCGGTCGGGGTGAACTGCTGCGCGCCGGCGGACGTCGGGCCCGCCGTGGAGACCGCGGCGCGGGTCACCGGCAAACCGGTCGTCGTCTACCCCAACAGCGGCGAGGACTGGGACGCCCGGGCCCGGGCCTGGCGGGGGCGGACCACGTTCGACGCGGAGCAGGTGAACGCCTGGCGGACCGCGGGCGCCCGGCTGATCGGAGGCTGCTGCCGAGTGGGCCCGGAGGCGATCGAAGCCCTGGCGCACACGGTGGCGGCCGTCTGAGGCCGCTCTTCCCGCGGAGCGCGGGGTCCGGCGGGGGGCGGTCCCGGGAGGGACCGGCGTACCCGCGCAGGCCGACACGGACGCGCGGCCGACAGGCCCCGGGCGCACCGGCGGGCACCGCCCAGCCGGCACGGACGCGTGCCCGGCAGGCCCCAGTCGCACCGGCGGGCACCACTCGGCCGGACGGGCACGTAGCCGGCGTGCCCCGGGCGTACTGACGGGCACCACCCGGCCGGACGGACACATAGCCGACACGCCCCAGGCGCACCGGCGGGCACCACCCGGCCGGACGGACACATAGCCGACACGCCCCGGGCCCACCGGCGGGCACCACCCGGCCAACACAGCCGCGGGGCCGACAGGCCCCGGGCCCAGCGGCGGGCACCGCCCAGCCAGCACGGACGCACGGCCGGCACGCCCCAGGCGCACCGGCGGCACCTCCCGGCCGGCCCCTGAGCGTTCGGCCCGTGCCGCGCCACCGGCGCGCGCACCGCCCTCCGCACCGCCGGGACCGCTCCCCCGCGCGGTCGCGGACCCGGTCCGGCGACCCGGCCGCCGCTGAACGACGTACCCGTGTCGCAGGGCGCCCACCGGGCGGTGTTTCAATGCCGCAGGGCGCCCACCGAATCGCGCAACCGGCGCATCGCGGCGGCGAGTTCCGCGCCGGGCGCGCGGGGCACGGCCTGGCGCGGGGGTTCCGGGACGGTGGCGGCGGCCGTCCACAGGGCGATCTCCGCGTCCCGTGGCCCGTACACGGTGTGCGGGTCGCCGTCGCCGAAGACCCGGACCGGGTGGGTGGCGTCCCAGGCCGGCCAGCCGGGGTCCCCGGTCGCCGCGAACCGCACCCAGGCGGTGTGCATCGCCTCGGACAGCGCGCGCGGGGCGCCCTCGCCGGCCAGCTTCTTCGCCTCGGGCAGGTCTCCGGTGCCGAAGACGAACCCCAGTTCCAGCGCGTGGCAGGCGCCGAGACCGGGCAGCCGGGACGGCCAGGCGAACTCGTACAGATAGCTGCTGCCGGGCCGGGCGTCGGCGAGCCGGTGCAGCGGCACCCGCAGCAGGTGGTCGGTGACCATCTGGCCGACGATCTCGGCGGTTCCGGCGCCGGGGCGCAGGGCGCGGTAGCCGCGCGGGATCTCGTGTCCGGCGCGACAGCGGGCCATGGCCCCGGCCAGGGCGACCGCACCGAGCCGGTCGACGCGCTCCAGCAGCCCGCCGGGCACCAGCCACAGCCGGTACTCGTCCCGGGTCCAGCCCATCAGCAGTTCGGCGTCCGGGGCGGCGGTGCCGTCGGTCAGCGCCTTCAGCGGGTCGCGGGGTACGAGGTCGCCGTCCACGACGATGCCGAACGCCGGGCCGCCCAGCACCGGGCTGCTGAGCCGGCCGACCTCGGCCTGCGTGCGCAGCAGCAGGACGCGGTCGACGGCGGCGAACGCCTCGGCGGTGGCGGGAATCCGCAGCCGGGCGGCCATCCGGCGCACCATGCGCCGCACCTTGTCCCGGTCCGCGACCTCGGGCGGACCGCTCTGCAGCACCGCCCGCCGGATCAGCCCGCGCGTGCGGGGCGCGGCGAGCAGGACTCCGGTGCCGATGGCGCCGGCCGACTGGCCGCACAGGGTGATCCGGCCGGGGTCGCCGCCGAAGGCCGCGATCGTCTCGTGCACCCAGCACAGCGCGGCGAACTGATCCCACAGGCCGGGGTTCGGGGGCGCGTCCGGGAACAGTCCGAAGCCCTCCACGCCCAGCCGGTAGTTGACCGACACAAACACCACCCCGTCGCGCGCGAAGGCGGCGCCGTCGTACACCGGCACCGCCGACGAGCCCCTGGTCAGCGCGCCGCCGTGCAGCCAGACCAGCACCGGGAGGCGGGCGCCGGGGCCGGGCTCGGGCGTCCAGACGTTGAGGTTCAGGCAGTCGTCGCCGGGAACGGCCGGGTCGGACAGGTACGGCGCGAAGGCCTCCGAGTACGGCGGTTTCGGCGCGGTCGGCCCGAAGGCGGCGGCGTCCCGGACGCCGCCCCACGGCTCGGGCGGCCGGGGCGGCCGGAACCGCCGGGGACCGAAGGGCGGCGCGGCGTACGGGATGCCCCGGAAAACGGCCACTCCCCCCTCGTACCGGCCGCGTACGGCTCCGTGAGGCGTTCCGACCACGGGGCCCGTCTGGTCTGCCGTCATCGCCACCCGCCCTTCACCGCGCCCGCGCACGCGCACAGCGGTGCGTGCACCGTTCACATAAGAGCGCCACCACGCCCGGATGTATTCCGCTGCACGCAGGTGCCGCCCAGGCCGCCGGAGGGGGCGTGAGGCGCGGCCTCCGCGTCACTCCGTCTTCCCGGGCCGCCGGGCGGTGACCCCGCCGCCGCGC
The DNA here is from genome assembly GCF_044332325.1 of Streptomyces sp. NPDC017095. Classification (NCBI taxonomy): domain Bacteria; kingdom Bacillati; phylum Actinomycetota; class Actinomycetes; order Kitasatosporales; family Streptomycetaceae; genus Streptomyces; species Streptomyces sp. NPDC017095. Next base: position 348,640 of record NZ_JBIROU010000005.1, read on the forward strand.
GGGTCGTTGGCCGGGCATGAACCACACCACGCGTATCGCTGCGGCCCTCGCCGTGGCCGCGGCAGCCCTGCCCACCGGCTATGGCGCGGCCCAGACCGGCGGCCGCACGCTCGCCCCCGGACCGCAGCGGGTCACCGTGGCCGCGCCCGCCGACGAGCACGACCCGGAGGAGGACGTCGAGCTGGACGAGCGCGGCCGCCCCTGTCACGGAGGACTGAGCCGGGCCGCCGGGAGGCGGTGACGGCCGGGCACTCCCCGCACGGGGTGCCCGGCCGCCGTCGGAGTCCGTCGTCCCTCAGTCCTCCCCGCCCCGGCCGCCGGCGGCGACGAGGGCCTCCACCACGTCCACGGCGCTGCCGTCGTGGTCGCTGCCGGCGGTGCCGCTGCCGTTCTGCACATTGGCCGCGCGATCGACTTCGAGCCAGGAGTCGGCATGGGAGTTGTCGATCACGGTGATCAGGCTGTCGGACGCGACGACGGGTGCGGCACCGGCCCCGAGGAGCGCGGCGGCGGCCGTCGTGGCCATGCCGAGCCGGGACACGGCACGGTTCACACGCCCACGCCCTCGGGAGTGAGCCGCTCGGGGGCGATGTTGCGCTCCAGCAGGCTGGTGGACGCCTGCACGCCCACCCCGCTCGCGGGGTCCACCTCGGGCAGCCGGCCGTCGGCCTCCTTCAGGCCGGTGAGCGCGGTGTCCATGGCCTCGTGCGCGGCGAACAGGCAGGGGGTGCTGTAGATGGCGACGTCCACGCCGAGGCCGGACAGCTCGCCGAGGGAGAGCCGGGGCGACTTGCCGCCGGCGATCTGGTTGAACAGCAGCGGCTTGTCCCCGACGACCTCCCGGATCCGCTTGATCCACTCGACGCTGCGCACCCCGTCGACCAGCACCACGTCGGCGTCGGTGGCCGCCAGCCGTTCGGCGCGGTGCAGGATGTCGTGCTCGTCGGTGGCGTCCGTGCGGGCGACGACGACCAGGTCCTTGCGGGTCTCCAGGACCTTGTTCAGCTTCTCCAGGTACTCGTCCAGCGGCAGCACCTGCTTGCCGTCGGCGTGACCGCAGCGGCGGGGCCGCTTCTGGTCCTCCAGGATCACGCCGGAGGCGCCGATGCGCTCCAGTCCCTCCACGACGTGACAGGCGACCTCCGGGTCGACGTACCCGTCGTCGATGTCGACCAGCAGATGGTGGTGGGGGAACGCGCCCCGCAGCCGCTGCACGAAGGCCACCATGTCCGGCCAGGCGATGAATCCGATGTCCGGCAGCCCGTAGTACGAGGCCGCGAAGCCGAAGCCCGAGACGAACATCCCGTCGTAGTGCTTGGCCGCGATCGACGCCGAGTACATGTCGTACACGCCGATCAGCGGTGTGGTCCCGGGCCCGGCGATGCGTGCGCGCAGCTTCTTACCGTAAGTCAAGGTCCGGCTCCTTCTGTGGGAGGTGACGCGGGCGGGGACGGACCGCGCGTCCCGACGCCCTTTGCCAAGACAAGAGCATCTCTAGATAGACACGTGACCATCCCTGTACGCGACCTTTAGTCACCCCAACGGAGGAACGGGTTCACCGCAGAAACGTCACTCGGCGCGGCCCGCCGCCCATGTGAGCCCGCCGTTCAGGTGCGCCAGGAAGTCCGGGTCGCGGTACGCGCCGGGGGCGTGCCCGAGGGCCGTGTAGAACACCCGTCCGCCCGCCGGGCCGCGCTCACGGCACCAGGCCAGCGGATGGTTCGCGCCCATCCCGCCGCCGTCGTACGACGTCTCGTCGGCGCGCAGCAGCACCCGGGCCCGGCCGCCCGGGGCGCGGTCGAAGTCGTACCACTCGTCGGTGAACTCCCACACGGCCGGCAGCCGCCGGGTGGCGGGATGGCCGGGGTCGGCGACGAGGACCCGGCCCGGCTGGTAGGCGGGGTGGCGGGTGAAGCGGGCGCCGAGGAGCCGGCCGTAGTACGGCCACCCGTACTCGGTGCAGGCCGCCGCGTGCACCCCGGCGAACGCGCCGCCCGACCGCGTGTACTGCGCCAGCCGCTCGCGTCCGGCCGGTGTCAGCACCTCTCCGCTGGTGGACAGGAAGACCACGGCCGCGAACCCGTCCAGCGGGCGCTCCAGGTCCGCGGGGTCCTCGGTGTGCTCCACGGCGAACCGGCCGAGCGCCCGGACGGCGGCCACGGCGTCCGGGAGGGAGTCGTGGCGGTAGTCGGCGGTGCGGGTGTACAGGAGCAGCCGGGCGGGCGCACCCGGGGCCCCCGGTCCGGCCGACTCCGTCCCGGCACCACCGGGCTCCGTTCCGGCACCGCCGGCCGCTCCGCCGGCCGCTCCGGTGCCCGGCCCGGTCAACCGCCCTCCCCCACGCTGTTGTCGGGCGCTCCGTCGCCGTACGGCGGGAGGTCGCCGCGCTCCACCGGGGCCGTCGCCGTGCGGGGCGGCGGCAGGAGACCGGCCAGTTCCGTGGGTGCGGGACGGTGGACGGCGTCCGCGGCCCGCCGCAGCACGCCGGGTGCGGTCTTCTCGCCGCTGATGCGGACCACGTGCCCCTTCGCCGGCGCCAGGCAGACATACCCCTCCGGGCAGTCGGCGGCGCTGCCCCGCTCCGCGTAGAGGTGCAGGACGGCGCCGTTCCGAGCCCAGTACGAGAGGGAGAAGCCGTCGTCGCCGTTGACCCCGAGGGACTGCTGCGCGGGCGTGAAGCCCGGTACGTCGGTGACGTACACGAGTTCCGGCGCGATGCCCAAGGCCCGCAGCCGCTCGTCCAGTTCGGCCTGTCCGGGCGCGGCGGACGCCGATGCCCGGGCGCCCCCGGCCGCCGCCTTCCCGGTCCCGGCACCGGTCCCGGTCGTCCGGGTGCCTGCACCGGCCGTCACGTCGCCCGGGTCCGCCTTCTCGGTCCCGCACGCCGTGAGCAGCGCGGGCAGGAGCAGGAGCAGCGGCAGGGCGCGTGCGGCACGGATCATGTCCCCCATGGTGCCGCACAGGCGTTCCCCCGGGCGGGCCGATCCCGTAACGTCCGGCCGATGAACGCCGTTCCGCCGCTGCTGGACCATCTCGTCCTCGCCACACCGGACTTGGCCGCGGCGGTCGCCGGCTTCGCCCGGCGGACCGGGATCACCCCCGCGCCCGGCGGGGCGCACCCCGGGCTGGGCACGCGGAACCATCTGGTGGGCCTGGGCGGCCGGAGCTATCTGGAGATCATCGGCCCTGATCCGGAGCAGCCGGAGCCCATCGGACCGCGCCCCTTCGGCGTCGACCGGCCGACCGGGCCCGCCGTGCTCACGTGGGCGATCAGCCCGCCCGATCTGGACGCGGCGCTGGCCGCGGTCCGGGCGCGCGGCCACGACCCGGGTCCGGTACGGCTCATGAGCCGTCGCACGCCGGACGGCACCGTGCTGCGGTGGCGGCTGACCGGCGCCGGCCCCGGGGAAGCCCCGGATCCCGTGCCGTTCCTCATCGACTGGGGCGACTCCCTCCATCCGGCCTCCTCGGGGCTGCCGGTCGCCCCGCTGCTGGCGGTGTCGGCCTCGGCGCCCGACCCGGAGGCGGTGCGTGACCGGCTGGCCGCACTGGGCACCTCGCTGCGGCTCACCGCGGGGCCGGCCGCGCTCTCCTTCACCGTGGACACCCCGAACGGACCGGTCACCTTCGGCTGACCGCCCGGCGAGAACCGTTGTCCCCTGTGCGGGCTACGGCGGGAGCCCCTGTCCCCTCCACGGGCTACACGCAATCGCCCACCGCGCGGTGACGATCCGGGCCCGCCGAACCCCTAGCGTTCGAAGCGTCCCCGAGCCACGGAACGTGTGGCCCGTTCGCCGACCGATGTCCGCGCGCCACCGTCATGGTCGGCCGCGTCGTCCGTGGGGACCGGACCGTTCATGCGACACCGAGGGATAGGGGGCGGAACATGTCCGCATCGCTCAAGGCCCAGCTCGCTCTGGTGGCCGGGAAGCTGCTGCTGCGGGCCGGGGATCTGGCGACCGCGCAGTGTGAGGCGACCGCCGGGATCGGCTCGTATAGCGTGGTCCCGGCGCCGGAGGTCCGGCAGTCCGTGCACCGCGATGTCGTCCGCGTGACCGCCGCCCTTCGAGGCGAGGAACACCCCGGCGACGAGGTGGCGCGGGACGAGCGGGAGACCGGACGGCGCCGGGCGCTGCAGGGCGTTCCCGTCGCCGACGTCCTGGCCGCCTACCGCCACGGCATCGCCCTGCTACGTGACGAGTTCCTCCGGATCGCCCGGGACCAGGGCGTCTCCACCGACGCCATGCTGCTCGGCGTCGAGCGGATCTGGCGGCTCGGCGACCACTACGGCGACGAGCTGCTCGCCGGTCACCGGGAAGCCGGGCTGGACCTCACCCGTCGTGCGGAGCGGCAGCGGACGGCCCTGCTCGCCCATGTGCTGGAGGGCACGATGACGACCGAGCAGATGGTCGCGGCGGGGGCCGGATTCGGGCTCGCCGCAGACCGTCGGTACTGGGTGCTGCGGGCCCGGTCGGCGAGTACCGACCCCTTAGCGCTCACCCGCATGCTGGAACGTGCGGCCGGTCCGCGGCACACGGTCCTGGCCGGCGCCTACGGCGGTGACGCCGCAACCGTATTGTCCCGCCCCGTCACCGGCGAGCTGGCCGACGACGTCACGGCCGGGCTGGCCGGCCCGGCCGGCCTGTCGCAGTTGCACGACGGATTCGCCGAGGCCACGCGGCTGCTCGAGGCGGCGACCCGGTTCGGCCACCGCGGGATCGTGGACCGCCGGCGCATGGCGCTGCGGCTGCCCGTGGTGAACGACCCGGAGCTGGGGAAGCACCTGCACGCCCGGTACATCGCACCGGTGGAGGCGGAGAGCGCCATCGGCGACACCCTGCTCACCAGCGTCGAAGCCTATCTGTCCCGGCGACGGTCGATCCCCGAGGCCGCCGCCGCGCTGTCCATCCACGTCAACACGCTCCGCTACCGCTTGGACCGCTTCGCCGCGCTGACCCGGGCAGACCTCCAGAACACGGAGACCACGTTCGAAATCTGGTGGGCCCTGCAATACCGCAGAATGTGCGCATCTCCGCTGTGAGACGGTGGACCGGACCGCATTGGGCGCGGAAAGCCTCATTGTTTTTGGCTGCTACTCGCCGTCACATACAATGAGGCCGTGTTCCACGGACGGCTCAGAGAATGCGGATCGCCTCTATCTTCACCCCACCAGGGTAATTCGGCCAGAACATGGCGGTGTTCTTGCCGATCGCCTCGGAAGGCTGCCACCGCTGGTCCCCGAACCACTGGACACGGTTGTTCCCGGTCCAGATCTTGGTGACGTACATGCCCTGCGCGTACTGGTCCCAGAGCCAGAAGTCGCCGGCGTTGGCGAAACACGCGTGCACCTGATCGCCGGAAATGGCGTAGTGGAAATCGACGGCCACGAACTCGTTGTTGTTGCACGTCACGTTATCGATCGCATAGGCCGAGCCGCTGGTCGTCCCGACCGCCATGCCGACGGCGGCCAGGGCGACCACTGCGAGTTTCTTGAGCTTTCCAGCCAACTGGACCCTCCACAGGAGAAGTGCTGATGTGCCGAAACCGAATCCGGCGACGCGTGCCGGCCGGAAAAACGTAACAATCGGCCCGAGAAGCGGGCAACGTACGGCGGTACAACATCAGCGGAGGCCGAATGGGAGATCCCTATAAAGCGCGGCCGGCGCACCGTTCGACGGTGGTGCGGCGCAGACGGCCGCGGATCGCGCGGGACGAACCGGTCCGCCGCGCCCTCACCGCTACGGACGCGTCGGGCCCTGGTCGAAGCCGCCGCCACCGCCCGGGTTCTCCCCGTTGGCCTTGTGGTGCGTCTGGGGCGGGTTCTTGGCGTGGGCGCGGAGCCGGGCCGAGACGTCCTCGGGCGGCAGGAAGCGGGACCAGCGCTCGGGGAACTCGGAGGGCATGTCGGGGTCGTCGGGGTCGATGTCGCGGGCCGCCGCCGCGCGGGCGACGTACTCGGCGACCTGCGCCTCCCGCATCCGCTCGTTGGCCTCGCGCGCGGCGGCCGTGGCGGCGGCCGGCCAGACCCGGTCGATGGCCGCGTTCACGGCCGCGCCCACCAGTACGGCGAAGGCGGACACACCGATCCACAACAGGACGGCGACGGCGGCGGCCAGTGAGCCGTAGATCGTGGCGCCCTCGATGGTGTACGTGAGGTAGATGCGCAGCAGGAAGCTGCCCAGGACCCACATCGCGAGGGCGACCAGGGCACCGGGCACGTCCTCGATCCACGGGGAGCGGACCGGCACCGACACGTGGTACAGGGTCGTCAGGAAGACGATGGACAGGACGATCACGACCGGCCAGTACAGCACCTGGACGACCGTCTCGGACCAGGGCACGATCCGGACCACCGCGTCCGGTCCGGCCACCATCAGCGGCAGCGCCACCGAGCCGACCAGCAGCGCCACGATGAACAGCAGGAACGCCATGATCCGGGTCTTGACGATGCCCCGGACGCCGTCGAGGCCGTACATCACGGTGATGGTGTCGATGAAGACGTTCACCGCGCGCGAGCCCGACCACAGGGCGAACAGGAAGCCTATGGAGATGACGTCCGGCCGGCCGCCCTTCAGCACGTCGTCCAGGATCGGTTCGGCGATCTCCTTGACGCCCTTGTCGGACAGCACCGTGCGGGAGGCGTCCAGGAGGTTGGTCTCCAGGCTGTGGATGGTGTCGGCGCCGGTCCAGGCGTCGACGTAGCCGAGCAGCCCGATCAGGCTCAGCAGCAGCGGCGGCACGGACAGCAGCGTGAAGAACGCCGCCTCGGCCGCCAGGCCCAGGATGCGGTACTCCATGCAGGAGTTGACGGTGTCCTTGAGCAACAGCCAGGCGGTCCTGCGCTTGGAGACGTTCCGGTAGAGGGCTCTGGCCCGGTGGAGCCGGCCGGCCGGGCGCTCGGGGGTTTCACTTGCTGGCTGCACGAGCCAAAGGTATCCGCAGCACGGGACCGCCCTCACCTTCCGGGGCCCGCAACCGGTTCCTCCGGGGCCGCGGAGCCGGTCCCGGTGCGCGGCGGGGCCCGGCCGTGCCCCGCCGGAGGCCATCACCGCGGCCTTCCCGGGTAGGTTGCCCACCATGGCAGGCACCTCCACGCACACCGTGACCAACCAGCCTCCCCCGCTGGTCGGCTACGACGTCTTCACCGCCGACCGCGCCCTCGCCGAGGCCGTCGGCCGGTACACCGTCCCGGACGTCCGGGACGAGGTGCGCGCGGAGCTGTCCGCGCTCGGCCGGGCCGCCGGCTCGGCGCAGCTACGGCAGTGGGCGGTGCAGGCGGACGAGCAGCCGCCCCTGCTGCGCGGCCACGACCGGTACGGCCACCGCATCGACGAGGTGGAGTTCCACCCGGCCTGGCACCGGCTGCTCGGCAAGGGTGTCTCGGCCGGGCTGACCGGCGCCTGGACGCGGCCGGCCGGGCACGTGCGCCGCGCGGCCGGGTTCCTGGTGTGGACGCAGGTCGAGGCGGGCACCTGCGGTCCGCTGTCGACGACACACGCCGCCGTGCCCGCGCTGCGCGCCGACCCGGAGCTGGCCGCCGAGTGGGAGCCACGGCTGGCGTCCACGGTGTACGACCCGGAGCTGCGGCCCGCCGGGCGGAAACCCGGCGCGCTGTTCGGGACGGGTGTGACGGAGAAGCAGGGCGGCAGCGACACGAGCGCCGGCACGACCGAGGCGCGGCCGCTCGCCGAGGCCGGGACGTACCTGCTCACCGGGCACAAGTGGTTCTGTTCGGCGCCCATGTCCGACGGGTTCCTGGTGCTCGCGCGGGCGCCGGGCGGGCTCACCTGCTTCCTGGTCCCCCGGGTCCTGCCGGACGGCAGCCGCAACGTCTTCCTGATCCAGCGGCTGAAGGACAAGCTGGGCAACCGCGCGAACGCCACCGCCGAGGTCGAGTTCGACGGCACCTGGGCGCGCCGGGTCGGCGAGGAGGGGCGCGGTGTGCACGCGCTCGCCGGGATGTCGGCGGCGATCCGGCTGGACTGCGCGCTCGGCTCGGCGGGGCTGATGCGGCAGGCCGTGGCCCAGGCGGTGCACCACTGCGCGCACCGGGAGGCGTTCGGCGGGAAGCTGATCGACAAGCCGCTGATGCGCAACGTCCTCGCCGACCTCGCGCTGGAGTCGGAGGCGGCGACGGCGCTCGCGCTGCGGCTGGCCGCGGCCTGCGACGACGGCGGCGAACAGGAGCGCGCGTTCCTGCGGCTCGCGGTGCCGGCCGCCAAGTTCTGGATCACCAAGCGGTGTGCGCCCGTGGTCGTGGAGGCCGCCGAGTGCCTGGGCGGCAACGGGTACGTCGAGGAGTCCGGGCTGCCCCGGCTGGTGCGGGAGTCGCCGCTGAACTCCCTGGGGGAGGGCGCCGGGAACGTGCAGGCGCTGGACATGCTCGGGGCGCTGCGCCGGGAGCCGGGCGCGCTGGACGCCTGTCTGACCGAGATCGGCCGGGCGCACGGCGCCGATCACCGTCTGGACCGGGCGGTGAAGGACCTGTTCACCGAACTCGCCGATCTGGAGGGCGTCGAGGGCCGGGCCCGGCGGCTGGCGGAGCGGCTGGCGCTGGTGCTCCAGGGATCGCTCCTGGTACGGCACGCGCCGGCGGAGGTGGCCGACGCGTTCTGCGCCTCCCGCCTCGGCGGCGACCACGGCGCGTCCTTCGGCACCCTGCCGACGGGCCTGGATCTTGAAGCGGTGGTACGACGGGCACGGCCGGCGGAGTTCGACTGAGGGATACGCCTGACGGCATCCGGTTGCCGGGACTGTCCTGACAGCGTTCGGCTGAGGAGGTTTGTGCAGGGCGCGGCCGGCCGCACTCGCCCGGGGGCGCCGCCGGTCCCGCCGGCGGCAGGGGGTGGTGCCGCGCCGACACGGCACCACCCCCACCGCCTGGGCCCGTTGAGCCCCGCGGACGCGCAACGCGTCGGGTCAAGTCTCGGCCGACTCGCCGCGCTTCACCAGGGTTGCAAGGGGTTGCAACTTATGCGGGCACGTGTGCGGAGTCTGTGCTTCCGCCGGGCCCGGACCGGCAGTATGAGTGCACAGTCGGACCGGAAACCGCCGCCCGGACGGCTGTACACGTGTGTTCGACACCCATTTCCGGGAGGACAGCAGTGGGGAACCCGCCGATGGATGTGGCGCGTCTGGCCGCCCTGGACGCGGCACAGGCGGCGCGGCTGCTGAGCGAGGTGCGCGAGGCCGCGCTCGCCGGACGGCGTGCGCGGATCGCGCCCCGGCCGGTGATCGAGCAGTCCTGGGGACGGGTGCTGCGCAGTGGCGTCGACCCGGAACGCGACCACCGGTCCGGGCTGCTGTCCTGCGACGAGGTGCGGCGCCGGCGGGAGGAGTCTGCGCTGCGGCACGTCCTGCCGGTGCTCCGGGAAGGTCTCCTGCCGGTCGCGGACGCCGTGCAGCACATCATGGTCGTGGCGGACGCCGACGGGCGGGTGCTGTGGCGGGAGGGCGCCTCCGCGGTGCTGCGCCGGGCCGACGGACTCGGGTTCGAACCCGGCGCGGACTGGCGCGAGGACGTCGTGGGCACCAACGGCGTGGGCACCCCGGCGGTGGTCCGGCGGCCCGTGCAGGTCTTCGCCGGGGAGCACTTCGTCCGCTCGCAGACGTCCTGGACCTGTACCGGCGCGCCGATCACCGACCCCCGGGACGGCCGGCTGCTCGGCGTGGTGGACGTCAGCGGTCCGCTGGAGACGATGCACCCGGCCACGCTGGCCTGGGTGGACTCGGTGGCCAAGCTGGCCGAGGCCCGGCTGCGGGACCTGCACCTGGCCTCGCTGGAGCGGCTGCGGGCGGTGGCGGCACCGGTGCTGGCCCGGCTGGCCGGGCGCGCCGTGGTGGTGGACCGGGACGGCTGGACGGCGGCGGTGACCGGGATGCCGTACGTGCGGCGCGTGACGCTGCCCAAGTCGCTGGCACCGGGCCACCTGCGGCTGGCCCCGCTCGGCTCGTGCGCGGCGGAGCCGCTGGCCGGAGGCTGGCTGCTGCGGGCGCAGGAGCGGCCGCTCGCCCGGGTCGCGCGCCGCGTCGTGCTGGACCTGGCCCGGCCGGACCGCGCCGCGGTGGCGGTCACGGACGCGACGGGTCACTGGTCGCGGGAGCTGAGTCCGCGCCACGCCGAACTGCTGTTCCTGCTCGCGGAGCACCGCGCCGGGTACGGGGCGGCGGGGCTGGCCGAGGATCTGTTCGGTGATGCATCCCGGACGGTGACCGTCCGCGCGGAGATGTCGAGAATACGGCGGTACCTCGGGGAACTCCTCCAGCATCGGCCGTATCGTTTCTGCGACGACGTGGAAGTGGAAGTTTCTCTTCCGGATGACCCATGTGCCCTGCTCCCCCAGTCGACGGCACCGACGGTGACGCAGAAACGGAATGCCGTCCACGAGGCACGGATCGCCGCGCTGGAGACCGTGGACGCGCCGCACCCCGGATGAGCGCCCGGACCTCCGGTCCCGCCGCTGTCCGTACCGATTCCTCTCCGACCGCGCCATCCCGCCCCTGTCCGGCCCGTTCCTGCCGTAGCATCCCGTACGGGCCTCCCCACCTGCTCCTCGCGTCAACGTACGGACCATGAGGCGCAGTTGGCCCGCCGTCTGGAGGAGAGATGAAGCATCGCGGCAGACACCGCCGGCGCAGACGGAGCGCGGCCCTGCGGGCCGTCCTGGCCGGGACCGCGCTGGCACTCACCGCCGCCGCCACCCTGATCAGCGCCTCCCAGGCCCAGGTCACCGAGGACTCCGGCGCGCTCAAGCCACTGACCTCCCCGGCCGACACCGCGCGGTTCCGGCTCCAGGAGCACATGGTGCCCGCCCGCGAGCTGGACCGGCTCGCCGCCGGGATGGGCCGCCCGGTCGGCGTGGACGCCGTCCTCGCCGGCGCCGACCGCACCCTGCGCACGGCGGACGACTGCTCCGCCGACGACCGCGCGTCCCTGCCCCTCTCCCCGGCCGCCGCCCGCGCCTACTGCTGGGACCCGGCCGACACCGCCGGCGGCTGGCGGCCGGCCTCGGTGACCGTCTCCGGGGACGACGGCGCCCGGGGCGCCCACCGGGTCGTGCTGGCCGGCTGGACCCACGGCACGGGCACCGGCCGGCCCGGCGAGCGGGGCCTCGCCCGGGTGGCCTTCGTCGACGCGCACGATCCCGCGCACCTCGCCTACCGCTCGGTGCTGCTGGTGGTGCCGGTGGCCGGCGGCCGGGACTACCGGGGCCTGGTCTCCGATGTCTCCGGCATGGTCCGGTACCGGGACAAGCTGCTGGTGACCACCACGGCCGGCGCGGCCGACGCGCTCTACGTCTACGACCTGCGCCGCATCCAGCGCACCACGGTGGACGCGCCCGCGATCGGCCGGGTGCCCGGCGGCTGGTCCGCCGACGGCCACCGCTTCGTACTGCCCGCGGTCGGCTCCTACCGCTTCACCGGCGGGCACTGCGCCCCGGCCGGGCCGCCCTGCCCCGGCGCGCTGGCCCTGGACCGCGGCACGGCACCCGGCAGCCTGGTGGCCGCGGAGCGGACCGAGCCGGGCAGCGACCGGGCCGCACGGCTGTGGCGGTACGCGCTGACCGCCGGCCCGGCGCGGCCCGGACCGCTCGCCACGGACGCCCGGGGACGGGCGGACGCGGTGGAGGCGTACCGGACCCGGGCGTCCGGCATCCGGGGCGTGCTGTCGTACCGGAAGGCCGGGGCGGACCGGCCGTCCTGGTATGTGGGACGGCTGCCCGATCCGCAGGACGGACACGGCGGGCTGTGGCGGCAGGACACCGGGCGGGGCCGAGCGGCCCACTGCGGCGCCGACGCCTCGGACCACTGCTGGGCCCGGGGCGCGGGCTCGCTCTCCTACTCCCCGGAGACGGGAGAGGTGTGGTCCCTGTCGGACAGCATGCTGTTCACCGTTCCCCTGCCGGCCCTCGACCGTGCCGTGGACTGACCGGCACCGCCGTCCCTCCGCCTACCCCGAGGAGCCCACTCCCCCGAACCGACCCATCGGGCCCGGGGGCGGACCCGGCACCCCACTGCCGTCCCCCGCCCCCCCCAGCCTCCGCCCCCGATCGACAGAGCGGGCGAAGGGATGATTGCCTGGCGCGCATGAGCAGCGTCCCTGTCACCACCTGGTCCCTGGAGCAGACCTCCCCGGCCGATCTCCTGCCCGCCGCCGCCCCCGACGGCGATGTCCGGATCGTCCGCGCCGAGGTGCCCTCGCCCGAGTTCAGCCGGTTCCTGTACACCGCGGTCGGCGGTGACATCCACTGGACCGACCGGCTCGACTGGAGCCACGCCCGCTGGCGGGAGTTCCTCCAACGGCCCGGCGTCGAGACCTGGGTGGCCTACGACCGGGGCACCCCGGCCGGTTACATCGAGCTGGACCCGCAGGACGACGGCGCGGTGGAGATCGCCTACTTCGGACTGGTCCACGCCTTCCGCGGCCGGCGCATCGGCGGCCACCTGCTGGCGTACGGCACGGCCCGCGCCTGGGACCTGGCCGAGCGGTGGCCGGGGCGGACGCCGACCAAGCGGGTGTGGGTGCACACGTGCAGCAAGGACGGCGAGCACGCGATGGACAATTACCTGCGGCGCGGCTTCAAGCTGTTCGACACCAAGGTGGCACCGGAACCGGACCTGCCCACTCCCGGGCCGTGGCCCGGGGCATACCCCGCCTGACCTGCCAGGACAAGGAGCCGGACGGCGCATGTGAGCGACGACACCCCTGTCTCGCATTCCGGGACAAGGATGTCCGGATGATGGATAAAGCTGGACTGTGTCCAGAGCCCCGTGACACGCTTCCGTCATGTCCGGAACTGGAATTGCCTTGGTGAGTCGGCTCCACGTCGACCTCGGCCGCATGTCCAGCGCCATCTGTCCGGCGAGCTGACGCCCAGCACGCCGCGAACACCGCACCCCCTCTCCTTGCGCAACGACGCACACGCCTGCCCGCGTGCGGGCGTCGACGCAGGTCAGCTGATTCCCACGGTCCCGGAGGACGTAGAACCATGGCCGCCACCCCACAACACCCCGACGCCTCCGCGCCCCGCCGGAAGGTGAGCCGGCACCGCGGCGAGGGCCAGTGGGCGGCCGGCCATTTCACTCCGCTCAACGGCAACGAGCAGTTCAAGAAGGACGACGACGGTCTCAATGTGCGGACACGCATTGAGACGATCTACTCCCAGCGCGGCTTCGACTCCATCGACCCGAACGACCTGCGCGGCCGGATGCGCTGGTGGGGGCTCTACACCCAGCGCAAGCCCGGGATCGACGGCGGCAAGACCGCGATCCTGGAGCCGGAGGAGCTGGACGACCGCTACTTCATGCTGCGGGTCCGCATCGACGGCGGGGCGCTGACCACCCGGCAGCTGCGGGTCATCGGCGAGATCTCGCAGGAGTTCGCGCGGGGCACGGCCGACATCACCGACCGGCAGAACGTCCAGTACCACTGGATCCGGATCGAGGACGTGCCCGAGATCTGGCAGCGTCTGGAGGCCGTGGGCCTGTCCACCGTGACCGCCTGCGGCGACACCCCGCGCGTGATGATCGCCTCCCCGGTCGCGGGCATAGCCGAGGACGAGATCATCGACGCCACGCCGGCGCTGGAGGAGATGAAGCGCCGCGTCCTGAACAACAAGGCCTACTCCAACCTCCCGCGGAAGTTCAAGACGGCCATCTCGGGCTCGCCGCTGCTGGACGTGGTGCACGAGATCAACGACGTCGCGTTCGTCGGCGTACGCCACCCCGAGCACGGCCCGGGCTTCGACGTGTGGGTCGGCGGCGGCCTGTCCACCAACCCCAAGCTGGGTGTGCGGCTCGGCGCCTGGGTGCCGATCGACGAGGTCCCGGACGTCTACGAGGGCGTCATCTCCATCTTCCGTGACTACGGCTACCGCCGGCTGCGCAACCGCGCCCGGCTGAAGTTCCTCGTCGCGGACTGGGGCGCGGAGAAGTTCCGCCGGGTGCTGGAGGACGAGTACCTGGGGCGCGCGCTGACCGACGGACCCGCGCCCGAGCAGCCGGTGCAGCAGTGGCGCGACCACATCGGCGTGCACCGCCAGCGGGACGGCCGGTACTACGTCGGCTTCGCGCCGCGGGTCGGCCGGGTCGACGGCGCCACGCTCACGAAGGTCGCCGACCTCGCCGAGGCACACGGCTCGGGCCGGGTGCGCACCACCGTCGAGCAGAAGATGATCATCCTCGACGTCGCGCAGGACAAGGTGGAGTCGCTGGTCGAGGGCCTGGAGGCGCTGGACCTGACGGCCCGGCCGTCCTCCTTCCGGCGCGGCACCATGGCCTGCACCGGCATCGAGTTCTGCAAGCTGGCCATCGTGGAGACCAAGCAGCGCGGCTCCCAGCTGATCGACGAGCTGGAGCGCCGCCTGCCGGACTTCGACGAGCCGATCACCATCAACCTCAACGGCTGCCCGAACGCCTGCGCCCGCATCCAGGTCGCGGACATCGGTCTCAAGGGCCAGCTCGTCCTGAACGACGCGGGCGAGCAGGTGGAGGGCTACCAGGTGCACCTGGGCGGCGCCCTCGGCCTGGAGCCGGGCTTCGGCCGCAAGGTGCGCGGTCTGAAGGTGACGTCGGACGAACTGCCCGACTACATCGAGCGGGTGCTGAAGCGCTTCCAGGCCGAACGCACGGCCGGCGAGCGGTTCGCCGCCTGGGCCGAGCGTGCTTCCGAGGAGGCGCTGTCGTGAGCGAACGGGCCGCGCCGTTCTACTGCCCCTACTGCGGCGACGAGGACCTGCGTCCGCACGAGGAGGGGCATGGGGCCTGGGAATGCGGGGCGTGCAACCGCGCATTCCAGCTGAAGTTCCTCGGGCTGCTCGCCCGGGGACTCCAGCGAGCCGACCACGGAGGGGATGAGCGGATATGACGACTGCTCAGCGAGAGCGTACGGATGAGGAGTTGAAGGCGCTCGCCGAGCGGGCGGGCCGTGAGCTGGAGGACGCCTCCGCACTGGAGATCCTCCGGTGGGCCGCGGACACCTTCGGGGAGAAGTTCTGCGTCACCTCCTCCATGGAGGACGCCGTGGTCGCCCACCTCGCCTCGCGCGTACGCAAGGGCGTGGACGTCGTCTTCCTGGACACCGGCTACCACTTCCCGGAGACCATCGGCACCCGGGACGCCGTCGAGGCCGTGATGGACGTCAACGTCATCACCCTCACCCCGCGGCAGACGGTCGCCGAGCAGGACGCGCAGTACGGCCCCGCGCTGCACGACCGCGACCCCGATCTGTGCTGCAGGCTGCGCAAGGTGCGGCCGCTGGACGAGGGGCTGGAGAACTACCAGGCGTGGGCGACGGGCCTGCGCCGGGACGAGTCCCCCACCCGGGCGAACACCCCGGTCGTCGGCTGGGACGAGAACCGGCGGAAGGTCAAGATCTCGCCGATCGCCCGCTGGACCCAGGACGACGTGGACGCGTACATCACCGAACACGGCATCCTCACCAACCCGTTGCTGATGGACGGCTACGCCTCCGTCGGCTGCGCCCCGTGCACCCGCAGGGTCCTGGAGGGCGAGGACGCGCGGGCCGGCCGCTGGGCCGGAAGCGCCAAGACCGAGTGCGGACTGCACGGATGACGAACGACTCGATTCAGGAGAACCACGTGACGACCGGAGCCACCGTCTGGCTCACGGGTCTGCCGAGCGCGGGCAAGACCACCATCGCGTACGAGCTGGCGGGCCGGCTGCGCGCCGCGGGCCGCCGCGTCGAGGTGCTCGACGGGGACGAGATCCGCGAGTTCATCTCGGCGGGCCTCGGCTTCACCCGCGAGGACCGGCACACCAACGTGCAGCGCATCGGTTTCGTCGCCGAGCTGCTGGCCCGCAACGGCGTCACGGCGCTGGTGCCGGTGATCGCGCCGTACGCGGACAGCCGGGAGGCGGTGCGCAAGCGGCACACGGAGAACGGGACGCCGTACCTGGAGATCCACGTGGCCACCCCGGTCGACGTGTGCAGCGTGCGGGACGTGAAGGGCCTGTACGCCAAGCAGGCCGCGGGCGAACTGACCGGGCTCACCGGCGTCGACGACCCGTACGAGGAGCCCGAGACGCCTGATCTGCGGATCGAGTCACAGCACCAGACGGTCCAGGAGTCCGCGGCGTCGGTGTACGCCCTGCTGAGCGAGAGGGGACTGGCATGACCGCGGCCGCCAAGCCGGAGGACGGCACGGAGAGCCCGTACGCCCTGTCGCACCTGGACGCCCTGGAGTCGGAGGGGGTGCACATCTTCCGTGAGGTGGCGGGCGAGTTCGAGAACCCGGTGATCCTGTTCTCCGGCGGCAAGGACTCCATCGTCATGCTGCACCTGGCGCTGAAGGCGTTCACGCCAGCGCCGGTGCCGTTCACCCTGCTGCATGTGGACACAGGACACAACTTCCCGGAAGTCCTCGAGTACCGGGACCGTGTGGTGGCCGCACATGGGCTGCGCCTCCATGTGGCCTCCGTCCAGGACTACATCGACCGCGGTGTGCTCAAGGAACGTCCCGACGGCACCCGCAACCCGCTCCAGACCCTCCCGCTCACCGAGAAGATCCAGAGCGAGAAGTTCGACGCCGTCTTCGGCGGCGGCCGGCGCGACGAGGAGAAGGCCCGCGCCAAGGAACGCGTCTTCTCCCTGCGCGACGAGTTCTCCCAGTGGGACCCGCGCCGTCAGCGCCCCGAGCTTTGGAACCTGTACAACGGCCGGCACGCCCCCGGCGAGCACGTCCGCGTCTTCCCGCTGTCCAACTGGACCGAGCTGGACGTCTGGCAGTACATCGCCCGCGAGGGCATCGAGCTGCCGGAGATCTACTTCGCGCACGAGCGCGAGGTGTTCCAGCGCGGCGGCATGTGGCTGACCGCCGGCGGCTGGGGCGGGCCGAAGGACGGCGAGACGGTGGAGAAGCGGCGGGTGCGCTACCGCACGGTCGGCGACATGTCCTGCACCGGCGCCGTCGACTCCGCCGCCGACACGATCGAGAAGGTCATCACCGAGATCGCCGCGTCCCGGCTGACCGAGCGGGGCGCGACCCGCGCCGACGACAAGCTGTCCGAGGCCGCGATGGAAGACCGCAAGCGCGAGGGGTACTTCTAAGCATGAGCACGACCACGACCGAGGCGCTCTCGGCCACCACGCTGCTGCGGTTCGCCACCGCCGGCTCCGTCGACGACGGCAAGTCCACGCTCGTCGGACGGCTGCTGCACGACTCCAAGTCGGTCCTCACCGACCAGCTGGAGGCCGTGGAGCGGGTCTCCGCGAGCCGCGGCCAGGACGCCCCGGACCTCGCCCTCCTCACCGACGGCCTGCGCGCCGAGCGGGAGCAGGGCATCACCATCGACGTCGCCTACCGCTACTTCGCCACCCCGCGCCGCCGGTTCATCCTCGCCGACACGCCCGGCCATGTGCAGTACACCCGCAACATGGTCACCGGCGCGTCCACCGCCGAACTGACGGTCGTCCTGGTCGACGCCCGCAACGGCGTGGTCGAGCAGACCCGCCGGCACGCCGCCATCGCCGCCCTGCTGCGCGTCCCGCACGTCGTCCTGGCCGTGAACAAGATGGACCTCGTCGGGTACGAGGAGCGGGTCTTCGCCGCGATCGCCGAGGAGTTCACGGCGTACGCGACCGAGCTGGGCGTCCCGGAGGTCACCGCGATCCCGATCTCGGCGCTGGCCGGCGACAACGTGGTGGAGCCGTCCGCGAACATGGACTGGTACGGCGGCCCGACGGTGCTGGAGCACCTGGAGACCGTGCCGGTCAGCCACGACCTGGCGCACTGCCACGCGCGGCTGCCCGTGCAGTACGTGATCCGGCCGCAGACCGCCGAGCACCCCGACTACCGGGGCTACGCGGGCCAGATCGCGGCCGGCACCTTCCGGGTCGGCGAGGAGGTCACCGTCCTGCCGTCCGGGCGGACCACCCGGATCACCGGCATCGACCTGCTGGGCAAGCCGGTCGGCGTCGCCTGGACGACCCAGTCGGTGACGGTCCTGCTGGCGGACGACCTCGACGTCTCGCGCGGCGACCTGATCGTGCCGACGAAGGACGCCCCGGCGACCACGCAGGACGTGGAGGCGACCGTCTGCCATGTCGCCGACGCCCCGCTCACCATCGGCCACCGGGTGCTGCTCAAGCACGGCACCCGCACGGTCAAGGCGATCGTGAAGGACATCCCGTCCCGGCTCACGCTCGACGACCTGTCCCTGCACCCGCACCCGGGACAGCTCGTCGCCAACGACATCGGCCGGGTGAAGATCCGTACCGCCGAGCCGCTGCCGGTGGACTCCTACGCCGACTCGCGGCGCACGGGCTCGTTCATCCTGATCGACCCGGCCGACGGCACCACGCTCACCGCCGGCATGGTCGGCGAGTCGTTCGCCTCGCCCGCGCCGGTCCTGGACGCGGCCGACGACGACGCCTGGGACTTCTGACATGAGGACGACCGACGTCTATTCGACGTTCGCGAAGGAGGGCGGCCGCGTCGGCAGCGGAGCCCTCGGGAGCGGGCAGGGCGGCGTGGCACGATGTGCGCGCTGACGTACGCGCACCGCTTGCGCGCCCCGTCCCCCCACCCGACGTCCCGGTTGCGACGAAGACCTCAGCCGAATTCCCGGCCACGACCTGAGAGACCGTGACCGCCGGGCCAACGAGAGGAAACCCTCCCGTGCCTGCCAACAGCTCATCGCTCCTGCGCCGCGGCATAGCAGCGATCGCCGCTCTCCCTCTGCTCACTCTGGCCGCCTGCGGCTACGGCTCCGAGTCCAAGGACGACGGCACGACCAAGGTCGCCGCCGGGGCCGAGAAGACCGACGGACTCGACTCCGTCAAGATCGGCTACTTCGGCAACCTGACCCACGCCACCGCGCTGGTGGGCGTGCAGAAGGGCTTCTTCCAGAAGGAGCTGGGCGCCACCGCGGTGAAGCCCGCCATCTTCAACGCCGGGCCGTCCGAGATCGAGGCCCTCAACTCCGGTTCCATCGACATCGGCTGGATCGGCCCGTCGCCCGCCATCAACGGCTACACCAAGTCGAACGGCAAGAGCCTGAAGATCATCGGGGGTTCGGCCTCCGGCGGGGTGAAGCTGGTCGTCAACCCGGCGAAGATCAAGTCCCTGAAGGACGTCAAGGGCAAGAAGATCGCCACGCCCCAGCTCGGCAACACCCAGGACGTGGCGTTCCTCAACTGGGCCGCCGACCAGGGCTGGAAGGTCGACGCGCAGAGCGGCAAGGGCGACGTCACCGTCGTCCGCACGGACAACAAGATCACCCCGGATGCCTACAAGTCCGGTTCCGTCGACGGCGCCTGGGTGCCGGAGCCGACCGCGTCGAAGCTGGTCGCCGAGGGCGCCAAGGTGCTCCTGGACGAGTCGACGCTGTGGCCGGACAAGAAGTTCGTGATCACGAACATCATCGTGCGGCAGGAGTTCCTCAAGGACCACCCGAAGGCGGTCGAGGCCGTGCTGAAGGCGGCGGTCGAGACCAACCAGTGGATCAACGCCCACCCGGACGAGGCGAAGGCGGCGGCGAACAAGCGGCTGGAGGCCGCCTCCGGCAAGGCGCTCCCGGCGAAGGTCCTGGACCCGGCCTGGAAGTCCATCCAGTTCACCGACGACCCGCTGGCCGCCACCCTGGACGCCGAGGCCGCGCACGCGGTCAAGGCCGGCCTGCTGGACAAGCCGAACCTGAAGGGGATCTACGACCTGTCGATCCTCAACAAGGTTCTCAAGGCCGCCGGCCGGCCCACGGTCGACGCCGCCGGCCTCGGCACCAGCTGACGCCCGCCCCGACGCGTCCCCAGGAGGTGACGACCATGGCCACGACCCTCGCCAAGGCCGACGAGACCGTCGAGTTCGCGGCACGCCTTGAGCACGTCTCGAAGTCCTTCGCGGCACCGGGCGGGCAGCAGCTCGTCCTGGACGACATCAGCATCGATGTCGCACCGGGTGAGTTCGTCACCCTCCTGGGCGCCTCGGGCTGCGGCAAGTCCACGCTGCTGAACCTGGTGGCCGGCCTGGACCGGCCGAGCGCCGGCTCCATCACCACGGACGGCCGGCCGGCCCTGATGTTCCAGGAACACGCCCTCTTCCCATGGCTGACCGCGGGCAAGAACATCGAACTCGCCCTGAAACTGCGGGGCGTGCCCAAGGCCGAGCGGCGCGGCCGGGCCGAGGAGCTGCTCGAACTGGTGCGGCTCAAGGGCGCGTACGGCAAGCGGGTGCACGAACTGTCCGGCGGGATGCGCCAGCGCGTGGCGATGGCGCGCGCGCTGGCGCAGGAGAGCAGTCTGCTGCTGATGGACGAGCCGTTCGCCGCGCTCGACGCCATCACCCGGGACGTGCTGCACGACGAACTGACCCGGATCTGGGCGGAGACGGGGCTGTCCGTCCTGTTCGTCACGCACAACGTGCGCGAGGCGGTGCGGCTCGCGCAGCGCGTGATCCTGCTGTCCTCCCGTCCGGGCCGGATCGCGCGCGAGTGGCGCGTCGGCATCCCGCAGCCGCGCCGCATCGAGGACGCGCCCGTGGCCGAACTGTCCCTTGAGATCACCGAAGTACTGCGAGGGGAGATCCGCCGCCATGGCCAGCACTGAGGCGACACCGGTCCAGGACGCCGGGAGCGTCGAGGCGGGCCTGGACGCGCTGGAGACCGCGGCCACCGGCCGTCCGACCCTGCGCCACACCCTCGTCAACAAGATCCTGCCGCCGGTCACCGCGATAGCGGTGGTCCTCGTCGCCTGGTATCTGCTGTACCCGGTCGTCGACGACCCGACGAAGCTGCCCTCGCCGGGCGCGGTCGGCAGCACCTTCCAGGACGCCTGGCTCAAGGGCGATCTGCTCGGCTACATCTGGACCAGTGTCTCCCGCGGTCTGCTGGGCTTCGCCTTCGCGCTGGTCATCGGCACGCCGCTGGGTCTGCTGGTGTCGCGGGCGTCGTTCGTGCGCGCGGCGATCGGCCCGATCCTGTCCGGGCTCCAGTCCCTGCCGTCGGTGGCGTGGGTGCCGCCGGCGGTGATCTGGCTGGGACTGAACAACTCCATGATGTACGCGGTGATCCTGCTCGGCGCGGTGCCGTCCATCGCCAACGGCCTGGTGGCCGGTGTCGACCAGGTGCCGCCGCTGTTCCTGCGCGCGGGCCGGACGCTGGGCGCGACGGGCGCGAAGGGCATCTGGCACATCACGCTGCCGGCCGCGCTGCCCGGCTATGTGGCGGGTCTGAAGCAGGGCTGGGCCTTCTCCTGGCGTTCGCTGATGGCCGCCGAGATCATCGCCCAGTTCCCCGACCTGGGCGTGGGCCTGGGCCAGTTGCTGGAGAACGGCCGCACCGCCAGCGACATGGCCATGGTGTTCGAGGCGATCCTGCTCATCCTGTTCGTCGGCATCGCGATCGACCTGCTGATCTTCAGTCCGCTGGAGCGGTGGGTACTGCGCAGCCGCGGCCTGCTGGTGAAGAGCTGAGCGACCGTGCGTACCGGGCCCGTCCTCCTCGTCATCGCCCACGGCAGCCGTGATCCGCGGCACGCCGCGACCGTGCACGCCCTCGTGGAGCGGGTCCGGTCGCTGCGGCCCGGCCTGCGCGTGGAGACGGGTTTCCTGGACTTCAACGTCCCGTCGGTGCACGGGGTGCTGGAGTCGCTGGCGGCGGAGGGCGTGCGGGACGTCGTCGCCCTGCCGCTGCTGCTGACCCGCGCGTTCCACGCCAAGGCCGACATCCCGGCCGTGCTGCGGGAGGCACCGACGAGGCTGCGGATCCGGCAGGCCGAGGTGCTCGGCCCGTCCCCGCTGCTGCTGTCCGCGCTGGAACGGCGGCTGTACGAGGCGGGGCTGACGCCCGCCGACAAGTCCTCGACCGGGGTCGTGCTGGCCTCGGCGGGGTCCTCCGACCCGGAGGCGATCGCAGTGATCGCCGATATCGCGCGGGAGTGGTGGCACACCGGTTGGTGCGCCGTGCGGCCTGCGTTCGCCTCCGCTTCCCTTCCCCGCACCGAGGACGCGGTGCGGGAGCTGCGGCGGCTCGGCTGCGAGCGGGTCGCCGTGGCGCCGTACGTCCTGGCTCCCGGCTTCCTGCCGGACCGCATCGCGCGCGGCGCGGCCGGGGCGGACGTACTGGCCGACGTCCTGGGCGCGGCGCCGGAGGTCGCCCGGCTGCTGCTGGAGCGGTACGACGGGGCCCGGCGGCCGGCCCTGGCGGTGCTCGGCGCCTGACCGCCGGACCGGCGGGACCTCTGGCGTTTCCCTAGGGGTGGGTGCTCGTTTCCTGTCCTCGCTTGCGGGCCGCCCTGGTGTGACAGTGGCGTCGAGAGGGCTGAAAATCGCCACCCGTCCGGGTGAGTGATGTCCGTTGACCGGCCTGTCGTCCGTGGTGCCGACGAGGGTGTCCGGCCGGTCGCCGGGGGGCGTACGGCCGGTGCGCGCGGTTTCGGCCGGGCCGGGGCGCATGGCGGCGCCCGGGTGCCGGTCCGCCGGGTGCGCGGGGTGTCGCGGTGGCGTCGGTGCCGGCCTGCCCGTCACGCTCGTGCGCCCCGCTTCGGCCGTCCGTGCGCTGCACCCTGGGAACAGCGCGAGGGTTCGGCGCGTGGTGCGGTGAGCCGGACCAGCGCGGGGCGGGTGTGTGGTCAAGGCGGCCGCGGTCCGGCGTTCCCCTGTGACGTCGGACCGCGGCGACGTCTGGTTCTGCGTCCGCCGGGGCCGCCGTGTCACAGCCGGGGGCGCCGACCGGGCGTCGATGGGCGCTTTTCAGCCAACTCGCGCGGCAGGCGCAGGCGTTCGGTCCGCTTCGGCCGCGCGCGGGCACGCGGTCGCGGCCGTCGTGCCCCGGAGGGGCCGGGGCGAGGGCCGCGCGCCCGCGTCGGGACGGGCCGCGCGCGGCTCCCGCCGATGAGCGCGGGCCGGATCGGCCTCGGCACTCACCCGCGACTCGTCCCACGAGGTGCCGCCGTCACAGGGCCGGTCTCCGCTGGCCGGGACGGACGGGGGCGGCGGGCACACCGGCAAGGCGCCGCCGCCGGCCGTGCCCGGGGCCCGCCGTACACCGCGCCGTGAGGCGGCCATCCGCCGTGCCCGCGGGCGCCGTCCGCCGGCGCGCGCTACGGCCGCCCACGGCCCGGCAGTTCGGCCTCGATGAGGTCGGCCGCCCGCCGGGTGCCGCCCTCCTGGGCCATCTCCGCCTGGATCTCTTTGAGCCGGTACGCGACCCGGGCGTCGTCCACCAGGGCGAGGGCGGCCGCGCGGAGCCGGTCGGCGGTGGCCTCCTCGGTGGACAGCTTCCGGGCCACACCGAGACCCTGGAGCACGTCGGCGTTGCCGAACTGGTCGGCGGCCTGCGGTACGGCGATCATCGGTGTCGCGGTCGCCAGTCCCTCCTGGCTGCCGCCGGCGCCCGCGTGGGTGACGAACAGGTCGGCCTGGCGGAGGATCGCCAGTTGCGGCACCCAGTCGCGCACCTCCACGCTGTCCGGCACCTCGCCCAGCTCGGCCCGGGTGACGTGCCGGCCGACCTGGAGGACGACGTGCCAGCCGGGCAGGTCGCCGAAGGCGCGCACGCACTCCCGGTAGAAGCCGGGCTGCTTGGTGAAGGCCGAGCCCAGCGACACCAGCACGACCTTGTCCGCGCCGGCGGGCCGCTGCCAGTCGCCCTGGTCGGCGCGGTCGCCCTGGCAGGCGCCGACGAAGGTGTACACGCGTTCGTCCACCCGGTCGGCGTGCGGCTGGAGCGCCTTGGGGATGAGCACCAGGGAGCGCGCCGGGCGGCCGGTGAACGGGTCCGGGTGCTGGGTGATCCCGTTCTCCGTCAGCCACGCCTGGAATCGGGCGTAGTACGCCTGTCCGCGCTCGGTCCGCCGCGGCTCCCGCCACATCGGCTCGGCGACCTCCTCCTCGTAGCCCTCCCAGGCGACGAGGTTCGGGGAGAGGGAGACCGCCGGGACGCCCCAGCGGTGGGCGAGGACGCGGGCCGGATAGGAGGCGATGTCGTGCAGGACGAGGTCGGGTGTGTCGCCGGCGTAGGCCGCGATGAGCTGGGGCAGCGCCTGGATCGCGTCGTTCAGGAACGGTTCGACGTTGTCCAGCAGGGTGGTGCCCCATGCGGAAGGGTCGGCGTCGGGGCCGGGCAGGGTGGAGGTGTAGGGCACGGGGCGGGCACCGGTGGCGGCCACCTTGTCGGCGAAGGCCGGCGGGATCGCGTAGGTGACCCGGTGGCCCCGGGCGACGAGTTCCCGGATCACCTCCAGGCTCGGGTTCACGTGGCCGTGGGCGGCGATGGAGAACATGGCGATGTGGGCGGGTGCGGTTTCCGGGGTCATGGCGTCGACAGTATGCGAGACGATACGTCTCGTCTAATTCTTTTCCGTGGCCGCGGTACGTCCGGAGCGGGAGGCTCCTCCAGGGCCCGGGCGCGCCGGTGGGCCGCCCCGGTCTGCGGGTTCGTGGTCGTGAAGGCCCGGTCTCCCGTCGGGGGACCGCGCGCGGTGGGCGGCCGGTGCGGATGCGAGACTGGCCGGGCGCCGCCCGCGCCCCGCGGACGCGGCGGGCCCAGGGACGGCACGGGAAGACGGCACGGAGGCAGGACGATGGACGAGGCACGCGCGCGGGACGTACTGGCCGCGGCGAAGGTGCTGCCGGGCCCGGCCCGGGAGGCGCGGCTCCTGGCCCTGGGCGAGAACGCGGTGTTCGCCGCCGGCGGCCTGGTGGCCAAGGTCGGCCGGGACGCCGAGCTGCTGCCGCGGGCCGCACGGGAACTCGCCGTCGCCGCCTGGCTGGCCGGCGCGGACGTGCCGGCGGTGCGGGCGGCCGAGCCCGAGCCGCTGCTCGTGGACGGCCACCCGGTGACCGTGTGGCACCGGCTGCCGGACGCCGTACGGCCCGCCGAGCCGCGGGACCTGGCCGCGCTGCTGCGGCTCGTGCACGCCCTGGACTCCCCCGCGTTCGCGCTGCCGGCCCGCGATCTGCTGGGCGGGGTGGAGCGCTGGCTGCGGCTCGCGGGCGACGCCGTCGACCCGGAGGACGCGGCCTATCTGCGGGAGCGCCGCGACGGTTTCGCGGCCCGCGCGGCGGCGCTGACGCCGCGTCTGGCGCCCGGGCCGATCCACGGTGACGCGCTGCTGCGCAATGTGCACATCGGGCCGGACGGGCCGGTCCTGACCGATCTGGAGACCTTCTCCGCCGATCTGCGCGAGCACGACTTGGTGGTGATGGCCCTGTCCCGGGACCGGTACGGGCTGCCCGCCGAGGCCTACGACTCCTTCACCGGCGCCTACGGCTGGGACGTGCGGGAGTGGGACGGCTGCGCGGTGCTGCGCGGCGCCCGGGAGACGGCGAGCTGTGCGTGGGTGGCCCAGCACGCGCCGTCCAACCCCGGGGCGCTGGCCGAGTTCCGGCGGCGGGTGGCGTCGCTGCGGGACGGGGACGAGACGGTCCGGTGGTACCCGTTCTGAGGCGCCCGGCGCCTCAGGGGCCGGCCTACCGGGCCGGACGGGTCCTCAGACCCGCTCGTCCGCCGTCTTCCTGAGCGGCCAGGCCCCGTCCACCACGGCCGTCGGGTCGCCCTTGCGGCGCAGGAACGCCTGGAAGTCCGCCGCCCACTGCGCGTACCACTCGATCTGGTGGCGGTGCAGTTCCGCCGGGCCCAGCGACGCGATCTTCGGGTGCCGGCCGGCTATCGCGGAGGCCAGCCGGGCCGCGGCGAGGGCGTCGGCGGTGGCGTCGTGCGCCGCGCCGAGGACGATGCCGTACTCGGCGCACACCGCTTCCAGGTTCCGCTTGCCGCGGCGGTAGCGGTCGACCCAGCGGTCGATGGTGTACGGGTCGACGACCGGCGCCGGGTCGGCGCCGCCCAGCCGGTCGGTCAGCGACGGCAGGCCGTGCCGGCGCAGTTCGGCCGCGAGCAGGGTGAGGTCGAAGGCCGCGTTGTAGGCCACGACCGGGACGCCCGTCCGCCAGTACCCCGTCAGGACGTCCGCGATGGCGTCGGCCACCTGGTCGGCCGGGCGGCCCTCGGCCGTCGCGCGTTCGGTGCTGATGCCGTGCACGGCGACCGCGTCGGCCGGGATCTCCACTCCCGGATCGGCCAGCCATTCCCGGCGCCCCACAGGCTCGCCGGCTCTGACCTCGATGACGGCGCCCGTGACGATGCGTGCCTCGTGCGGATCGGTCCCGGTCGTCTCCAGGTCGAAGCCGATCAGCAGCTCCCGGTGCCAGCCCATCGGCGGCCCCCCTTCTTGGTGGTGCGTTCCCCCAGTGGCCTCCACCCTCGCACGGGGCACTGACAATCCACCGCCGGCCGCCGTCACACGGGGTCCCGAAGGGTCAGGACACCGGGCGCGAATCCGCCCAGGTCAGCTCGAACTCCTCACGGTATGTCGGGAAGAGGCCCGCTTCGCCCGCATCGTCCGGCTTCACCAGCCGGCTGCCGTTGCGCAGCACGAGGACCGGCGACTCCATCCCGCGCGCCCCGCGCAGATAGGACTGCACCACGGCGATGCCGTCGGCGCCGTCGCCGTCCACCAGGTAGGCGGTGAAGCGGGGCGTCTCGTCGTACACCTGGATCTCGAACGCGCCCGGGTCGCGCAGCCGGGACCGCACCCGGCGCATGTGCAGGATGCTCATCTCCACCGAGCGGCTCAGTTCGCCCCGTTTCATCCCCAGTTCCCGCTCGCGGCGCTTGACCGCGCTGGAGGCCGGGTTGAGGAAGAGCAGCCGTACCCGGCAGCCGGTCTCGGCGAGCCGGACCAGGCGGCGCCCGGAGAAGTTCTGCACCAGCAGGTTCAGGCCGATGCCGATGGCGTCGAGCCGGCGGGCGCCGCCGAAGATGTCCTCGGCCGGGAACCGGCGCAGCAGCCGCACCCGGTCGGAGTGGACGGCGACCACGTCGGCGTACCGGTCGCCGACGAGATCCTCGACCGCGTCGACGGGCAGCCGGCGGGCCGAGGGCACGTCCCCGCCCGCGCCGAGCATCTCCAGCAGCCGGGCGGAGGCCCGCTCGGCCTGGCCGAGCACCGCCTCGGACAGGGCCCGGTTGCGGGAGACGACGTTGCGGGTCACCTCCAGCTCGTCGAGCGCGAGTTCGAGGTCCCGGCGCTCGTCGAAGTACGGTTCGAAGCACGGCCAGTGCTGCACCACCAGCTCGCGCAGTTGCGGCAGCGTGAGGAAGCTGAGCACGTTGTCGTCGGCCGGGTCGAGCAGGTAGCCCTTGCGGCGGCTGACCTCGCGCACGGCGACCGCGCGCTGCACCCACTCCTGTCCGGCCGGGCCGGCCGCGGCCACCACCCACTCGTCGCCGTGGACGGGTTCGTAGACGGGCCGCAGCACGGCGGCGACGACCGCGCGCAACCGCTGTTCGACGAGGTTCAGCCAGATGTAGGCCCGGCCGGCCCGCTGGGCGCGGGTGCGCACCTCGCGCCAGGCGTCGGCGTCCCAGTCCAGCTCCGGTCCGATGGACCCCGCGTCCATCGGCCGGGCCAGGGACACCGCGCCGGGCGGGATGTCTGTGGAGTTCCCCTCGTGACCCTCGTCACCAGGAGGCAGCTCCAGCCCTCCCGAGCCCACCCGTGCACCGCCTTCCGCCCCCCGGGCCTTTCCCGTCTCAACGATCAAGGAAGGGTACTCCGCCGACGGTCGGCGGTGCAGCCGGATGGACAGGTCGGTTACCCGTCTTCGCCCCTCAACTACGCGGTGCCCGGTGCCCGTTCCGCCATACCCGTTCCCGGGGAGTGAGCGAATTCATCACCGTGACGTCGCGGCCGGGCCCCTCGGGACCCGGCCCGGACGGCGACGGACGCTCCCGCGCCCGTCCGTACCCCGCTCCCCCTGTCCCGGGGAGTACGTTTTCGGCCCTGCTGGTTCCGCGTGTGAGGGGTACCAGAACCGCCGTGCACACGGGTCGACAGGTGAGAGGCGGGTGAGCCGAAAGAGGTTGCCTCACTTTCGGACAACACTCGGGGCCGGTGCGGCCCCGGCCGGACGGCACACCTGGGAGAGTCGTATTCATGCAGGTCTGGCCTGGAGAGGCGTATCCGCTCGGTGCCACCTATGACGGCGCCGGAACCAACTTCGCGGTCTTCACGGAGGCCGCTGACCGAGTAGAGCTGTGTCTGCTGCACGACGACGGCTCGGAGACGGCGGTGGAACTGCGCGAGAGCGACGCGTTCGTGCGGCACGCGTACGTGCCGGGGGTGATGCCGGGACAGCGCTACGGGTTCCGGGTGCACGGCCCGTACGACCCCGGGCGCGGGCTGCGCTGCAACTCGGCGAAGCTGCTGCTCGACCCGTACGCGAAGGCGATCAGCGGGTCGATCCGCTGGGGCGAGGAGGTCTACGGCTACCACTTCGACGCTCCGGAGCGGCGCAACGACCTGGACTCGGCGCCGCACACCATGACGTCGGTGGTGATCAACCCGTACTTCGACTGGGGCGACGACCGCCCGCCGCGCACCGAGTACCACCACACGGTGATCTACGAGGCGCACGTCAAGGGGCTGACCATGCGTCACCCCGGACTCCCCGAGGAGCTGCGCGGCACCTACGCGGCGCTCGCCCACCCGGCGATCATCGACCATCTGACCAGGCTGGGCGTGACGGCGCTGGAACTGATGCCGGTGCACCAGTTCGTGCACGACCACCGGCTGGCCGACCTGGGCCTGAACAACTACTGGGGCTACAACACCATCGGCTTCTTCGCCCCGCACAACGCGTACGCCTCCTGGGGCGACCGCGGCCAGCAGGTGCTGGAGTTCAAGTCGGCGGTCCGGGCGCTGCACGAGGCCGGGATCGAGGTCATCCTCGACGTGGTCTACAACCACACCGCGGAGGGCAACCACCTGGGCCCGACGCTCTCCTTCAAGGGCATCGACAACCCGTCGTACTACCGGCTCGCCGAGGACCCGCGCTACTACACGGACACCACGGGCACCGGCAACTCGCTGCTGATGCGGTCCCCGCACGTCCTCCAGCTCATCATGGACTCGCTGCGGTACTGGGTGACCGAGATGCACGTCGACGGCTTCCGCTTCGACCTCGCGGCCACCCTGGCCCGGCAGTTCCACGAGGTGGACCGGCTGTCGTCGTTCTTCGACCTGGTGCAGCAGGACCCGGTGGTCTCCCAGGTGAAGCTGATCGCCGAGCCGTGGGACGTGGGCGAGGGCGGCTACCAGGTGGGCAACTTCCCGCCGCTGTGGACCGAGTGGAACGGCAAGTACCGGGACACGGTCCGGGACCTGTGGCGGGGCGAGCCGCGCACGCTCGCCGAGTTCGCCTCCCGGCTGACCGGCTCCTCCGACCTCTACCAGGACGACGGCCGGCGCCCGCTGGCCTCCATCAACTTCGTCACCTGCCACGACGGTTTCACGCTGCGCGACCTCGTGTCGTACAACGACAAGCACAACGAGGCCAACGGCGAGGACAACCGCGACGGCGAGAGCCACAACCGGTCCTGGAACTGCGGGGCCGAAGGCGACACCGACGATCCGGAGGTGCTGCGGCTGCGCGCCCGGCAGATGCGCAACCTCGTCGCCACGCTGATGCTGTCCCAGGGCGTGCCGATGATCAGCCACGGCGACGAGTTCGCCCGCACCCAGCGCGGCAACAACAACGCCTACTGCCAGGACAGCGAGATCTCCTGGGTGGACTGGCCGGAGTCCCTGGAGAGCGATCTGCTGCGGTTCACCCGCGCGATGGTGTGGCTGCGCCGGGACCATCCCGTCCTGCGCCGGCGCCGCTTCTTCCACGGCCGGACGGTGGAGGGCACCCAGGACGAGCTGTCCGACCTCACCTGGTTCACCCCGCAGGGCGCCGAGATGACCCAGCCGGACTGGAACGCGGCGCAGGCGTCCGCGCTGACGGTGTTCCTGAACGGCGACGCCATCTCCGAGCCCGGCCCGCGCGGGGAGCGCGTCACCGACGACTCCTTCCTGCTGATGTTCAACGCCTCGCCTGAGCCACTGGAGTTCCTGGTGCCGGCCGGCCACGGCCGGCAGTGGGAGGTGGTGGTGGACACCGCCCGCCCGGACGGGGCACCGCCCGGGACGGGCGAGAAGGTCGCGGCCGGCGACCGCCTCACCCTGGAGGACCACAGCCTGACGGTGCTGCGCCGGCCGTCGGAGTGAGGAGCGCGGCACACCGGCGGCGCGCTGTACGCCGGGCACGCGCGCCGGGGGCGTGCCGCGCTCCTTCGGCGTACGCCGTCCCTTCCGCGTACGGCGTCCTTCCGCGTACGCGGTCGGGCGTACGGGCGCGGCGGGGCCGCAGTGGCCCGCCGCGCTGATCACCCGGATGGCGGAAGCCGTCCGGCCATCCCCGACACGCCCGCGGGATCCGGGGGCCCGTCGGTGACACGAAACGCGGCGAGCGGGGTACGTAGGTTCCCATGACTTCTGCGCGACCCGGACCGGGGGTGCCCACGGCCACCTACCGGCTGCAGCTCCAGCCCGCGTTCCCGTTCGCCGCCGCCGAAGCGGCCGTACCCTACCTGGCGTCGCTCGGCGTCTCCCATCTGCATCTGTCCCCGGTCCTGGAGGCCGTCCCGGGCTCCACGCACGGCTACGACGTCGTGGACCACTCGCGCGTGCGCGAGGAGCTGGGCGGCGAGGCGGGCCTGCGCGCGCTGGCCCGCACCGCGCGGGAGCACGGACTCGGCCTGGTGGCGGACATCGTGCCGAACCACATGGCGCTGGCGCCCCGGCACAACCGTGCCCTGTGGGAGGTGCTGCGCGACGGCCCCGAGTCGCCGTACGCGCGCTGGTTCGACATCGACTGGGAGGCGCAGGACGGCCGGCTGCTGCTGCCGGTGCTCGGCGGCCCGGTCGGCTCGCAGCAGGCGCACCTGGTGGCCGACGGCGACGTCCTGCGCTACCACGACCACGTCTTCCCGCTCCGTCCGGGCACCGCCCACCTGCCGCTGCCGGAGCTGCTGGACGCCCAGTGGTACCGGCCCGTGTGGTGGCGGCTGGCCCGCACCGAGCTGAACTACCGGCGGTTCTTCAGCGTCTCGGAGCTGATCGGGCTGCGGGTGGAGGACCCGGAGGTGTTCGACGCCACCCACGCCACGATCCTGCGGCTGCTCGCGGACGGCGTGTTCGACGGGCTGCGGATCGACCACCCCGACGGGCTCGCCGACCCGGACGGCTACCTCGCACGGCTGCACGAGGCGACCGGCGGGCGCTGGACGGTCGTGGAGAAGATCCTCGCCGAGGACGAGCACCTGCCGCCCTCCTGGCCCGTGGCGGGCACCACGGGCTACGACGCGCTGCGCCACATCGACGGCCTGTTCACGGACCGCACCGGGGCGTACGAGCTGCTGGGCCGCTACCGGGCCTTCGCGGCGCCGCAGACGGACCGGGGCGGCAACTGGGAGGCCACGGTCCGGCGGGCCGCGTACAAGGTCCTCACGCACGAGCTGGCCGCGGAGACCGACCGGCTCACCCGGGTGGCCGCCCGGCTGTGCGCCGTCTCGCCCGACCTGTCGCTGCGCGACCGCGCTCCCTGGGCGCTGCGCACGGCCGTGGAGGAACTGCTCGTCCGGATGCGGGTCTACCGGCCGTACGCCTCCGGGGACGCCGCCGCCGTGATCACCGAGGAGGCCGCAGCGGAGGCCCGGCTGGCGTTCGTGGTGCCTCAGGAGGCCGAGGCCGTCGGCATCGTGCGCCGGCTGCTGGTGGAGCCGCCCGACCCGTCGGCGCCGGACCACGCCGACCGGGTGGAGTTCCGCACCCGGTTCGCGCAGACCGCGTCCGCGCTGCGCGCCAAGTCGGTGGAGGACACCGCCTTCTACCGCTACGTGCCGCTGCTGTCGGCGACCGAGGTGGGCGGTGACCCGGGCAGCCCGGGGACGTACCCGGAGGACTTCCACACGTACTGCGCGCGCGTGCAGCGCGACTGGCCGCTCACCGGCACCGTCGTCACCACGCACGACACCAAGCGCAGCGCGGACGTGCGCGCCGCGCTGGCCGTGCTCACCGAGTGCCCGGACCGCTGGGTCCGGCTGCTCGCCGAGGTGAGCGGGGCCGAGGGGGGCGCGCCGGACGGGCAGCTCGCCTGGGCGGCCTGGCAGACGGTGTTCGGGCTGGGCCCGGCGGAGGAGGACCGGGTACGGCAGGCGCTGCTGAAGCACGTGCGCGAGGCGGGCATGTACACGAGCTGGACCGAGCAGGAGCCGCCGTACGAGGAGGCGGTGGCGGCCTTCGTCGCCGCTGGTCCGTGCGGGCCGCCCGGCGAGCGGGTGACCGCCTTCCGCAAGGCACTGGAGCCGCAGGTGCGGGCCAACGTCCTGGGCACCGCGCTGGTCCACCTGACGATGCCGGGCGTGCCGGATGTGTACCAGGGCGCGGAGGGCGAGTTCCGGGCACTGGTGGACCCGGACAACCGGCGGCCGGCGGCGTTCCCGCCCGAGGTGCCCGGCGAGAAGGACGCGCTGACGGCGGCGGCGCTGCGGCTGCGCGCCCGGCGCCCGGAGGCGTTCGGCGCGGGCGGGACGTACGAGCCGTTGACCGCCGAGGGCCCGGCGGCCGAGCACTGTGTGGCGTTCGCGCGCTCGGGTGAGGTGGTCACGGTGGTGACCCGGCTGTCGCTGCGGCTCGCGGAGGCGGGCGGCTGGCGGGAGACGCTGCTGCCGCTGCCGCCCGGCCGTTGGGCGGACGTGCTCGTGCCGGACCGGGAGTTCACCGGCCACGCGCGCGTGGCGGACCTGCTGGACGCGCTGCCGGTGGCCCTGCTGGAACGGGTCGCGGAGGACTGAGAGGAACTGGCGGGACGGCTTGAGGCGGGTCGCGGCGGGTCGCGGCGCGGGGAGAAGGCCGGGCGGCCTGCGGCGGGACGGAGCGCGTCGATCGCCGGGCGCACCGCACTGCGCCGGAGCCGTGCTCGTGCGCCGCCCGTCGCATCCGTGGTCTGCCGCATCAGTGGTGCTCTCCCGGCCCGCGGGGACCCGGACGCCCGCTGGTCCCGCTGCCGGGCGCCCCGGGGAGGCCCGCCGACTGCTTGACAGTTCACCCGCCGCGTGCGGGACTGGGAGGGCGAAACCGGGCGGACGAGTCGGGGGTGAGTCCACTGCCGGAGCCGCGCTATCCCAGTGTTCCCGAACTGGTCGCCCACGCCGCCGCGTTGGCGGCCCGGGAGCCCGGGCTGTGCGCGCTGCGCCAGGTGGGCGTCTCGCGCGCGGGAAGACCCCTGCACCTGCTGTCGGTGGGGCACGCCCGCCGTGCGGTGCTGGTCGTCGCCGGCGCCCACGCCAACGAGCCGACGGGCGGCTCCACACTGCGGGTGCTCGCCGAACGCGTCTCGGGTGAACCGGAGTTGCGGGCGGGCACCTCCTGGCACTTCCTGCTGTGCGCGGACCCGGACGGCGCGAGCCTGCATGTGACGCCGGCGCCGCGCAGCCTGCTCGACTACCACCTCGGTTTCTACCGGCCGACGGGCGCGGAGCAGCCGGAGTGGTCGCCGTCGGTGCTGCCGCCGGACCGGCTGCCGCCCGAGACCCGGACGCTGACCGGGGTGATCGACGAGCTGCGGCCGTACCTCCAGGTGACGCTGCACGGCACCGATCTGGGCGGCAGCTGGGTGCAGCTGACCAAGGACGTGCCGGGTCTGGCCGAGCCGTTCGCCAAGTCGGCGGCGGAGCTGCGGATACCGGTGGAGACGGGTGCCTCGGACGCGGCGGGCTGGCCGGCCTCGGGTCCCGGGGTGCATGTGATGCCCGGCCCGGAGTCCGGCGCGGCCTATCCGAGCATGCCGGACGACGCCCGGCACAGCACCTGGTACCACGCGCACCGCTACGGCGGTCTGACGGCCGTGGTGGAGGTGCCGATGTGGGCCAGCGACCTGGTGGACGACCCGGCCCCGCATCCGGCGCCGGCGGCGGCGCTGCGGCGGCTGGCGGCCCGGCTGCTGCGGGACGCCCGGGAGGTGGAGCGGATCCTCGCCGAGGCGCTGCCCCGGCTGGAGGGCGTGGACGGGCCGCTGTTGCGGGCCGCCCAGTGGGCGCTTGAGCTGATCCCGGGCCTGGCCGAGGACTGGACGCACACCGCCCCGGCGGGCTCCACGATGGCGTACGTCGGCAGTGTGGACGCCTTCGGGCGGCGGCTGCCGCTGCGGGCCGCGTCGATGCTGCTCCGGGTGTTGCGGGAGGCGGACGACCGGGCGGCGCCGCGTCTGGAGCGGCTCGTGGCGGCCTGGTGCGACGCCTTCGCCCAGCGGTTCCGGGCCCGCTGGGTGCCGTTGGAACACCAGGTGGAGCACCAGTCCCGGACGGTGCTGGTGGCGGCGCGGCAGGCGCGGGAGCGGGTGGCGTGAGCCGGGGCCGGCCCGCGCCACCCGGCCGGGGCCGCGCGTCAGCCGTCGAGGGCGAAGACGTGCCGGGTGCGCGCCTTCATGACGCAGGCGCTGGTGTAGGTCTCGCGGAAGTCCACCGCGTGGCCGTTCCACTGCCCGCGGGCCCGGGCGGTGACGGGGGCGTAGATCAGCGGGCAGAACACGTTCTGGGCCGGGATGTGGCCGATGTCGCCGCGGGCGGTGGTCAGTTCACGGCACGCGTCGGCCGCGTGGGCGTGTCCCCGGGGCGGGTCGCACAGCAGCAGCGCGCGCTGGGGAGCGCCGGTGCGGGGTTCGCCCTTGGCGACCGTCAGGTGGAGCCAGGTGCCCCGGAGGGCGTCGGGGGAGGCCGCCTGGGCGGGGCCCGTGGTGAGGAGGGTGGCGGCGGCCAGCAGGGCGCCGGCCGCCGCTGCCGCTCGGGTGAGGAGAGTCATGTCCGTTGCATCGGCACGGCGGCCGGTCTTCCGCAGCGCGGCTCACCCGATCGGGAGGATCCGCATCCGCGAGCGACCGTCCGTTCGAAGAGAACCGGCCGCGGGCCCGGCACCCCCCTTGGCCATGCGGTCCCACGGCCGGGTCAGCCTGGCTTGACCGCCAGCGTCGCGAAGTAGTTCGACATGTATGAAGCGGATGCGTTGGACTGGTGCGGCGCTTCCGCGAAGCCGGTGAGGACGAACCCCGCGGCGAGTTGCCCGCCGATCTGGTCGGTGAGGGTGTGGCTGTATTCGAGAGCGGCATCCGCGCCGAACTTCGTGGCGCGTTCCTCGGCGGAGTACTGCGTGACATCGCTGTAGGGCAGCTTGTGCACGACGATCATCTCGCCGCGCTCGTCGAGCGCCTCGTGGTCGAACAAGTACACATCGGGGTTGAGGAAGCCCGCGAGCAGAGTCCCGCCCGGTCGCAGGACGCGGAAGCACTCACGCCACACCGGTGCCAAGTCCGGTACGAAGAGATTGGAGACCGGATGGAACACGACGTCGAATGCCGCGTCGCCGAAGGCGCTGAGGTCGCGCATGTCGCCCAGGACGGTGCGCAGTTCGAGTCCGTCGCGCGCCGCCACCATCTGGTCCTGGCCGAGCTGGCGGGGCGAGTTGTCGAACACGGTGACCCGCGCCCCTGCGGCGGCGAGGATCGGACCCTGCTGGCCACCGCCGGAGGCCAGGCACAACACGTCCTTGCCGGTCAGGTCCGTCGGCAGCCAGGAGCGGTCGACTGGCTCATGCCCGATGAGAACGACCGACCAGTCGCCCCTGCGGGCGCGCTCGACCACCTCAGCGCTCACCGGCCTCGACCACTCGCTGCCCTCTTGGACATACCTGTCCCAGGCCGCCCGATTGTGGGCCACGGGGTCGACAACAACGTCCTGCACGTTCAACTCCCTGCTACAGCAAAGCAGACACCTGCGGTACTGACAGTCCGGTGCCGCCAGCCAACACGATGGCAGGGCGTGGGCTCAACGAAATTAGCGGGCACCCTGGGGACCAGGCCGGATCGAGGTCCGCAAGTCCGGTGTGGTCCGCACGAGAGGCCCTAGTGCAGTGCGAGCCGGAACGCCATTCTGCCGAAGGCGACCTGGTCGCCCTCGCGGACGACGACCGCGCCGGTCACCCGGCGGCCGTTGACGGTGGTGCCGTTGGTGGAGCCCAGGTCCCTGAGCACCCACAGGCCGCCCTGGCGGCGGAGTTCGGCGTGCACGCGGGAGACCGTGTCGTGGTTCAGGCGCAGCCCGTTGGCGGGGTCGCGGCCGATGCGCAGCGGATGGGTGTGCTCGGGATGCGGCAGCAGCAGCTTGGGCAGCCGCTCGGCCTGCCAGGCGCGGCGCAGCCGTACGGTGAAGCCGGACACGGCCTCGACGGTGCCGAGGACCGCGCGGGAGAAGCGATTCTCCTGGGGCAGGTCGGCGACGAGGACGGCGAGTTCGTCGGAGCGGCGCGCGGTGAGCGCCAGCTCCATGCGGCGCACGAACGTGTCGTGCGAGAGCCGGCCCATGGCGACGCCGTCGCGCAGCACCCGCAGCGCCTTGTCCCGTTCCTCGTCGGACAGCCGCGCGGGGTAGGTGGAGAACTCGAAGGACGACGTCACGCTGGTGATTGTCGGACAGCGGGAGGCGGGTGTCCAGAAAGGGGGAACCGGTGCGGGTGTAGGGGCACTTCCCGACGCCGGTCGGTGAAGGGCGGCGATTCGGGAACGGATTGATCGTCCCGGACGGCACGATGGAGGTGCGGGACATCACGGTGAACAGACGAAGGGGAACCGTCCGTGCAGTTCGAGGTGTGGGCACCGCAGGCAGACCGAGTGACGCTCCATTGCGAGGGCGCCACGCACGCGTTGGCGCGCGATCCGGCGCGTGAGGGATGGTGGACGGGTGAGGCGGAGGCGGCGGACGGCGCGCGGTACGGGTTCGCGCTGGACGACGGCCCCGTGCTGCCCGACCCGCGCTCGCGCCGCCAGCCGGACGGCCCGGACGGGCTGAGCGCGGTCGTGGACCACGGCCGGCACGAGTGGCGCGCGCGCTGGTCCGGGCGCGGGCTGCCGGGTGCGGTGCTGTACGAGCTGCACGTGGGCACGTACACCCGCGAGGGCACCCTGGACGCCGCCGCGGAGCGGCTGGAGCACCTGGTGGACCTGGGCGTCACCCATGTGGAGTTGATGCCGCTGTGTCCGTTCCCGGGGCGGCACGGCTGGGGTTACGACGGCGTGTCGCTGTGGGCGGTGCACGAGCCGTACGGCGGGCCCGCCGCGCTGAAGCGCTTCGTGGACCGGGCGCACGGTCTCGGGCTGGGCGTCGTCCTGGACGTGGTCCACAACCACCTGGGCCCGTCCGGCAACCATCTGCCGCGGTTTGGGCCGTACTTCACGGACACGCACACCACTCCCTGGGGCTCGGCCGTGAACCTGGACGCGCCCGGGTCCGACGAGGTGCGCGCGTTCCTCCTCGGCAGCGCGCTGGCCTGGCTGCGGGACTACCGGCTCGACGGACTCCGGCTGGACGCGGTGCACGCGCTGTACGACACGCGCGCGTGCCACTTCCTGGAGGAGCTGTCGGCGGCCGTGGACGCGCTGGCCGCCGAGGTGGACAGGCCGCTGTTCCTGATCGCCGAGTCGGACCTGAACAACCCGCGGTTCATCACCGCGCGCGCGGAGAACGGCATCGGACTGCACGCGCAGTGGAACGACGACTTCCACCACGCCGTGCACACCACGCTGACCGGCGAGTCCCAGGGCTACTACGCCGACTTCGCGCGGGAGCCGTTCGCCGCGCTCGCCAAGACCCTCACCGGCGGCTACTTCCACGACGGCACGTACTCGTCCTTCCGGGGCCGCCGCCACGGCCGTCCGCTGGACCGCTCCCGGACGGCCGGGCACCGCCTGGTCGGCTACAGCCAGACCCACGACCAGATCGGCAACCGCGCCCAGGGCGACCGGCTCGCCGCGCACCTCTCCCCCGGGCTGCTGGCCTGCGCGGCCACGCTGACGCTGACCGCGCCGTTCACGCCGATGCTGTTCATGGGCGAGGAGTGGGCGGCGGGCACGCCGTGGCAGTTCTTCACCGACCACCCCGACCCGGAGCTGGCGGAGGCGGTACGGCGGGGCAGGCGGCGGGAGTTCGCGGCGCACGGCTGGGCCGAGGAGGACGTGCCGGACCCGCAGGACCCGGCTACCCGGGAGCGGTCCTGCCTGGACTGGTCGGAGCCGGAACGCGAGCCGCACGCGCGCGTGCTGGCCTGGTACCGGCGGCTGATCGCGCTGCGCCACGCCGAGCCCGACCTCACCGACCCGGACCTCGCCGACACGAAGGTGGCCTACGACACGGAAGCCCGCTGGCTGGCCTTCCGGCGCGGGGACGTGCGGGTGGCGGTGAACCTCGGCGCGGGGACCGCGGCGATCCCGCTGGGCTCCGGCCGGGCGGAGGTGCTGGCGGCCTGGGAGCCGGTGGCGGCGCCGGGCCCGGACGGACTGCTCCAGGTGCCCGGGGAGTCGTGCGTGGTGCTCAGGCAGCTCTGAGCGGCTCCCTACGGTTCCGGCTCGTCCGCCGGGAGGTCGGCGACCCGCTCCAGCAGGATCGGCTCCCAGGCGCGCCGCAGGCGGCTGCGCAGCAGCGCCGGGGAGCCGCCCGTGCGGCCGTCCAGGCGGCCGGTGAGGGCGATGACCGTGTCGCAGCGGGCGAGCCACAGGCCGCGCAGGCAGGGGCGGACGCCGTAGCCGGCGAGGGTGGCGGCGCGGACGGCCGCCGGGGAGCCGACGGCGACGGCGAGCCCGGCGATGTCCTCGGCCGGGTCGCCGAGGGCCGCCGCGGTCCAGTCCAGGACGCCCCGCACCCGGCCGTCGTCGCTGACCACCACGTGCGCTCCGGTCAGCCCGTGGTGGGTGAGGACGGCGGTGCCGGCCTGCGCGGCGAGCTGGGCCGCGCCGGGCGGGGTGAGCTGGTGCAGCCGGCCGGCGTCGAACTCGTCGGCGGCGGCGAGCCGGCCGGCCGCGTGCACGGCCATCCGGCGCAGCGCCTCCAGCGAGCGGGGCGCGGCGCGGGGCACGCCGAGGGCCTCGGCCTGGCGTACGGGCACCGCGCGCAGTCCGCCGAGCAGCCCGGCCAGGTCGGCCTCGCCGACGGCGGAGACGTCGTGCTCGTCGGCCGTGCCGCCGGGCACGCGGGTGTCCAGGGTGTAGGCGAGGCCGGGCGCCCAGTCGCCGTGGGCGACGCTGACCGGGACGGCGACCGGCACGTGCGGGCGGACCAGCTCGCGCAGGCGCAGTTCCCGGCGGCGGCGGACGGACGCCTCCCGGTCGGGCGCGAGCCGCAGCACATGGCGGTCGCCGACCCACCAGGTGTGCGCGCGGTCCTCTGCCACGGGCCGCACCTCGGGTCCCGCGCCGCCGCTCTCCTTGAGCAGCGAACGGACCAGTCTGCGGACGGTGTCCACGGTGGGGGTCGGTGCCTGGGTCATGGGTGCGCGCGTCGCCGTTCCGGTGTCGTCGGGGAGGGGTCGCCCTGGCTGTCTCACTCCACTATGACCATCTCGCGGGTGGTGTTGTTCAGGCGGCGGCCGCCGTCCTCGGTGACCGTGACGATGTCCTCGATGCGCACTCCGAACCGGCCGGGCAGATAGACGCCGGGTTCCACGGAGAAGCACATGCCGGGCACGAGCGGCTGCTCCTCGCCCTCGATCAGGTACGGCGGCTCGTGCGTGGTGACGCCGATGCCGTGCCCGGTGCGGTGGATGAAGTGCGCGCCGTACCCGGCGTCGGTGATCACCGCGCGGGCGGCGCGGTCGATCTCCTGGCAGGGCACCCCGGGGCGCACGGCCCGGTATCCGGCCTCCTGCGCGGCGCGCACGACGTCGTGGACCCGGCGCTCCTCCTCGGTGGGCTCGCCGACGTGGACCGTACGGGTGGTGTCGGAGCCGTAGCCGTCCTTCAGGCCGCCGAAGTCGAGGACGACCATGTCGCCGGGCCGGATGACCCGGTCGCCGACCTCGTGGTGCGGGTTGGCGCCGTTGGGCCCGGAGCCGACGATGGTGAAGTCGACCTGCTCGTGGCCGAAGCGGCGCAGCAGCCCGGCCAGGTCCCGGCCGACGTCGGACTCGCGGCGGCCGGCGAAGGGCACCTTCCGGATCTCCTCGAACGCCGCGTCCGCGGCCGCGCCGGCCGCCGCCAGCAGCTCCCGTTCGGCGGGGTCCTTCACCGCGCGCAGCATGGGCAGGGCGTCGGTGAGGGCGGCGTACGAGGTGCCGGGCAGGGTCCGCTGGAGGCCCAGCAGGTGCATCGCCCAGGTGTTGTCGCTGATGCCGAACCGGCCGTGGCCGTCGAGGAGGGCGGCGGTGACGGCGTAGGGGTCCTTGCCGTCGGTCCAGTCGCACAGGGTCAGCGCGGCGGCGCCGGGCGCCCGCTCGGCGTCCGGGGCCTCCAGGGTGGGCACGACGAGCACGGGATCCCGGCCGGGGGCGAGGACCAGCACGGTGAGCCGTTCCGTGACCGCGGTGGGGGTGTAGCCGGTGAGCCAGGTCAGGTCCGGACCCGGGGCCACGAGCAGCCCGGCGAGGCCGGCGCCGGCCGCGGAGCGCACGGCGCGCTCCATGCGGGCCCGGTAGTCGGCGACGGTGAAGGGCGCGGGCGTGATACCGGTCATCCGGACCTCCGGGCGCTGCCGGGGCAGCGGGTCGATGGCGTCTCGGGCAGCATCCTGCCCGCCCGGACGGGGCCACGCGAGCCGGTCGCCGGAACAGGTGTTCCTCGATCCGCGGCGAAGAGGTGCGGCACGCACTCATGATGATCCGTGGGACGGAGGGTCACCAGCGGGTTTCGCGTCGTGCAGGGGGGCCGTTGGTGCCGTGGCCGTCCGGCGCCTCGGGCGTCGGGCCACCGGCGCGCCCGCCTCTCCCGCCGCCGGTGTCCTCGCGCCGGGGAAGGCGTCCCGGGGGCCGCGCCCGGCGGGTGCGGACGGTGTCGCCGTCCGCGCGCCGTACCGGACCGGGGTGCGCGGTGTCCCGTGTCAGCCGAACGACGGGGCGAGGGGCAGCCGTGGCGCGGCGGGCGGGCTGCCGGGCAGGAAGCCGTGGGCGCGGCGGCCGAGCCACTCGGCCTTGTAGCGGTTCACCTCCCGGTGCCAGTTGAGGATTCCAGCGAGCCAGTTCCGCAGGTCCGCCACATAGCCGTCCAGCGCGGCGCGGGCTTCGGCCGACAGTCCCAGGTCGTCGTGGAGCACCGGAAGTTCGTGCGTGGTCACGTGCTCGAACTGCCGCATGCGCTGGGTCATCAGGTCGTGGACGACGCCGAGCGCGGCCGGATAGCCGACGCCGAAGAAGTTCTGCACGACCAGGATGGCGTTGTGGATCTCGCCCTCGTACTCGATCTCCTTCTGGTAGGAGAAGACGTCGTTGAGGAGGCAGGCGTAGTCGATGGCGGCGTTCTCCAGGGAGCGCACCGGGCCGCTGGCGTACACCTCGGCGGGGATCGCGGGGCCGTGACCCATGCGGCACAGGCTCAGGGTGAGGTCCGAGCCGAAGGTGGCGCGCCGCATCTCCAGGTAGTCGACCGGGTCCGGGACGCGGTTCTGGAGCTGGTTGGACAGCTCCCACACCCAGCTCTCGGTCATCTTGTCCACGGCCGTCTTCAGGGTGCGCCGCTGGGCGGTGGTCATGGCGGCCGTGGTGCGCGCCCACAGGTCGGTCAGCGCGCGTTCCATGGCGTTGCCGGGGACCAGGGAGGGTTCGCCCTCGACGGTCATGCACGCCGAGAGGCGGGCCGTGGTCAGCCGGGCGGCGGCGAGGTCCCGGCGGTGGCCGTACACCAGCGGGTAGTAGTCGTCGCCGTAGGTGCCCCAGGCGAGCCAGCACGCGCTGAGGTCGAGGGCCTCCGGGGTGGCGTCCGGGTCCAGGCCGGCGGAGCACAGCGCCAGGTCGTACGCGGCCAGCTTGTCCTCGTCCCAGACGCCCTCCTGGAGGATGCCCATGCGGTGGCACCAGCCCACGAGCTGGTGCCGGGCCGCGTCCAGGTGCGGGCTGAGCCGGAGTTCGAACGGCATGTACAGGTCGGGGATGCGGGACGGGCCGACCTTCTGGTACGGCACGTGGGAGTAGGCGCGCAGGCGGTCCCGCGCGGCGGCGGCGAGGAGGGCGCCGATGTCGGCGGCGGAGGTGCCGGGGCCGCCGGGCGTCTGCCAGGGCGCGGCGGGCCGCGCGCCCTGGTTCATGTACCGGCTGGAGCGCAGGTGCCACTCGTGGCCGCCGGACTGCCAGTCCTGGAGTCCCTTGGTGTAGGCGGCGACCGCGGCGATCTCGCCGGGCGTGAGGCCCTTCTCCAGGGCGAGGGCGGGGACTTCGGTGAGCGCGGTGTGTTCGAACTGGTACAGCCGGGAGGTGAGGACGTCGTTGACGGTGTCGGCGGCCTCCTGCGTGGTGCAGTCGAAGAACGTCTCCAGGACGAGCACGCCGTTGCTGTTCTCGCCCTCGTCCTCGACCTCGCGCTGGTAGGAGAACAGGTCGTTGCGCAGGTGGACGGCGTCGGAGAACGTCTCCATGAGCACGCGCAGCGGCCGGGTGCCGGCGACGGCGGCGGGCACCTCGGCGGTCGCGTACTCCACGAGCCCGGCCGACCAGGGCGCGCCGCCCACCTTGCGGCGCATCTCGATGTACTCGACGGGGTTGGCGATCCGCCCCTCGTTGATGTTGGACAGCTCCCACATCGACTCGTTGAGCAGGTGCTCGGTGGCGACGGCGAAACGGCGGCGCCAGTGCGCGGACATCGCCGGCACCGTCCGCGCCCACAGGTCCTTCAGGCCCGCCTCCACCGGGTTCTCCGGCTCGGGCACGGGCGTGCCGGAGTCGAGCGGCATGAACAGCGGCAGGCGGTCCAGGTGCGCCTTGCCGGCGGCGCGGTCCTGGGTGCGCTTGAACATGTCGAGGAAGTGGTCGTCGAAGAAGAACACCCACACGTACCAGTCGGTGATGAGCGAGAGGGCGGATCCGTCGCAGTCGGGATGGGTGTAGGCGCACAGGAGCCCGTAGTCGTGCGCTTCCAGGTCGGCCTGGTCCCAGATCCCGGAGCCCTCCAGCATGCCCATCTCGCGTGCCCACCGGGTGGAGTGGGTCCGGGCCTCGTCCAGGTGCGGGTTGAGCCGCGCGGGATACGGCATGTAGAAGCGCGGGAGTTCGAACGGCTGCGTCATGGCCGGGCCCTACCCGTGGTCCGGGACCCGCATCCGTCCTGCGGCACATGATCACACCATCGCGTGAACCGCCCGGGAAAGCGGGAACTCCGCCGGGGCGGTGTGGCGTTGGTGCCCTTGCCGGGTCCGCGCGCAGGCCGCGGTGGGCGCATGGCCTGCTTCGTGCCGCCCCGCGAGGTGCGCGGCGACGGCGCCCGCGAGGTGTCCGCCGTGGACGGCCGGTCCGCCCGCGCGCCCGGACCCGCCCGCGAGGGGCGGCACGGCGGCGCCCGGGGCGCGTCAGGTCACTGCCGCGGGCCCGCCTGGATCAGCGCGTGTGTGCCGCTCGTCCGCCAGCGCTGCCCCTCGGCCGCGACCAGCGCGGCCTCGGTCGCGGCGGACAGACCGGTGATCACCTCGGACTTCAGGGTGCGCAGCGCGACGACCGGGCCGGGGAAGTAGGCGGTGGTCTCCTGGAAGGACGTGGTGGGCGGCCAACGCCGGTCGCACACCAGGCGACGGTAGTTGAGGTCGCCCTTGACGACGGTCACGGTGGCCGCGGCGAACTCCGCGCGCAGGTCGTCCGGCATCTCGGCGTACGGCAGCGGGGCGCAGGAGAAGGGGTGGGCGCGGACGGTGAGCCGCCCGTCGGCCATAGCCGACCAGAGCACGCGCGCGTGGCCGGCGGCCGGGCCGGGGGCCGCGCGCAGCCGGCGCAGGGCGTCGGCCACATCGGCGGTGGTGGCGTCGGAGACGTAGTACGGGTACGGCTTGACGTGCAGCACCGCCCGCGCCGCGCGGCCCTCGGCCAGGAGGTGGGCGATCAGCAGGAGGTCGGGGACCAGTTCGCGGCCGGCGTTGTCGGCGACGAGCACGAGGGTGCCGCTCCCGCCGGGCGGCAGCAGCGACCACAGGGTCTCGCTGTCGTCGGCGACCAGCGCGGGGGCCTGTTCCCGCGCGCCCGCGCCCTCGCTCGCGGCGGAGAGCCGGAAGCCGAGGTCGGCGCGGTTGCCCCAGAGCGAGCCGTGCAGCAGGGCGCGGGCCCGCTCGGGCTCCGGCAGGCCGGTGAGGTCCTCCAGGGCGGCCAGTTCCTCCGTGGTCTCCGGGGCGTCGAGTTCGGCGCGCTTGGCGGGACGGAAGGGGTCGACGCCCCGCCAGGCGCCCGGACCGAAGTAGCCGACGGCGTCGAGCAGCCGGCGGTAGAAGTAGCTCTCCGACCACAGCCAGGGCACGTCGTACCAGGACCGCCCGGTGTGCTCGGGCAGGCCCCACTCCCGCCACCGGTCCCGGTCCGGGGCGGTGCCGGGGAGCGGCCCGACCGTGCCCTCGGCGCAGCTGTGGAGCAGTTCGTCCAGCGCCCGGTGCTGTGCGGGGCCGTACGGGAGGTCGTCGCGCACCTGCCGGATGATCGCGGGGTGCCGCTCGGCCAGCACGCTGTGCGGGAAGGAGCCGGGTTCGTTGCCGAGGATCACGGGCGCGGACACGGTGTCGGGCATGCCCGTCACCGTACCGCCCCGGCGTCAGCAGGCACGGACCTCCCGTTCGAGCTGCGTGGCGAGGGTGACGTAGCGGGGGCGGCGGTGCACCGGGACCAGACCGCGGATCACCAGGTGCCACATCTCGGTGACCCGGCGCGGCAGCCGTCCGACCGGTTCCAGCGAACGGCCCGCGACCCGGGTGCCGATGAAGAAGCAGACGAGGGAGTGGGCGACGATCCCGACGTCCAGGTCCCCGTGCACATCGGCTTCCCGGACGGCTCCGCTGAACTTGCGGGTGGCGAACTCCAGCCACTCGGTGAACGGATGCC
Organism: Streptomyces sp. NPDC017095; assembly: GCF_044332325.1. NCBI lineage: Bacteria > Bacillati > Actinomycetota > Actinomycetes > Kitasatosporales > Streptomycetaceae > Streptomyces > Streptomyces sp. NPDC017095. The sequence continues at coordinate 393,353 of NZ_JBIROU010000005.1, forward strand.
GCAGCGGCGGCCGTACGGTGATGTCCGCGGTCGCGAGGCGCAGCCCGGCACGCGGCACCGGGTCCTCCACGGCGAGCCGGGCGATCCCGAACGTGGTGCGCATCAGGGTCTCCAGCGACGAACCGCCACGGCTCTCGACGTCGGCCACGAGCTGTCGCGCCGCTTTGGACTGGAGTTCCAGGATGGCGTGGGCCAGGTCCTCCTTGGCGGCGAAGTGGAAGTACAGAGCGCCCTTGGTGACCTTCGCGTGTGCGACGATATCGCTCAGGCTGGTGGATTCGTAGCCATGCCGGTCGAACAGGTCGGCGGCGGCCGTGATGATCGTTGCGCGGGTCTGTTCAGCGCGTAACTGCCTCGCCATCCCCGGACCCCTCCTCGCACCTCAAAAGAACGGGACATGCGGTTTGTTTCCGGCCCCCCGCATACGATAACTCACCGCAGGCGTATGGGGATCCAGTGGCCCGCATCCGCCGGAACGACACGCGTCAGCGGCGCGCCCGGAAAGCGGCCGGCGCCGCGACAACCCGGGAAACAGGCGGGAACACCCCGATTCCTCCCCGGTCGACGGCCACGGACCGCGGACCCGGGGCAGCGGGTGCCGCATCCATGATCGTCACGATACGAGGCGGACGCCCGGTCTTCAACGGGTCGTCGGAACAGACCCGAAACAGCAGAGCCGGTCGGTGTTCCCACGCCTCCGCAATTGCACGCGCCCGCCCGGGCGGACGGGGCGGCGGACGCACGGACCGCGGGAACGGCGACGCGCCGGACACGTGACGCTGGTGTCCGGCGCGTGGGGGTTCTGGAGCACGAAAGGCGCGACGTCGGGCCGCGCGGGGCGGCCCGTCGGGTGGGGCGCCGCCGCCGACGGGCGGCGCCGCCGCGGTGCCGGTGGGCACCGGGGGGCGCCGCCCGCCTGCCGCGGCGGTGACGCTGAACGGAAGGTGCCTGGCGGTCAGTTCACGTAGACCCGGACGCCCGCGTCGGTGACGGGCGCGTACTTCGCCGTGAAGTAGCCGTTGGCGAAGCACAGCGACGAACCGGAGAACTTGGTGAACTGCTGGTTGGTGAAGGTGATGCTGCTGTCGGCGTTGCCGGCCTTGCCGGTCAGGCTGGGCGCCTGGTAGACGCAGGTCACGGTGCCGAGCAGGGTGCGCAGTTGGACCGTGGCCTGGATGACGGACCCGCTCGGGGGCGTGACGGTGAGGGTGCCGGCCGAGGTGACCGTCGCCGCGTAGGGCAGGTTGTTGATGGTGATGCCGTTGACGCCGACGACACCGGTGACGTTGCTGGTGCAGGTGCTGCTGTCGAAGGTGTGCCCGGTGACGGACTCGGTGGCCGTGCCGGGTGCGGTGGGGTTGCCGGTGACCTTGGCAGTGAACTGGGAGGCGGTGCACTTGACGCCGCTGGTGCCGGTCGCGCTGGAGTAGAACGTGGCGGGCGTGCCGGTGGCCAGCGGCGCGGTGAGGGTGTCACCGACGGCGACCGCGGTGCCGCCGGCGCTGCCGGTGGTGAGGACGGTGCCGGCCGCGGAGGCCGGGGTGGCCCAGGCGAGACCGAGGGCGGTGACGGTGCCGGCCAGGGCGAGGAAAGAGCGCTTGCGCATGCGGGTGCCTCTCTTCCGAGGTGGGGGACGGACGAGGTGACGTGGGGGGTGGCGGTTCGGTGCGGGCATGCCGCCGGCGCGGGGCCGTAGCGCCTTCTCCTTACGCGGTGGACCCGCGACGGCGGCACACCGGGCACCGGCCGGAGGTCTCGGGGGACGACCTCCGGGCGGGCCGGACAAGGGGGCGGCAGGGCACGGGGAGAGCGAAGAAGAGGAACGATCCGTGCCGGAGCCGCGCTGCGCGATGGAGCGGTTGCCGTACCAGGGCCGGGAACACGGCTGGTGTGCGCCGCGGGACGCGGCCGGTGAGCGCCGCGGGACGCGACGGACGCGCTGCCGGATCCGGCGCCACGGATCCGTGGAAACAGGGGAAGTTGTAGACCTGATCAACCGTCAGCGTCAAGGCTGTTAACGGGAGTTGTCGCACACGGGTGTGACCGGTGTGCGGCCCACACCGTTTTCCCACATCTCCCTTGACCCTTCAAAGTAACCGGCGGTAACTTCCTCGAAGGCTACTGCCGCGTAACGTGGAAGCCCTTGCACCCGCCGGGGGTCGCGAGGAGCGTGCGCGGCATCCGCTGTCCGCGCCAGGACACCGCGCCACTGAAGCCCAACCCGCATTCATCTATGCACATGGGAGCAGCCATGGCCTCGTCCCCGGACGTCCCGTCCACCGGCAACACCCCCGAGAACCCGGGAAGCGACACCCCGTCCGAAGCCCCGCACACCGCCGGCACCCGTGCCGACGGCGCCAGACGAGGGCGGGTCAGGGCCCGCCGCGCCGCGGTGATGGCCGTACCCGCCACCCTGGTCGCGGCCGGCCTGGCGGTCCTCACCGCGCACGGCGCGCTGGGTGTGCAGTTCGCCATCTCCGGCATGCCGTTCACGGTCACCGCGACGGAACTGAACGGCACCGGCTTCGAGCAGTTCGGCGCGCTCGACAACATGGCGGAGGGCAGCCCGAACGCCGGGGACAGCGGCGGACAGGTGCTCGTCGTCACCTCCGCCATGAAGAACGCCACCCTCACCAAGCTGTGTCAGAGCGTCGACCTCGGCGGCACCAACCTGCTGATCACCGCGGGCAGCGGGGCGCAGAAGGTCAGCGCGACCGATCTGACCACCGACTCCACCGAGCTGTCGGGCGACGCGGCGTTCGACAACATCGAGATCGGCAACGACGCCAGCACCCTGACCAAGGCGCGCGCGAAGGGCCCGATCGGCGTCTTCAGCCAGCAGGCCGACACGGTGCGGATCGCCCATCTGCGCCAGGTCAACTACGCGACGACGGCAGGTGTGTTCAAGCTGCCCGGACTCAAGCTGCGCTTCAGCGACTCGGGTTGCTGACGGCCGTGCCCGACCGTCCGCGTCCGGGACTCTCCTTCCGCGACTGGCGGGCCCGCCGGCCGTTCTGGGGCGGGCTGCTGCTCGCCCTCGGCGGCGGCGAGGTCCTGCTCACCGAGAAGGCCTCGCTGAAGGTCGTGCTCCACATCGGCATGCAGGGCCTGGCCGGCTATCTGCTGCCGGCCCTCATGGTGCTGCTGGGCCTGTTGATCCTCTTCAACCCGGCCCAGCGGCTGTTCTACTCCCTCACCGGCATCCTGCTCTCCCTGGGCACCTGGCTCACCTCCAACCTGGGCGGCTTCTTCATCGGCCTGCTCCTCGGAGCCGTCGGCAGCTGCCTCACCTTCGGCTGGCTCCCGGACCAGGAGCCCCGCGCGAGCCACCGGGAACGCCGCGCACGCCGCCGGCGGGCCCAGGCGCCGGCGGCGGGGACCGTGACGCCGGACGGGACGGAGAGGTCCACGGCCTGAGGTAACCGGCTCCGGAGGGGGGCGCCGCGCCGAGACGCGGCGCCCCCTCCGGCACGCGGCCCGCCGGCACACGCCCTCCCGCACGCGGTCCTGCGGTCCTGCGGTCCTGCGGGCAACGCTAACGGCTCATCACTTACGGCTCGGCTCACGGCTCGCGGCCGGTGCCGTCAAGTCGGTGAGTCCGGGTCCTTCGATCAGGTGACTTGGGAACTTCTGCGTCGGCGTCGCGAGTTCATCGGGCAGCCGGACGGGTACGGAGCACCGTCCGGATGAAGCGATGAGCGAAGGAGCGACGGCATGGTGTTCAAGAGGCTGCTGGGTGCGATCGGGGTCGGCGGCCCCTCCGTGGACACCGTGCTGGACGGCGGCGCGGCCCTGCCCGGCGGCGCCCTGACGGGCCGGGTGCTGCTGCGGGGCGGCGGATCGGCCGTGGAGATCGAGCACATCGGCCTGGAGCTGATCGCCCGGGTGGAGGCGGAGCACGCTGAGGGCGAGAGCCAGGGCGCGGTCGCCTTCGAGCGGTTCACCGTCGGCGGCGGCTTCCGGCTCGGCGAGCAGGAGGAGCGCGAGCTGCCGTTCAGCGTGCCGCTGCCCTGGGAGACCCCGGTGACGGAGCTGTACGGCCAGCCGCTCGGCATCGTGCTGGGCGTGCGCACGGAGGTCGGGGTGGCCGGCGCCCGGGACAAGGGCGACCTGGACCCGCTGGCCGTCCGCCCGCTGCCGGTGCAGGAGGCGGTGCTGGAGGCGTTCGGCGGACTGGGCTTCGGGTTCCGCTCGGCGGACCTGGAATACGGCCGCATCGGCGGTACGGGCCAGCAGTTGCCGTTCTACCAGGAGATCGAGCTGACCCCGGCCCCGCAGTACGCGCACGCGCTGAACGAGCTGGAGCTGACCTTCCTCTCCTCCCCCGGCGGCGTCGAGGTCGTCCTGGAGGCGGACAAGCGCGGCGGACCGTTCTCCGCGGGGCACGACGCGCTCATCCGTTTCGTGGTGCGCCATGAGGACGCGCGGGCCCTGGACTGGCAGACCGAGGTGGACGGCTGGATCCGCCGGATGACCGAGCACCGCGAGGTGTACGGCAGCCATGCGGCGTACGGCCACCCCGGCGCGCCCGGGATCGGACACCACTCCGCCGCGCACCACTCGGGCCCGGGTCTGGGCACGGCCGTGGCCGCGGGTGCGGCGGGCCTCGCCGTGGGCGTGGTGGGCGGCATGGTGGCCGCCGAGGCCGTCGATGAGATCGGGGACTTCTTCGAGGGAGAAGAAGACGAAGGGGACGAGGGGGACGAGGGGTAGCGGGACGACGACGCCTGACCGCTCGGCCGTCGGGCGTCCGCCGGCCGCGGCGGGACCCGGGCCGGTGCTCCGGAACTTTCCGGTCACCCTGCTAGTTTCTACAGTGTTGTAGAAGATTTGGCCGGACGCCGTGCGGGCGTCTGGCGGCCGATACGAGGAGTGGGCATGGCCCTGTGGGACCGCATCAAGGACTCGGCGTCACAGATGCAGACGCAGTTGACGGCGAAGAAGAACGACCTGAAGAGCGGCGCGTTCCGCGATGCGAGCATGGCGATGTGCGCGCTGGTGGCCGCCGCCGACGGCACGGTGGATCCCTCGGAGCGGCAGCGGGTCGCCCAGCTCATCGCCTCGAACGAGGTGTTGCAGAACTTCCCGGCGGACGACCTCCGGCGCCGTTTCGACGACAACCTGAACAAGCTGACGGCCGACTTCGCCTTCGGCAAGGTGAGCGTGCTCCAGGAGGTCGCCAAGGCGAAGAAGAAGCCGGCGGAGGCGCGGGCGGTGATCCAGATCGGCATCGTCATCGGCGGCGCGGACGGCCACTTCGACAAGGACGAACAGGCCGTGGTGCGCGAGGCGTGCTACGCGCTGGATCTGCCGCCGCACGAGTTCGACCTCTGAGCGGTGCGACGGGCCCGCGGCCGGGTTCGTCGGCCGGACGCGGGTGTCCCGGTGGCCCGGGGCACCCGCGGTCCGGCCACGGGCAGGAGAGGCGGTGGGCGGTGGGGCGTCAGACGAGTCCGGCGGACTTCAGCCAGGCCTTGGCGACGTCCAGCGGGTCCTTGTCCTGCGCCTGCACCTCGGTGTCCAGCTTCAGCAGGGTCTCGGTGTCCAGCTTGGCGGAGACCGCGTCGAGCGCGTCGGCGCCCTTCTGCGACAGGGCGCCCTTGTGGACGAGCGGCTGGACGTTCTGGAAACCGAAGAGGTTCTTCGGGTCCTGGAGGACGACGAACTTCTCCTTGGTGATGTTCGGGTCCGTGGTGAAGATGTCCGCGACCTGCACGGCGTCCTTCTTCAGCGCCGTCCGCGTCAGCGGGCCGCCCGTGTCCAGCGCCTTGAAGGACTTGAACTCCAGGCCGTAGACGGACTTCAGGCCCACCAGTCCCTGCTGCCGGGCCTGGAACTCCGGCGAGCCGCCGATGACGAGGTCCTTGGCGACGGGCTTCAGGTCGGCGATGGTCGACTCGCCGGTGAGGTGGTACTTCGCCGCGGTGGCCGCGTTGACCGTGACGGAGTCCTTGGACTGCGCCGACGCCGGGTCCAGCAGGGTGAGCTTGGAGTCCAGCCCGGCGTTGATGGCCTTGGTGGTCTCCTCCAGCGTCTTCGGGGTGGCCTTCTTGTCCAGGTAGGCCAGCAGCGCGCCGTTGTACTCGGGCATCACCGAGACGGAGCCGTTCTTGATCATTCCGTAGGTGGTCTCGCGGCTGCCGATGTTCAGCTTGTAGGTGACCTTGACGCCCTTGGCCTTGAGCGCCTCGCCGTAGATGTCGGCGAGCAGGGTGCTCTCGGGGAAGTTGTTGGCTCCGACGACCACGCTGTCGCCGCTCGCCTCGTCGCCCGAGAGGGGGTTGTCGTCCTTGGAGGAACAGCCCGCCAGCAGAGCCGTCGCCGCCGCGAGGGCGACCACCGCCGCGCCCCTGCTCCTTCGGATGGATCCGCTGATCTGGGTCATATAAGTCACCCATCGATCCAAGCCAGCCGGTTCTCGGTCAGTCAAGTCCCATAGATCACCAATCGGTGTCGATCTGCGGTCACTTACGCGCACCGGCCTGGCGGACCCCGCAGCGGACGGCAACAGCCGTCAGCGGGCCCGGCGTACGCCCGGTGACACCGTGCACCGGGCAGCCGCCCAGAACACGGCCAGGGTGACGAGGGCCAGACCGGCGACCAGGGTGGCGCCGCCGACGACCTTCTCGTAGTCCCTCTGGTAGAGGCCGTCGATGATGTAGCGACCGAGTCCGCCGAGACTGACGTAGGCGGCGATCGTGGCGGTGGAGACGATCTGGATGGCCGCCGTGCGCAGACCGCCGAGGATCAGCGGCAGCGCGACCGGCACCTCCACCTGGAACAGCACCCTCGTCTCGGGCATCCCCATGCCCCGCGCGGCGTCCACCGGGGAGGGGTCGACGGAGCGGATCGCTTCGTAGGTGGTGACCAGGATGGGCGGTACGGCGAGCACGACCAGCGGGATCATCACCGGCAGCAGGCCGATGCCGATCCACATGAACATCAGCACCAGCAGGCCGAAGCTGGGCAGGGCCCGGCCGGCGGTGGCGAGGAGGGCGAGGGCGTTGCCGCCACGGCCGGTGTGGCCGGTGAGCAGGCCGACGGGCAGCCCGATCGTGGCGGCGATCAGCAGGGCCTCCAGGGAGTACCCGACGTGCTCGGCGAACCGGGTGGGGATGCCGTCGTAGCCGTGCCAGTGGGCGCCGTCGCCGAAGAAGGCGCGCGCGAAGTCCAGGATGTTCACCGGCGGACCCCCTTCCTCGGCATCCACGGCGTGAGGAGGAGCCGGAGGGCGACCAGCGCCGCGTCGGCGAGCATGCCCAGCACCCCGATGGTCAGGACCGCGTTCACGGCCAGGGCGGGCCGGTCGTAGGTCTGGGCGGCGTACAGCATGTTGCCGAGGGCGCCTTGGTTGCCGATGAGCATGCCCACGCTGACCAGGGAGATGCTGGACACCGTCGCCACCCGCAGGCCGGCGATGATGGCGGGTACGGCGATGGGCAACTGGACCTGGAAGTACCGGCGTACGGCGCCGAAGCCCATGGCCTGGGCCGCGGCCAGGGTCTCCGGCGGCACCGAGCGGACGCCGTCCACGATCGCCGGGACCAGCACCACCAGGCTGTAGAGCGCGAGCGGGACCATCACCGTGGTCTCGCTCTGCCCGAAGTAGTCGATGAGGACGACGAAGAAGGCGAGCGAGGGGATGGCGTAGAGCACCGTGGTGATGCCGAGGACAGGCGGGTAGATCCAGCGGAACCGCACGCACAGCTGGGCCGCGGGCAGCGCGATCAGCAGTCCGGCCAGCACCGGCAGCAGGGCCTCGCGCAGATGCAGCGCGACGAGCCCGGACCAGCTGTGCTGGAGGTCGCTCGGGAGGTTGAAGAAGCCGCTCATCGCCCGGCCTTCACGTCGGCCTGTTCCGCGACCCGGCTGTGGGCCTCGCGGATCGCCTCGCCGATGACCTGCTGGGAGACCACGCCGACGGCGCGTCCCTCGCCGTCCACCGCGACGGCCCACCCGGTCGGCGAGAGGACGGCGCCGTCGAGCGCGGTGCGCAGCGAGTCGGTGCCGGGCACGAACGGCCGCCCGAAGTCCAGCAGCCGGTCCCGGTCGACGGCGCCGGCGGTGAGCCGGTCCGGTTCGCTCCAGCCGAGCGGCCTGCCGTCGGCGTCGGTGACGAGGAGGTAGGGAGCCGTGGCCCGGGCGGCGATCCGGTCGGCGCCGGCGTCGGCCGCGACGATGGGCGCGGTCTGCAACTCCAGGCCGGCGGACGGGAAGAAGGAGAGCCGGCGGATGCCCCGGTCGGCGCCGAGGAAGTCCTCCACGAAGGAGTCGGCGGGTGCGCTGAGCAGTTCGGCGGGCGGCGCGAACTGGGCGAGCCGGCCGCCGGTGCGCAGCACGGCGACCTTGGTGCCCAGCTTGATCGCCTCGTCGATGTCGTGCGTGACGAACACGATCGTCTTGCCCAGTTCGTCCTGGATGCGCAGGAGTTCGTCCTGCAAGCCCTTGCGGACGACGGGGTCGACGGCGGAGAACGGCTCGTCCATCAGCAGCACGGGCGGGTCGGCGGCGAGCGCGCGGGCCACGCCGACGCGCTGCTGCTGGCCGCCGGAGAGCTGGTACGGGTACCGCTTGGCGAGCGCGGTGTCGAGCCCCACCCGTTCCATCAGCTCCGCGGCCCGGGCCCGCGCCTTCTGCCTGGTCCAGCCGAGCAGGCGGGGCACGGTGGCGATGTTGTCGAGGATGGTGCGGTGCTGGAAGAGACCGGCGTTCTGGATGACGTAGCCCATGGACCGGCGCAGCGTGTTGACCGGCTGCTTGCGGATGTCCTGACCGTCGAGGAGGATGGCGCCCTCGGTGGGCTCCACCATCCGGTTGATCATCCGCAGGGTCGTCGTCTTGCCGCAGCCGGACGGTCCGACCAGGACGGTGATCGCGCGGTCGGGTATCTCCAGCGACAGCCGGTCGACCGCGACCGTGCCGTCCGGGTACCGCTTCGTGACTGCCTCTATCCGTATCAAAACGCCGCGTACCCTCCGGGTCCGACCGTGCCTGGGCTGGTGGAGGGAGAGTCTAGACGGCGAGTGTTGCGGCACTTCGACGCGCGGGTGCGCGACACCCCCCTCCACGCCGCCACGCCCGCACGGACGGCCGCCGGCACCCGGTGACGGGCCGGGCGCCGCTCCCCCGGTCCTACGGCGCACCGGCCCCGGGGCGCTCCGGTGCGGGCGGGCGTGGCCGGGCCGGGTTCGGGCGGAGGCTCAGCTCTCCTGGGGTTCCAGGCGCAGGGAGACCGAGTTGATGCAGTACCGCTGGTCGGTGGGGGTCGGGTAGCCCTCGCCGGCGAAGACGTGGCCCAGGTGGGAGCCGCAGCGGGCGCACCGGACCTCGGTGCGGACCATGCCGTGGGAGCGGTCCTCGATCAGTTCCACGGCGTCGGAGTCCTTCGGGTCGAAGAAGGACGGCCAGCCGCAGTGCGACTCGAACTTGGTGTCGGACGTGAACAGTTCCGCGCCGCAGGCACGGCAGGAGTAGACGCCCTTGGTCTTGGTGTCCGTGTACTCACCGGTGAAGGCCGGCTCGGTGGCGGCCTGGCGCAGTACGGCGTACTCGGCGGGGGTCAGCTCCGCGCGCCACTGCTCGTCCGGCTTCTCGACGTCGTACGACATCAGCTCTCAGCCCCTTCGCTGCTACTGCTGCTCCTGCGCAAGGCGGTCCAGGATCAGCGGGCCCAGGTCGGTCACATCGCCCGCGCCCATGGTGAGAACGAGATCACCGGGCTTCGCCATTCCCGCGATCACGGCCGGGATCTCCGCCTTGTCGTGCACGGCGGTCACGCCGGCGCCGGCCGCGCGCGCGGCATCCAAGATCAGCTCGCTGGTCACACCGGGGATCGGGTCCTCGCGGGCCGGGTAGATGTCGAGGACGACGGAGGCGTCGGCGAGGGCCAGCGCCTGCCCCATCTCCTTGCCCAGCTCCTGGGTGCGGGAGAAGAGGTGCGGCTGGAAGACGACGAGGATACGGCCGTCACCGGCGGCGGCGCGCATGGCCTCCAGGTCGGCCGTCATCTCGGTCGGGTGGTGGGCGTAGGAGTCGATCACCTGGACGCCGGCCGCCTCGCCCTTGAGCTGGAGGCGCCGCTTGACGCCGGTGTAGGCGGCGAGCGCGGGCGCCAGTTCGGCGGCCGGGATGCCGAGGGCGGCGCCGGCGGTGAGCGCGGCGACGGCGTTGAGCGCGTAGTGCCGGCCGGGGACGGAGACCGTGAAGGTCAGCTCCTGTCCGTCCAGCACCACGGTGACCCGGCTCTTCAGGCCCTGCGGGACGATCGACAGCACGCGCGCGTCGGCGTCCTCGGCCTCGCCGTAGGTCACCACCCGCACCGCGCCCGCGCGCACCCGCCGGGTCAGCTCCCGGGCGCCCTCGTGGTCGGCGGAGACGACCAGCGTGCCGCCCTCGGTGATCTTGCCCACGAACGTCTCGAAGGACTCGTAGATCTCGTCGATGGAGGCGTAGTTGGCGTGGTGGTCCAGCTCCACGTTGAGGACGATGGCGACCTCGGGCGCGTACTTGTGGAAGCTGCGGTCGGACTCGTCCGCCTCGGCGACGAAGAGGTCGCCCGCGCCGTGCAGCGCGTTGGAGCCGGGCGCGTCCAGGTCGCCGCCGATGGCGTACGACGGCTTCAGGCCCAGCTCGGCCAGGGAGACCGCCAGCATGGAGGTGGTGGTGGTCTTGCCGTGGGTGCCGGCCACGGCGACCGGGCGCAGCCCGTCCATCAGCGCGGCGAGCGCGTCGGAGCGGTGCACCACCGGGATGCCCAGCTCGGCGGCGCGGGCCAGCTCGGGGTTGTCCTCGCGGATCGCCGACGACACGACGACACAGCTGGCGTCGTCGGCGAGGTGCGCGGCGGCGTGCCCGATGTGCACGGTGACGCCGAGCGCCCGCAGCGCCCCGGCGGTCGCCGACTCCTTGGCGTCGCTGCCGGCCACCTCGGCCCCGCGCTGGGCCAGGATCTTGGCGATTCCCGACATTCCGGCGCCGCCGATGCCGATGAAGTGCGGTCGGTCCATGGCGGTAGGAAGGCCGGGTGCCATGCGTTTCTCCCCAGAGACGGTACGAGCCAGAGCACGCCTAGCCTATGCGCTGGAGGCCGGGCCGCCGTGCAGCGAGGGGGCCGGCCCCGCCGCGGGGGCGCGGGGGCGCCGCATCACGCCTTGCTGTGCGAGAACAGCTTCAGCACCGGCACACCCACCTTGTGCCGCGCCCGGGAGGCCCAGTCCCGGTGGAAGAACTCTTCCACGTAGTGCGGATCGGTCAGCACGATCACCTCGTCGGCGCCCACCTCGGCCACGAGCCCCTTGAGCGCGTCCAGCGGGTGCTCCTCCACCAGCCGCCCCTCCGCCCCGCTCCCGGCCGCGCGCAGCGCCTGGAGCGACACGTCGAGGGCCTGCCGCCCCACGCTGAGCGCCTCGTGCCCCTCGGGCGTCCCGCCCTCCCGCACCGCCTCGTCGAGTTCGCCGAGCGCGATGTCGTCGATGGCCCGCAGCAGCCGGTCCGCCTGGTCGCCGCGCGGCTGGAGCAGTACGTGGAAGGAGACGGGCTCGTCTCCGTGCAAGGTGGTGACGAACTCCACGTCGGCGGACGTCAGGGCCTTCTCGATCATCAGAACGCTTGTGAACACCAGGCGCCTCTTCTTTCTAGAGGGGCCCGCCAGGGGCCCGTGCGGAAACCATCCTTCCCCGTGATCGCACGGGTACTGCCGGACTTAAGTCTGCCCGCCCGAAGCTGACCGGAACGGCAGATTCCGCTCCTTTAGGACCGGCAGTAGCGGCTGAACAGGAATCCCTCCTCCTCCAGCAGGGACACGAGGGCGAACCGGTGCGGGACGGAGACCGCCGGCCCGCCCGCGATGCGCTGCGCGCCGCCCGCGGTGAGCGTCGGCGAGACGGTCAGGCACAGCTCGTCCAGCACCTCGGCCGCGATCAGCTGGCCGAGCAGCCGGGGGCCGCCCTCGGTGAGCAGCCGGGTGTGGCCGAGGCCGGCCAGGGCCTGGACGGCGCGCGCGGGCTCCACGCCCATCCCCTCGCCGGCGACCACCACCCGCGCGCCCGCCTTCTCCGCGGCGGCGACCCGGTCGGGAGCGGCGGCCGCTCCGGTGAGGATCAGCGTCGGGACCAGGGGCGAGGTGAACAGGGGCAGCGTGAAGTCCAGCTCCAGGCCGGCGCTGACGATGGCGACCGCCGGGACCGGGGCCTGTCCGGCGGCCGAGCGCGCGCCGGCGAACTCGGCCCGCACCCGGGCGGGGCGGTACCCCTCCTGCCGTACCGTTTCCGCACCCACCAGGACCACGTCCGCCAGCGCCCGCAGCGTGCCGAAGATCCGCATGTCGGCGGCGCTGGAGAGGGGCTGCGAGCGGCCCTCGTGCTGGGCGGCGCCGTCGAGCGAGGAGACCATGTTGGCCCGCAGCCACGGCCGCGGGGCGCCCGGCGCGGGTTCCGGGTAGGCGTAGGCGGCGGCCAGCTCGGCGAGGTCCCACTCCCGGTTCGCCGCGGCCCCGGCGGTGCCCGGTGCGGCCTGCGCTCCGCCGGCGGCGGGGGCCTGGGCTGCTGTTTCTTCGGTCACAGGGAAGAGGCGTCGCATCCGTGCAGTGTGACACGGCGCTTAGCATGGATAACCGTGTCGTCCTCCACCAGCACCCCCGGTCCTCTGCCCGACGCGGGCCCCCTCTCCCTGTGCGCCCGCGAGCCGCACGTGCCCGCGGACCGGCTGGTCGCCGAGATGGTGCCGCCGCCGCGCTTCGACTCGGTGCGCTTCGCCACGTACCTCCCGGACCCGGACCAGCCCAGCCAGACGGAGGCCGTCCGGGTGCTGGCGGACTTCGCCGCCGGCCTGGGCGGGGACCGGGCCGCCGGCGCCGGCCGGCGCGGCTTCTTCGGCTTCGGCCGGGCGAAGGCGCCCAAGACCCCGGCCGGGCCGCGCGGGGTGTATCTGGACGGCGGCTACGGCGTCGGCAAGACCCATCTGCTCGCCTCCCTGTGGCACGCCGCCCCGGCCGATCCGTCCCGCAAGGCGTTCGGCACCTTCGTGGAGCTGACCAACCTGGTCGGCGCGCTCGGCTTCCAGCAGACGGTGCGCACGCTCTCCGGGCACAGCCTGCTGTGCATCGACGAGTTCGAGCTGGACGACCCGGGCGACACGGTGCTGGTGTCGACCCTGCTCGGCAAGCTGGTGGAGGCGGGCGTGGCGCTCGCCGCGACCTCCAACACGCTGCCCGGCAAGCTGGGCGAGGGCCGTTTCGCGGCGGCCGACTTCCTGCGGGAGATCCAGGGTCTGTCGGCCCACTTCCGCGCCCTGCGCATCGACGGCGAGGACTACCGCCACCGCGGCCTGCCCGAGGCGCCGGCGCCCTTCTCCGACGAGGAGGTCATGAAGACGGCCTTCGCCACGGAGGGCGCCTCGCTGGACGACTTCCCCGGCCTGCTGGAGCACCTGGCCAAGGTGCACCCGAGCCGGTACGGCGCGCTGACGGACGGGGTGCGGGCGGTGTGCCTGACCGGCGTGCGGCCCGTGCCGGACCAGTCGACGGCGCTGCGGCTGGTGGTGCTCGCCGACCGGCTCTACGACCGCGAGGTGCCGGTGCTGGCCTCCGGGCTGCCGTTCGACAGGCTGTTCAGCGAGGAGATGCTGAACGGCGGCTACCGCAAGAAGTACTTCCGCGCGATATCCCGGCTCACGGCACTGGCCCGGGACGCGAAGGGGCTCGTCGGCTCCTGACCATCCCCCAATAGCGGATCAACGAGCGCGGGTCAAGGGCGGGTTTCCGCCACGCGACCCGCGCTTTTCACGCTCTCTTCCGCGCGTAACGTGCCGTTAACCCGGCGTGGGGCCGCATCCCGCTAACGTATTTCTTGACCAAGCGTTGACCAACCCTTGGTACGGACTAGAACGTGAACGGAGCGGAGGGGGGCTCATGTTCCGCGGTACGACGGCCCGCATCCTGCTCGCCCTCCTCGGCGTGCTCCTGCTCGCGCTCCAGCTCCGCGCTCCCGGCGCGCCCTTCGCGGCCGCGGTCACCGCCGGCCCGGCGCTGACCGCGACGCAGACCGGGACCACCTCCCTCGCGCGCTCGGCGCACGAGGACGCGGAGACGGTCCGCACATCCGGCCGGGCGGGCGCTCCCGCGGGCGTCCCGCAGATGCGCGACCGGCACCGCGGCCCCGTGCCCGTCGGCGCCCCGGCGCGCCCCGGGATACCCGTGCGGGCCGCCGGGACGGAGCCGGCGCGACCCGCAGGAGTCCCGCACCGCCCCGCCGCCGGAGCCCTCAGAGCCCACACACCGGCCGCGCTCCAGGTCTTCCGCTGCTGAGGGCCGGGCTCCCGCCCGCCTCCCGCCACACCCCCGCCTCTCCCCCACACGACCGTCGTCCGAGTCCGACGCGCCGGACAGGCGCGCCAGGAGGAACCCACACACATGCAGCCCCTCATCGACAACGCCCGTACCTTCGGACAGCGCCCTGAGGAGTTCGCCAAGCTGGCCGAAGGGCAGTCCCCGCAGGTGCTCTTCATCACCTGCTCCGACTCCCGGGTGGTCCCGGCCCTGATCACGGGCGCCCGCCCCGGCGAGCTCTTCGAGCTGCGCACCGCGGGCAACATCGTCCCGCCCCACGCCTCCGCGCACCCCACCAGCGAGGCCGCCACCATCGAGTACGCCGTGGAGGTGCTCGGCGTCCGCGACATCGTGGTCTGCGGGCACTCGCACTGCGGCGCCGTCGGCGCGCTGGTGCGCGGCGACGACCTGACCGCCGTACCGGCCGTGCGGGACTGGCTGGTCTCCGCCACCCCGCGCCCGGCCGGCCCGGCCGAGGACCCGGAGGTCGCCGAGGGCGTGCAGAGCCACGTCCTGACCCAGCTGCTCCGGCTGCGCTCGTACCCGTGCGTGGAGCGGAGACTGGCGGACGGCCGGCTGGGCCTGCACGCCTGGTACTACGAGGTGCACACCGGCACCGTACGGACGCACCGCCCGCAGTCCGACACCTTCGAGGCCCTGTGAGCGCGCCGATGACCGACCACTCCGCCCGCATATCCCGTTTCCCGTACCTGCGGCAGGACTTCGCCGCCTCCCTCGTCGTCTTCCTGGTCGCGCTGCCGCTGTGCGTGGGCGTGGCCGTCGCCTCCGGGGTGCCGGCCGAACTCGGCCTGGTCACCGGCATCGTGGGCGGCATCGTGACCGGGCTGATGCGCGGCAGCAGCCTTCAGGTGTCGGGCCCGGCCGCCGGCATGACCGTGCTCGTCTTCGAGGCGGTCAAGGAGTTCGGACTGCCGGTGCTCGGCGTGATCGTGCTCACCGCCGGAGTGCTCCAGGTGGCCATGGGCCTGCTGCGGCTGGGCCGTTACTTCCGTGCCATCTCCGTCTCCGTCGTGGAAGGCATGCTGGCCGGAATCGGCCTGGTGATCATCGCCGGACAGCTCTACCCGGCGCTGGCCACGAAGGCTCCCGACTCCGGTCTGGGCAAGATCGCCGGGCTGCCCGGCGCCTTCCTGGACGCCTTGGGCGACACCGGCGCCCTGGCCTCGCTGGCGGTGGCCGCGGGCACCGTCGCGGTGCTGCTGCTGTGGAAGCACACCCCGGCCAAGGTGCGCGCGGTGCCCGGCCCGCTCGCCGCGGTCGGGCTCGCCACGCTGGCCGCGTTCGCGCTGGACCTGCCGGTGGCCACCGTGGAGGTGCAGGGGCTGCTCGGCTCCGTCCAGCCGCCGCCGCTGAGCGCCTTCGGCGAACTGGCCGGCGCCGGACTGCTCGGCACCGTCGTCGCCTTCACACTGATCGCGTCCGCCGAGTCCCTGTTCAGCGCGGCGGCCGTGGACCGGCTGCACTCCGGGCCGCGCACCCAGTACAACAAGGAACTCGTCGCCCAGGGCGCGGGCAACGTGCTGTGCGGGGTGCTCGGCGCGCTGCCGATGACCGCGGTGATCGTGCGCAGCGCGGCCAACGTGCAGGCCGGCGCCCGGACCAAGGCATCCCGCGTGCTGCACGGCGTGTGGCTGCTGCTGTTCGCGGCGCTGCTGCCCGGTGTGCTCGCCTACATCCCGATCCCGGCCCTCGCGGGCATCCTGATTCACGCGGGTGCCAAGCTGGTCCCGGTCCGGGCGCTGACCGGGCTGTGGCGCGAGCACCGCGGGGAGGCGCTGGTCCTCGCCGTCACGGCCGTCTCCATCGTGGCGGTCAGCATGTTCGAGGGCGTGCTGATCGGGCTGGCGCTGGCGGTGGTGAAGACCGCCTGGGACGCCTCGGCCGTCAGGCTGGAGGTCGTGGACAAGGGCGCCGGTCCCGTCGAGGCGCATCTGTCGGGCAACGCGACCTTCCTGCGGCTGCCGAAGATCCTGGACAGCCTGGAGTCGCTGCCCCAGGACCGCCCGGTCCGGCTCGACCTGTCCGGGCTGCACCACCTGGACCACGCCTGCCGTACGGCGCTGGACAACTGGGCGGAGCGGCACAGCGCGGCCGGCACGGAACCGGTGAAGCTGCTCATGGCCGCGTGACCGGGCAGCCGCTCACGGCCGCGCGACCGTGAGGCTGTGCACGGCCGCGTGACCGTCCGCCCGTGGGGTCGGGATGCCGGGACCTCTCGGCATCCCGGCCCCACGGGCCTATCGTGGCAACAACGGATAAAACGGGCCTCTGGTGAGGAGGTCACCATGGTCGAGTACCTTGTGGTGGCCATTGCGACGGTGGGTTCCCTCGGTGTCGTGTACCTGGCGGCGGCGGCGCGGGTGGTGAAGCAGTACGAACACGGGGTGCTGTTCCGGCTCGGCCGGGTCACCGGGGACGTACGGACGCCGGGCCTGAACCTGGTCATTCCCTTCGTGGACCGGCTGCGGAAGATCAACCTCCAGATCGTGACCATGCCGATCCCGGCCCAGGAGGGCATCACCCGGGACAACGTCACCGTCCGGGTGGACGCGGTGGTCTACTTCCGGGTGGTCGACGCGGTGAGCGCCCTGGTGAAGGTCGAGGACTACAAGTTCGCGGTCTCGCAGATGGCGCAGACCTCCCTGCGGTCGATCATCGGCAAGAGCGATCTGGACGACCTGCTCTCCAACCGCGAACAGCTCAACCAGGGCCTGGAGCTGATGATCGACAGCCCGGCGGTGGGCTGGGGCGTCCAGGTGGACCGGGTGGAGATCAAGGACGTGTCCCTGCCGGACACGATGAAGCGGTCGATGGCCCGCCAGGCCGAGGCGGACCGCGAGCGCCGGGCCCGGATCATCAACGCCGACGCCGAGTTGCAGGCCTCCAAGAAGCTGGCCGAGGCCGCCCAGCAGATGGCCGACACCCCGACCGCGCTCCAGTTGCGGCTGCTGCAGACGGTGATGGCGGTGGCGGCCGAGAAGAACTCCACCCTGGTGCTGCCCATCCCGGTCGAGCTGCTGCACTTCCTGGAACGCGGCGCGCAGCCGCCCGTCCCGGAGCCGGACCGGACGCCCCACCCCCTGCCGCACACCGACGGCGGCCCGCGTCCCGGATAGCGGCGCACCGCGCCGGGGCCGGCGCGCACCGCGCTCCGACGGGCACGCGGCCGCATCCCGGCCGGCGGACCGGGCACCCGTGAGGGCACCCGGCCCACCGGACGAGAGGAGCGCCCGTGCCCAAGCACCCGGCCGAGAAGGACAGCACACTGGGGGACCTGCTGCGTCTCCCCCCGGGCGAGCGGGTCGACCTGGGCGGGTACGACCCCCGGGCCACCCCCGGCGCCCCGGACGGCAAACAGGCCGCGCTGGCCGACACCGACCGCATGGGCCGGCACCTGGCCAAGCTCCAGGAGCGGCTGTGGGCGGCGGGCACCGCGGGCGACCGCCGCCGGGTGCTGCTCCTGCTCCAGGGCATGGACACCAGCGGCAAGGGCGGCACGGTCCGGCACGTGATCGGCCGGCTCGACCCGGCGGGCTGCCGGGTCAGGGCGTTCAAGGCGCCCACCGAGGAGGAGCGGCGGCACGACTTCCTGTGGCGGGTGCGGCGCGCGCTGCCCGGACCCGGCGAGATCGGCATCTTCGACCGCTCGCACTACGAGGACGTGCTCGTGGCCCGGGTCCGGCATCTCGCGCGGCCCGCCGAGATCGGCAGCCGCTACGGGCTGATCAACGACTTCGAGCGGGAGCTGGCCGAGGACGGCGTGACCGTCGTCAAGTGCTTCCTGCACCTCTCCTACGACGAGCAGCGGCGCCGGCTGCTGCGCCGCCTGGACCGCCCCGACAAGCACTGGAAGTTCGACCCGGCCGACCTGGAGGGACGCGCCCTGTGGCCGGCCTACCAGGAGGCGTACGAGACGGCCCTGGAGCGCTGCGCGGCGCCGCACGCGCCCTGGTACCTCGTCCCGGCGGACCGCAAGTGGTACCGCAACTGGGCGATCAGCCGGCTGCTGCTGGAGCGGCTGCGGGAGCTGGACCCGCGCTATCCGCCGGCCCGCTTCGACGTGGCGGAGTGCCGGGAGCGGCTGCTGGAGGGGACGTGAGGCGGGCGGGCCGGGGTACCCGACGGGCATGCGCGAACAGCGGAAGGTCACCGATTCGTACTGGCTGCGGACCGCTCCCGGGCCGGAGCACCCGGTCCTGGACGCGGACCTCGACGTGGACGTGGCCGTCGTCGGCGCCGGCATCGCCGGGCTGAGCACCGCCCACGAGCTGGCCCGGGCCGGGCGACGGGTGGCGGTGCTGGAGGCCGGGCGGGCGGTGGCCGGGGTCACCGGTCACACCACCGCGAAGCTGACCGCCCAGCACACCCTGGTCTACGACCGGCTGCGGCGCACCCGGGGACCGGAGGGGGCCCGGCTGTACGCCCGCTCGCAGTCGGAGGCGATCGCGCACGCGGCGGCGCTGGCGGCGGAGCTGGGCGTCGACTGCGAGTGGGAGACCCGGGACGCGTACACCTACGTCCGGGACCCCGCGCGGGTCGCGGAGGTGCGCGCGGAGGCGGAGGCCGCCCGGGAGGCGGGGCTGCCGGCCGCGTTCACCACGGAGACCGGGCTGCCGTTCCCGGTGGCGGGCGCGGTCCGGGTGACCGGGCAGGCGCAGTTCCACCCGGTGAAGTACCTGCGGGCGCTCACCGCGGACCTGCTCGCGCACGGCGGCCAGGTGTTCGAGCACACGCGGGTCACCGGGCTCACGGAGGGCGAGCCGTGCCGGCTGACCACGGAGGCGGGCCTCACGGTGACCGCGCGGGACGTGGTGATCGCCACCCACTACCCCGTGTTCGACCGGGCCCTGCTGTTCACCCGGCTGTCCCCGCGCCGGGAACTGGTCGTCGCCGGACCGCTGGGCGACGGCCCGGACCCGGGCGGCATGTACATCACCCCGGACGAGAACACCCGCTCGGTGCGCACCGCGCCCTACGGCCCGGACGGGCAGCGGCTGCTGGTGGTCACCGGGGAGCACTTCACGCCCGGCACCGGCGATCCGCAGGCCGGCTTCGACCGGCTCGCCGCCTGGGCGCGGGAGCACTTCCCCGGGGTGAGCCTGGACCACGCCTGGGCCACCCAGGACAACGAGTCCACCGACTCCGTCCCGCTGGTCGGCCCGTTCCACGCGGGCGCCCGGCACACCTATGTCGCCACCGGCTTCGGCGGCTGGGGCCTGAGCGGCGGCATCATGGCCGGGCTGCTGCTGACCGCGCTGATCACCGGCCGGGAGTGCGCCTGGCGCGAGCTGTACGACCCGCGCCGGCTGAAGTCGGTGGCCCGGGAGGCGCCGACGCTGCTGAAGACGCAGGCGGAGGTGGCCCGGCACTTCGTGGGCGACCGGCTGAAGCCGCCGGGTTCGGTGGCCGGTCTGGAGCCGGGCGACGGCGCGCTGGTCCGGTGCGGCGGCGAGCGGCTCGCGGTGCACCGCGACGACGAGGGCGCCCTGCACGCCGTGTCCGCCCGCTGCACCCACCTCGGCTGCCTGGTCTCCTTCAACCGCGCCGAACGCGCGTGGGAGTGCCCGTGCCACGGCTCGCGGTTCGCGGTGGACGGCACGGTGATCCAGGGCCCGGCGGTCGAACCGCTGGAGCGGCGCGAGCTGGACCAGGCGACGGAAGAAGGCCCGCCGGCCGGGTGACGGCAGCACCACACTCGGGACGGATCGTCATATAAACGTACTTTCCGTCCTACGTTGGTACGGTGATCCCACCAGCACACCGTCTCGCCACCGTCACCGCCCTCTGCGCCCTGGGCGCGGCGCTCGCCTCCTGCGGCACCGCGACCGCCCCGCGCCCCGCCCCGGCCGCCTCCTCCCCCTCCGCCTCCGCGCGCACCCCCGTCCTCGCGCCCGGCCCCGGCGGGCTGACCCCGGTGTTCGCGCACGGCCCGCGCACCCGGGGCAAGACCGTCGCGCTCACCTTCGACGCCGACATGACCGCGGACCAGGGGCCCCGCGCGGCCGCCGGCGAGCACTTCGACAACCCGGGCCTGATCACGGCGCTGCGCGCGCTGAAGGTGCCGGCGACCGTGTTCATGACCGGCAGCTGGGCCGAGCAGTACCCGGCCGAGGCCCGCGACCTGGGCCGGGACCCGCGGTTCGAGGTGGCCAACCACTCCTTCAGCCACTACGCGTTCACCGCCGACTGCTACGGCCTGCCGACCGTGGCCGCCGACCGCATGCGCGCGGACGTCCAGCGGGCCTACGACTCCCTGCGCGCGGCCGGCGTACCCCACCCGATGCCGTACTTCCGCTTCCCCGGCGGCTGTTACGACCAGCAGGCGCTGCGCGCGCTCAGCGGGCTCGGGGTGACCGCGGTGCAGTGGGACGTGGTGAGCGGTGACGCCTTCGCCACGGACGCCGACGCGGTGGTGCGACAGGTGCTGGACGGGGTGAAACCGGGCTCGGTGGTCGTCCTGCACTGCACCCGCAGCGCCGCCCCGACCACCGAGCGGGTCGTCCGCGCGGTCGTACCGGAACTGCGCCGGCGCGGCTACCGCTTCGTCAAGGTCTCCGAGCTGATCGCCGAGACCCGCCCCGCCCGGTGACCGTCCTACGCTGGAGGCATGAGCGACGAGGACTACTGCACGATCACCGACGCGGCGCGGCCGGCCACGGCCGACGGCCCGCCGTACGCGGCCTGTGTGCTGTGCCGGGAGCCGACCGAGTACCCGGAGTCGTACAAGGGCATCACGCTGTGCCCGGTGTGCGAGTGGCAGGAGGCCCAGCGCACCGCCTGTTCAGGGTGAGCGGCGGCCGGTGAGCCAGGCCGCGGCGGCGAAGGCGCCGGCCGTGACCAGGGCCGCGCCGGCCGTCGGCAGCAGCGCCAGGGGCGCCCGGCCGGTCTGCGAGCCGGTGACCAGACCGCTGACCGCGGCCTGCGCCGGGGAGCCGGCCCACACCACCGCGAGCAGCGCCCCGAGCAGCATCGCGGGCACCGCGCGTCCGGTGGAGCGCAGCACCGGGCGGTGGGTGAGCGCGCCGACGGCCGTGCCGAGCAGGGCGCAGACGAGGACGGCCGGCAGCCCGGCGGCCAGCGCCCGCGGCGGCGCGATCCGCACGCGGTGGCCGTTGCTCGCGGGGTCGCTGATCAGGATCACCACCACGGTGGCCGCCAGCCCGAGCAGCACGGCCGCGAGCAGGGCGGTCAGCAGGCAGGCGAGGTGCGCCCGGGCGGGGCCGCGCGCGGTGGCGACGCAGGCGCGGGCCGCGGGCGGCTCGCCGGTGACGCAGATCCGGACCAGCCAGGCGGCCACCGGCAGCAGTGCGGCGGCCGTGTAGCCGAGCGAGTCCAGCACCGGCTGGCCCGCGCCCACGCCGACGGTGAGGAAGACGGCGTACAGGATCACCGGCGGCAGCCAGCGCTGGGAACGCAGCAGCAGGTCGGCCTGGTAGCGCAGCAGGGCGGTCACGGACGGCTCCCGGGTTCGACGCGCACCACGTGCCACGGCGGGCGGGCCGTGAGCAGGGCGCGCAGCAGGAGGTCGGAGTGGGAGGCGGGGACGGTGAGCCGGTGGCTGCCGGGCGCCGTCTCCTCCGCGCGGACGGCGGCCTGGAGCGCGTCCGCCGGCAGCCGCCCGCCCGGCGATCCCTGCGCGACGACGACGGTGAGCGGCCCGTCCGCCACGAGCGCCCGCTCGGTACGGCGGCTCAGCCCGCCGCCGGCCACGGTGTACGTCGCGTCCTCCGCCCCGGCGAGCCGTCGCGGGTCGTGGTCCACGAACACCACCGCGCCGCCGGCGGCGGTCCGTTCGGCGACCACCCGGTCCAGCTCGGCCCGCGCCGCCGCGTCGAGCCCCGTCCACGCCTCGTCCAGCACCAGCAACTCCGGGGCGCCGACCAGGGCCTGGGCGACGGCGACCTTCTGGCTGCCGCCCTTGGACAGCCGCGCCATCGGCGTGCCGGCGTGCTCCTGTGCGCCGAACCGCTCCAGCCACGCGTGCGCGGCGCGTGCGGCGGCGTTCCGGCCGAGGCCGTGGACGGTGCCGAGGTGGGTCAGATAGCCGGCGGCCGTGAAGGGCAGGGCGGAGGGGAATCGCTCGGGTACGTACGCCGTGCGCGGCCGGCCGGTGATCCGGCCCTCGCTGGGCGTGTCGAGCCGGGCCAGGAGCCGCAGCAGGGTGGACTTGCCGCTGCCGTTCGCCCCGTCGATCCGGGTGAGGGTGCCGGGTGCGACGGCGAGGCCGACGCCGCGTAACACCCACGGGCCGCGGACGCCGTAGCGACGGCCTACGGCGGTCAGGCGCAGGTCACGCTCGTGGTCACGGTGCATGGGGGCCATTGTGGCGCGGCGCCCGCTCCCCGGGCGCCGCGCGGCGGGCCGGGTCCGGGGTGCCGCCGGCCGCGTCCCGGCTCAGCGGGCCATGCCCCGGCCGAGTTCCGCCGCCCGGGCCCGCACCGCCGCGGCCCACGCGCCCCCGTCCGCCGGCCCCGAGACGCCGGCCGCCGAGACCTGCACATCCACCGCGGGGCCGTCCGGGAACGCCGCGAGCCGGGCCCAGTCGACGGCGATCCCGGCGCGCTCGGCGAGGGCGACGACGACGCCGACGAAACCCTCGCCGAGGGCCAGGACGACGGCGTGGCCGGTCCGCCGGTGCCAGGCGAGGAGGGCGTGCACGAAGACCGCGAACGCCTCCGGGTCGATCCGGCACTCGTCGTTCTCCATCGGCCCGAAGCCGGACGGCAGGTCCAGTTCGGCCTCGAAGACCGCGACCTGCCGCAGGAAGAGCCGCGCGGCCCCGTTGGACGGGTTCCACAGCGTCTCGTCACCGATGTCGAAGTACTGGCTCACGCGCGCTCGCTCCCCGTCCGGCCGCGGCTCCCTCCGGCCGGGCCGGGTCAGCGTAGCCCGCGGGGGGTCCGCCGGTCGCCGGGGTTTCCCTCGGGGCCCGCGCGTTGATCGGGCCGCCCGCGGCTTCGTAGGCTGGGCTCCCGTGAGCCACGATCCCGCACCCGCGCCCGCCCGCCCCGCACCCGACGCCCGCGACGAGGCGCCGCAGTTCGTGCTGCCGCTCGTCGTCCGCATCGAGCGCGGCGACCCGCCCGCCCGTACCGACGCGCTGGAGACGGCCGCCCGGGCCGTGCTCACCCTGCTCGGCGACGAGCGGGCACACGAGGGCGGGGAGTGGGCCGAGGCGGTGCGGAACTGGGAGGACGCCCGCATCAGGAAGGTGGTCCGGCGGGCCCGCGGCGCCGAGTGGCGGCGCGCCGAGGCACTGCCCGGGATCACCCTGACCGGCAAGTCGGCACAGGTCCGGGTCTTCCCGCCCGTCCCGCTGGACGGCTGGCCCAAGGACCTGGCGAAGCTCCAGGTGTCCGGCACCGAACTGGACGACCCGGAGCCGCCGGCGGCCGCCGACCCGGCCGCCGAGCCGGTGCTCTGGCTCAACCCGGAGCTGGAGATGTCGGCCGGCAAGGCGATGGCGCAGGCCGGCCACGGCGCCCAGTTGGCCTGGTGGGCGCTGTCCGGGGCGGAGCGCGCCGCGTGGCGGGACGCCGGCTACCCGCTGGCCGTCCGCACGGCCGCCCCGGCCGACTGGCCGCGCCTGACCACGAGCGGCCTGCCGGTGGTCCGCGACGCCGGCTTCACGGAGATCGCCCCGGGTTCCTGCACGGTGGCGGCGGACCACCCGGCACTGCGCTGAGCCGGGCCTGCGGGGGCTCCCGGCCCCACCCGGTGACGGTTGGTCAGGCTCGGCGGAAGGAGCGTGTCTCGGCCACGCCGACCTGTGCGGCGGCATGAGGCGCGAGTAATGACGGTGTCCGACCGGGTGGGAGCGGTGTTCATCTCCCCGTAGCCCCAGTAGGGCGCATCTCCTCGGACAGGCCGAGGTGGTCCCGAAGCGCGCGCCAGCCGATCTCGGTGAGAGCGACGGCGCGGCTGGTGCCGATCCGGGTGATCCACCCGGAGCCGAAGGCGTGACGGCACAGGGCCGCACCGACGGCGCCGGCCATATGTGGGCGGCGTTCGGTCCAGTCCAGGCACGAGCGGACGGGCGGACGCCGTGTGGCGGGCGGCAGCACGATGCCGAGGTCGGCCAGCCAGGCGACCCCGTCGCCGGTGAGCGTCGGCCCCTGCTCCCAGTCCAGCAGCCCGCGGTCGGTCATCGCCTCGGTGATGGCGACCCCGAGGGCGCCCGCAAGGTGGTCGTAGCACGTCCGGGCGCGGGCCAGCGCCCGACTCCGATTCACAGCGGGCAGTGAGCGTGGCGGAGTGACGCGCCGGGGCGCCATGGAGGCAAGGGTCTCGATCAGTCGGGCCGTCTCGGGATCGGCGAGGCGGACGTAGCGATGACGACCCTGACGCTCCTGGGCGAGCAATCCCCCGCCGACCAGGAGGTTCAGGTGTTCGGTCGCGGTCGAGGCGGCCACCCCGGCATGACGCGCCAACTCGGTCGCGGTCCATGCCCGGCCGTCCAGCAGGGCCAGGCAGAAACTCGCGCGGGTGCCGTCCGCCAGGAGTCCGGCCAGAGCGGCCAGGTCCGGACCTTCCACGTGCGCGTCACGGTCTCTCATGGTCGTCCATCATTCCCCGGCGATCCTTCGGCGAGGGCCGAAGAGTCCTCACTCTACGGTCGGCTCTCATGAACACCGCGACACCCGGCACCACGCCCGACGGCACGTCGGCCGCCCATGTGGCCGTCGAGCCGAGCATCCTGTACTTCGGCACGCCGGTCGTCTTGCTCTCGACAGAGAACGAGAACGGCTCCTTCAACCTGGCGCCGATGTCCTCGGCCTGGGCACTCGGCCACGTCATCGTCCTCGGTCTGGGCCCCGAGGGACAGACCGCGCACAATCTCCGCAGCCGACCCGATCTCGTGGTCAACCTCCCCGCGCCGGCCCAGTGGCCGGCGGTGGAGCGGCTGGCGCCGCTGACCGGACGCACGCCGATACCCGTGGAAAAGCGCGGCGCCTTCCGTTTCGAGCCGGACAAGTTCGCCGCCGCCGGCCTGCGACCCGAACACTCCGAGCTGGTCAGGCCCCCCAGGGCCGCCGAATGCCCCCTCCAGCTGGAGGCCCGCGCCGCACGGGTGCAACCCGATGCTTCCGGGACCTTCCTCATCGTCGAAGCCCAAGTGCTCAAGGTCCACGCCGACCCGCGCATCGTCGTCCCCGGCTCCCAGCACATCGACCCGGCCGCCTGGAGCCCACTGATCTACAACTTCCGCCACTACTACGGACTGGGCCCTGAACTCGGCCACAGCTTCCGCTCCCGTACACCCCGGCGAAGCCACTGACCGACCTCGAAGCCGGTAGACGGTCAAGGAGGATCGAAGCCGGGCCGCCACCGGCAACCCGGAGATCATGGTCAAGTCCGGATCGCCCGGAGGTGGCCGGGGCCCCGGTCCCCTCCGCCGCCGGACCGCGTTGCAGCGTGGAACCTCAAATGTTGCTCTGAACGCCCTCCGAGACGTGGTTCGCTGCCGGTCGGCCGGGCCATAGTGCCCTCACCCGACGCACGCGTACGGGGCGAGGAGGGGGAGGCGGCATGCGGGGACTGGGGACCGGGATCGGGTGGCGGCCGGAGATCGCGGACGCGGTGGAGGCGATGCCGGGCATCGACTGGGTGGAGGTCGTGGCGGAGAACGTCTGCCCCGGTCATCTGCCCGCGTCGCTGCTGCGGCTGCGCGAGCGCGGGGTGACCGTGATCCCGCACGGTGTCTCCCTCGGCCTCGGCGGCGCGGACCGCCCCGACGAGGGACGGCTGACGGCGCTCGCCGAGCGGGCGGAGGCGCTCGGCGCCCCGCTGGTCACCGAGCACATCGCCTTCGTCCGGGCGGGCGGCGCGCTCACCGCCTCCCCCGCGCTGGAGGCCGGCCACCTGCTGCCCGTGCCGCGCACCCGGGACGCGCTGGACGTGCTGTGCGAGAACGTCCGGATCGCCCAGGAGGCGCTGCCGGTGCCGCTGGCGCTGGAGAACATCGCCGCGCTGTTCTCCTGGCCGGGCGAGGAGCTGACGGAGGGGCAGTTCCTGTCCGAGCTGGTGGAGCGGACCGGCGTACGGCTGCTGATCGACGTGGCCAACCTGCACACCAACCACGTCAACCGGGGAGAGGACCCGGCCGAGGAGCTGGCCGCGCTGCCCCTGGAGGCGCTCGCCTACGTCCATGTCGCGGGCGGTGTCGAACGCGACGGGGTCTGGCACGACAGCCACGCCCATCCCGTGCCGCGCCCGGTGCTCGACATCCTGACCGGCCTCGCCGCCCGGGTGGCACCACCCGGCGTACTGCTGGAACGGGACGAGAACTTCCCGGAACCGGCGGAACTGGAAGGCGAGCTGACCGCGATCCGCCGGGCCGTGGCGGCCGGCCGGGCACGGGCAGCGGACAGCCGGGCACGGGCAGCGGACGGCCGGGCACGGGCAGCGGACGGCCGGGCACGGGCAGCGGACGGCGCGTCCGCCGGGGTCCCGGCGGGGGCGGACACCGCCGGCACGGAGGCCGAGGGCACCGGGGTGCCGGCGGGGGCGGTGGCCGGGGCGCGCGAGCGGCTCGGGGTGGCCCAGGCCGCCGTGCTGTCGTCGCTGGTGGCGGGGACGCCGGTGCCGGAGGGCTTCGACCGGGTCCGGATGGGGGTGCAGGCCCGCACGCTCGCGGCGAAGCGCGCGGACGTGGTGGCCAAGGTGGCACCCGAACTGCCGGTGATCCTCGGCCCCGACTACCGGGAGACGTTCCTGGAGTACGCCCGGCGGCGCCCGATGACCGGCGGCTACCGCCGGGACGCGCTCGACTTCGCCGGACAGCTCCTGGACCGGGGCCGGCCCTCCACGCCGGACA
The DNA here is from genome assembly GCF_044332325.1 of Streptomyces sp. NPDC017095. Taxonomy (NCBI): domain Bacteria; kingdom Bacillati; phylum Actinomycetota; class Actinomycetes; order Kitasatosporales; family Streptomycetaceae; genus Streptomyces; species Streptomyces sp. NPDC017095. Next base: position 420,514 of record NZ_JBIROU010000005.1, read on the forward strand.
CGCGCCGGGCGCTGCGGGAATGGTGGCTGGACCGGGCGGGCCCGGCCCCGCGCAAACAGCGCCTCACCGCCCGGCTGCTGCACCGCCGGGGCACTGCGCAGAACGTCCGGAGCAGCGCGTAGAACGTCCGGGGCGCTGCGTGCAACGTCCGGGGCAGCGCGTAGAACGTCCGGCACTGCGCAGAACGTCCGGGCCAGCGCGGGCGAGGGCCGTTCCGCCGGGGGTGCGGGCAACCGCGGCGGCCGGCCACAGCGCACCCGCACCCCGCCCCGGGTCCGCGTCCCGCCCCCGGCCCGGCGGTGTCCCGTCCCGCTCCCGCGCCGCGAGAACCCTCGTGGCGCACCAGTACTATGCCAACCCCGCACCCGCCCCCAGTTCCCCGGCGTGCGGTGCAGGAGGCACCATGCGACCGCGTCCCCCCGTCACCGGCCGAGGCGTGTTCAGCGGCACCGGGCTGATCGTCACCGCCCTCGCGGCCACCGCCGCGGCCCTGCTCGTGCCGCTGTGGTTTTACGCCGGCCGGCCGGACCCGGCGGCCGCGAGCCCCCGGAGCGCGCGCACGGTGACGACGCCGTACGGCCCGCTGTCCGCCGCGGACCGGGACTTCGTCACCAAGGTCCGGCTGGCCGGACTGTGGGAGCTGCCGGCCGGGGAACTGGCCGAGCGCAAGGGCACGACAGCGGCGGTCCGCACGGCCGGCCGGCACCTCGTCGACGGCCACACCGCCCTGGACGCCCATGTCCGCACCGTCGCCCTCCAGCTCGGCGTGCCGCTGCCCAACGAGCCGAACGCGCAGCAGAAACAGTGGCTCGCCACCCTGGAGGCGGCCGGCGGCCAGGACTTCGACCGGCGGTTCGCCGGTCTGCTGCGGCTGGCCCACGGCCGGGTGTTCTCGCTGGTCGCCCAGATCCGGGCCGGAACCCAGAACTCCCTGGTCCGCGATCTCGCCGACGACGCCAACGCGACCGTCCTTGACCACATCAGGGTCCTGGAGGCGACGGGCTACGTCGACTTCGCCGCGCTGGCGAGGGAGCTGGCGGTCTCCGCCTCCCCGGTGCCGGCCCCGCCCGCGGCCGATCCGGGCGCCGCCGTCCCCGTCGTACCGTCCTCGGGCGAGCCGTCCTCCCCGCCCCCGGCCGCCGGTGCCTCGCCGCGCCCTGACCGGCAGGGGTAACGGAACGCCACATACCGGTCACCGGGCGTCCGGATCGTGAACAGGCCATGGCGTTCGCCCTGGTTCCTGGCATACAAACACGTCATGTTCTGGGTCCTTCTCCTGCTCCTGGCCTGGGGTTTCGCCGGTACGGCCTGCGCCCGTCTGTGTCTGGCGGCCGTGCGCGCGGCCGCCGCGGACGCGCGGGACGCAACCGTGGACGGCGCGCGCGAGCTGTCGCTGTACGAGGCGGCGTTCCTCGCCGGCGGCCCCGCCCGGGTCGCCGAGGTGACCCTCGTCTCCATGGCCCGCCAGCGCCGGCTGCTGCTCGCGCACACCGGCTGGGCCACGGTCGTGGACCCGCGCGGCCGGGACGAGATGGAACGATCCGTCATAGGGGCCATCGGGCCCGCCGGTCAGTCGCGGATCGCGGCGGCGCGGGCGCGGGCGGCCGGCGCCGAGGCGGTGCGCCGGCTGGCCGACGGCCTGGTCCGCGCGGGCCTCGCGGTGCCGGAGGGCGCGGGGACGACGGTGGGATCCGCCGTCCGCCGGGTGCGGGCCGCCGCGCCCGCGGTGGCCGTGCTGGGTGTCACCGCCGTCCTGCTGCCCGTCCCGAGCGGGACGCCGCGCACGCTGGTCGGCGCGTGGTTCGCGCTGCCTCTGGCCCTGGTGCTGAGCTGTCTGGCCATCGCCCGGTTCGAGATGCATCCCTACCCGCGCCGGGCCTCGCCGGCCGGGCAGCGGCTGCTGAGCGCGCTGCCCGGGCGGCCGGCCGGCGACGAGCGGTCCTTCCTCACCTCGGTCGCCGTCCGCGGGGTCCGCGCGATCGGCGAGCCGGAACTGCGCGCGGCCTTCGCCCACCGCGACCGGCCCGGCTCCGAGTGAGCCTGGGGGACGGCGGGAGCGCGGCGGACCGCGGGGGCGCGTAGGGGGCATTGGCGCCGACACCGGCCGGGCGGTGCTTGCCTTCCGGCACCGCCGTACGAAACATCCCTTCTGTCGCCGCCGGGCCGTGGCAGCCGTGCCATCGCCGCCGCGCACCGAAGGGATACGCGATGAAAGCCGCCGCCCGCTGCTCGGCCGCCGGGTCCTTGCTGCTGACCTCCCTGATCGCGGCCCCGGCGGGCGGCGCGTCCGGCGCCCCGGGCACTCCGGCCGCGGGCTCGGCCGAGCTGCGCGGCACCGCGGTGGCCGTGGCCCGCGCCCGCGCGGCCGGCATCGACTTCGGCCCGTGCGCCCCGGCCGACGCGCCCGGCACCCCGGCCGGGGTGCGGTGCGGCACGGTGAGCGTCCCGCTGGACTACGCCCACCCGGACGGCCGGCAGATCAAGCTGACCGTCAGCCGCGCCCGGGCCAGCCAGAAGGACCCGCACAACAGCAAGCGCAAGGTGCCCCGGCAGGGCGCCCTGGTCTTCAACCCGGGCGGCCCCGGCGCCACCGGCATGTACTTCCCGCTGATCGGCGCCGTCCCGAAGTGGCAGCGGATCGCCGCCGCCTACGACCTCGTCGGCTACGCCCCGCGCGGGGTGGGCCGCTCGGCGCCGCTGTCCTGCGAGGACCCCGCGCGGTTCTTCAAGGCGCCCACCGCGTCACCGGAGCACCCCTCGGAGTCGTACAAGCGGCAGCGCATCGCCCAGGCGAAGGCGTACGCGCGCGGCTGCGCCCGACGCTCCGGGGACCGGCTGCGGTTCTACACCTCGCTCGCCAACGCCCGGGACCTGGACGTCCTGCGGGCCGCGCTGGGCGAGGACCGGCTGACCTACCTGGGCGCGTCGTACGGCACCTACTTCGGCGCGCTGTACGCGGCGATGTTCCCCTCGCACGTGCGGCGCATGGTGCTGGACGCGCCGGTGGACCCGGACCCGCGGGAGATCTGGTACCGCGGCAACCTGGAGCAGTCGGCGGCGTTCGAGGAGCGCTGGGCGGACTTCCGGGACTGGGCCGCCCGGCACGACGACGTGTACCGGCTCGGCGCCACGCCCGCCGCGGTGCAGCGCTCCTACGACACCGCGCGCGAGCGGCTGGCCGGACGGGCGGCGGGCGGGAAGGTGGGCCCCGGCCAGTTGCAGAACGTGTTCCTGTCGGCCGGGTACTACGACGACTTCTGGCCGAGCCGGGCCGCGGCGTTGTCGGCGTACCTGCGCGGCGACCCGGGGCCGCTGGTCCGGCTGGGCACGCCGGACCCGGCGACGGCCACCGAGGCGGAGAACGCCGGCGCGGTGTACACGGCCGTCGAGTGCAACGACGCGCCCTGGCCCACGGACTGGCGGGTGTGGGACCGCGACAACACCCGGCTCGCCCGGGTGGCGCCCTTCGAGACCTGGGACAACGCGTGGATGAACCTGCCGTGCGCCTACTGGCCGGCGCCCCGGCAGCGGCCGCTGGACGTGCGGACCGGGCCGGGCGAGCTGCCGCCGGTGCTGATCCTGGCGGCCGAGCGGGACGCGGCGGCGCCGTACCAGGGCGCGCTGGAGCTGAGGCGGCGGCTGGCCGGCTCGGTGCTGGTGACGGAACGGGACGCGGGGACGCACGGCACCGCCGGCGGGCCCAACGGCTGCGTCAACGGGCATCTGCACGCGTACCTGCTGGAGGGCCGGCTGCCGGCGCGGCACGCGTTCTGCGCGCCGCGCCCGGAACCGGTCGCCTCCGGCGGTCCGGCCGGCGCAACCGCTCAGCGGGACGGCCTGGCGGCCGAGGCCGGCGGGCGCCGGACCGCCCGCGGGGGCGGCGCTTGACCCCGCGGGGCGGCTCGGGGCGCGCCGTGGCTTCCCGCGCCGCTCCCCGCGCCCCTTCGGGCCGTCTCAGGCGAGGGTCGCCACCAGGTCCGCGATGTTCTTGCGGCGGCCCGTGAAGAACGGGACCTCCTCGCGGACGTGCCTGCGGGCCTCGGAGGCGCGCAGGTGGCGCATGAGGTCGACGATGCGGTGCAGCTCGTCGGCCTCGAAGGCGAGGACCCACTCGTAGTCGCCGAGGGAGAACGAGGCGACCGTGTTGGCGCGCACGTCCGGGTAGCCGCGGGCCATCTTGCCGTGGTCGGCGAGCATGCGGCGGCGGTCCTCGTCGGGCAGCAGGTACCACTCGTAGGAGCGCACGAACGGGTAGACGCTCACATAGTCGCGGGGCGTCTCGTCGGCGAGGAACGCCGGGATGTGCGAGCGGTTGAACTCGGCCGGGCGGTGCAGCGCCATGTTCGACCAGACCGGCTCCAGGGCGCGGCCCAGCCTCGTGCGGCGGAAGAGGTTGTACGCCTCCTGGAGCTGGTCGCTGGTCTCGGCGTGCCACCAGATCATGAGGTCGGCGTCGGCGCGCAGGCCCGAGATGTCGTAGGTGCCGCGGACGGTCACGTCCTTGGCTGCGAGCTGGTCGAACAGCTCCTGGACCTCGTCGGCGTATCCCGCGCGGTCCTCCGGCAGCACGTCCTTCAGCTTGAAGACCGACCAGAGGGTGTAGCGGATGACCTCGTTGAGGTCCTTGGCCAGCTTGCCCTTGTTCGGGATCCTGCCGGACTCGGTGGTGGGGGCGTCGTCACTCATGGCCCCTATTCTCCCGCGCCGCCGTGCAGGCTCTGCACCGGGTTGGCCGTCAGCTCCCGCACCCCGCGCGCGTCGCCGCCGAGCTGGTCGACGGCCGCGTACGCGCTCGCCACGCACGCCGGGATGCCGACGCCGTCGTACTGCGCGCCGCACACCGCGAGCCTGGGCAGCCCGGCGATCCGCTCGCGGACGCGGGCCACGCGCGCGTGGTGTCCGACCGGGTACTGCGGCAGGCCGTCGGTCCAGCGGGTGACCCGGGTGCGGACCGGCGCGGCGTCCAGGCCGGTGGCCTCCCGCAGGTCGTGCCGGGAGACCTCCACCAGGCCGGCGTCGTCCCGGCCGAGGATCTCCGTCTCGCCATAGCGGCCCACGGAGGTGCGCAGCACCAGCAGGTCCGGGTCCTCCTCGGCGATCCAGCCCCACTTGTGGGAGGCGAAGGTGGACGCCTTGATGGTGCGGCCGTCGACGGGCGGGACGAGGAAGCCGCTGCCCTCGGGCAGACGCACGTCGGCGCGCCGGTAGGCGAGGGTGACCAGGGCCATGGAGGCGTACTCGACGGCGGCCAGCTCGGCGGCGGCGCCCGGGGACTCGGCGCGCAGCAGCGCGGCGGCGGCCGGCGCGGGTACGGCGACGATCACCGCGTCGGCGCGCAGCACCCGCTCCCCCGCGGTGATCCGCCAGCCGGCCGGCTCCCTGCGCAGTTCCCGGGCGGGCGTGCCGGTGAGGATCTCGCCGCCCCGGGCGCGCACCGACTCGGCGACCGCGAGCGGCAGCCGGCCGACCCCGCCGGCGATGCCCATGAACACCGGCCCGGTCCGCTGCTGTGCCGCGGTCTGCGCCTGGATCTCGCGGACGCCCTCGGTGAGGGAGGCGTGGGCACGGGCGGCCTGGAAGAGCTGCGGGACGGCCGAGCGCATCGAGATCCGGTACGCGTCGCCCGCGTACACCCCGCCGAGCAGGGGTTCGACCAGCCGGTCGACGACCTCGCGGCCGAGCCGGACCGCCACGTACTCCCCGACGGCCACGTCGTCGCCGATCTCGGTGCGGGGCAGGCCGGCGTCGCGCTCGATGCGGGCCACGCCCTCGTCGGAGAGGACGCCGCGGAGCGCGGCGGCGGTGCCGGGCACGCCCATGACATGGCCCTTGGGCATGGGCCGCAGGGCGCCCCGGGTCCAGATCGAGGCGGTCGCGGTGGCGGGCGGCTGGAGCGCCGCGCCGAGCCCGGCCTCGCGCGCGAGGGCGACCGCCTCGGGGCGGCGGGCCAGCATCGACTCCGCGCCCAGGTCGACCCGTACGCCGGCGATCTCGCCGGGCAGCAGCTTGCCGCCGACCCGGCCGGCGGCCTCCAGGACGGTCACCCGCGCTCCGCGCCCGAGCAGCCGGTGCGCGGCGGCCAGCCCGGCGATGCCGGCCCCGATGACGACGACGTGCCCCAGATCCTCACCCGTTGTGCTCATGTCCCCACTCTCTCAGACCCCGCGGGACCGCCCTCGGGGACCCGGCCGGGGACGACAGGGGCGGCCGGGAGCGGGCGGGGCGCTGCCCGTAGCGTGTGCCCATGAGCATGAGCGGTGCGCGGGGCGGCGGCGGAGAGCGACTGGTCGTGATCGGCGGTGACGCCGCGGGGATGTCCGCGGCGTCGCAGGCGCGGCGGCTGAGGGGTCCGGACGAGCTGGAGATCGTGGCCTTCGAGCGCGGTCACTTCGCCTCGTTCTCGGCGTGCGGCATCCCGTACTGGGTGGGCGGCGAGGTCCCGGAGCGGGACCGGCTGATCGCCCGTACGCCCGAGGAGCACCGCGCGCGGGACATCGACCTGCGGATGCGCACGGAGGTCACGGAGATCGACGTGGCCGGGCAGCGGGTACGCGCGCGCCACGTCGATTCCGGCGCCGAGTCCTGGACGCCGTACGACAAGCTGGTGATCGCCACGGGTGCCCGCCCGGTCCGCCCGGACCTGCCCGGCGTGGACGCTCCCGGCGTGCACGGTGTGCAGACCCTCGACGACGGCCAGGCCCTGCTGGACACGCTGGGGCGCACGCGGGGCCGCCGGGCCGTGGTCGTCGGGGCCGGCTACATCGGCGTCGAGATGGCCGAGGCGCTGATCAACCGGGGTTTCGAGGTGACCGTCGTCAACCGCGGCAAGGAGCCGATGTCGACGCTCGACCCGGACATGGGCCGGCTGGTGCACCGGGCGATGGAGGGCCTGGGGATCACCATGGTGAACGACGCCGAGGTGACCCGGGTGCTCACCGGCGAGGACGGCCGGGTCCGCGCGGTGGCCACGCAGGACGCCGCCTACCCGGCGGACGTGGTGATCCTGGGCATCGGCGTCCGCCCGGAGACCGCCCTCGCGCGGGCGGCCGGGCTGCCGCTGGGCGCGCACGGCGGTCTGCTCACCGACCTCGCGATGCGGGTGCGCGGGCAGGAGAACATCTGGGCGGGCGGCGACTGCGTGGAGGTGCTGAACCTGGTCTCCGGGCAGGAGCAGTACGTCCCGCTGGGCACCCACGCCAACAAGCACGGCCAGGTCATCGGCACCAACGCCGGCGGCGGGTACGCCACCTTCCCCGGTGTCGTCGGCACCGCCGTGAGCAAGGTGTGCGACCTGGAGATCGCCCGCACCGGTCTGCGGGAGAAGGACGCCCGCCGGGTGGGCCTGCGGTTCGAGACGGTCACCGTGGAGTCGACCAGCCGCGCCGGCTACTACCCCGGTGCCGCCCCGATGACGGTGAAGATGCTCGCCGAGACCCGTACGGGCCGGCTGCTCGGGGTGCAGATCGTCGGCAGGGAAGGCGCGGCGAAGCGGGTCGACATCGCGGCGGTGGCGCTGACCGCGCGGCTGACGGTGGAACAGATGACATCCCTGGACCTGGGGTACGCCCCGCCGTTCTCACCGGTGTGGGACCCGGTGCTGGTGGCCGCACGGAAGGCCACGGCGAAGGTGCGGGAGGCCGGGTAGCGGTCCGCAGCGTGCCGGGCCGGCTGTGGTCCGGCCCACGCCCGCCCGGCGGTGGGCACCGGTTCGCCCGTCCGATCGGGGGCACACCTCCTGTGTGGTGATCCCCGTCCATGATGTGAACCCGGTGCGCCGCACGCCCTGGGTGACGTACGCGCTCATCGCCGCCAACGTGCTGGTGTTCCTCGGCATGCCCGGCATAGCGGCTTCCGTGACCGGCGGCGGCGACCTGGCACAGCTCTGCCGGCTGCGGGCGTTCATGGACCACTACGCGGCGGTGCCCCGGGAGCTGATCCACGATCAGCTGCCCCGGCTCGTGCCGACCGGACAGACCGGCGTGGGCCCGCACGGCCCGGGCTGTGTCGTGGCGCCGCCGGGCTACGACAAGTCGCCGGCGCTGTCGGTGTTCACCGCGATGTTCCTGCACGGCGGCTGGCCGCACCTGCTGGGCAACATGCTCTTCCTGCTGATCTTCGGCAACAACGTCGAGGACCGGATGGGCCACATCCGCTTCTTCCTCTTCTACGTCGTGTGCGGCTACGCGGCCGGATACGGCTTCGCGCTGCTCGACCCGGCCTCCCCGGACCCGCTGATCGGCGCGTCCGGGGCGATCGCCGGGGTGCTCGGCGCCTATCTGGTGCTGTATCCGCGGGCCAGGGTGTGGGTGCTGGTGCCGTTCCTGGTCTTCCTGCCGCTGCGGCTGCCCGCCTGGCTGGTGCTGGGCTTCTGGTTCGCACTCCAGGCGGTGTACTCCTCCGGGCACGGGGTGTCCGGCGCGGGCACGGTGGCGTACGCGGCGCACGTGGCCGGTTTCCTCGCGGGCATGCTGCTGGCCTGGCCGCTCAAGCCCGGCACGCCGCCCCCGCCGGAGCCGCCCGGCCTGCTGTTCGGCAGGCGCGCGCGGCCCCGCCCCACCTGGTGAGTCAGCGCGCGGTGGCGGTGTGGACGTACTCCGCGAGCCGGGTCAGGGCGTCCGGGTCGGTGTTCGGCGGGACGCCGTGGCCGAGGTTGAAGACGTGTCCCTCCAGGCCGGCGGCGGCGTCCAGCACCTCGCGGGTCTTGGCGGCGACGGTGTCCTTGTCGGTGAACAGGACGGTCGGGTCCAGGTTGCCCTGGAGTGCCTTGCCGGGGCCGACGCGGCGCTGCGCCTCGTCCAGCGGGACGCGCCAGTCGACGCCGACGACGTCCGCGCCGGCCTCGCCCATGAGGCCCAGCAGCTCACCGGTACCGACGCCGAAGTGGATGCGCGGGACGCCGTAGCCGGCGACCGCGTCGAAGACCTTCGCGGAGGCGGACATCACCGAGGTGCGGTAGTCGGCCGGGGCCAGGGCGCCGGCCCAGGAGTCGAAGAGCTGCACGGCGCTCGCGCCGGCCTCGATCTGCACCTTCAGGAAGGCGGCCGTGATGTCGGCGAGGCGGTCGAGCAGGTCGGCCCAGAGTGCGGGGTCGCCGTACATCATCGCCTTGGCGTTCTCGTACGTGCGGGACGGGCCGCCCTCGACCAGATAGCTCGCGAGGGTGAACGGCGCGCCCGCGAAGCCGATCAGCGGGGTGCCGCCCAGCTCGCGGGTGAGCAGGCCGACGGCCTCGGTGACGTACGGCACGTCCTCGGGGGTGAGGTCGCGCAGCCGGGCCAGGTCGGCGCGGGTGCGCACCGGCTGCTCCACGACCGGGCCGACTCCGGGCTTGATGTCGAGGTCGACGCCGATGGCCTTCAGCGGGACGACGATGTCGCTGTAGTAGATCGCCGCGTCCACGCCGTGCCGCCGCACGGGCTGGAGCGTGATCTCGGTGACCAGTTCGGGCCGGGTGCAGGACTCCAGCATGGCGACGCCCTCGCGCACCTTGCGGTACTCGGGCAGGGAGCGGCCGGCCTGGCGCATGAACCACACGGGGGTGTGCGGCACGGGCTCGCGCCTGCACGCCTTGAGGAACGCGCTGTCGTACGTGGCGGCGGGCGGCTGGCCCGTGGAGGTGTCGTTGGCGGTCACGGGGCAAGTCTCGCATGACACCGGTGACCGGCGGCGCGGGGTGTCTTGCCCCGCACTCAGGCCCGCTTCCCCTTACTCTTCCCCGCATGGCTGCGGCTCAGGGACGACTGTCGGACGGCGCTGACGGAATGGACGACGCGGAGGACACCGCTCAGGGGCGGGCGGGCAGTTCGCTGCCGCCGGCCTTCCGGGCCGCGGTCGACGCGCTGCGGACGGCACGGCTGCGGCCGCAGGTCGAGGTGGAGCCGGTGCGCGCCCCGCAGCGGCTGGCGCCGTACGCGCACGCGCTGGAGGCGGTGGTGGTCGACGGGGAGCAGGAGCTGGCCGACGGCCGGCTGGTGCTGCTGCACGACCCGGCCGGGCACGAGGCGTGGCGGGGCACGTTCCGGCTGGTGACGCTGGTGCGGGCGGAGCTGGAGCCGGAGATGGCGGCCGATCCGCTGCTGCCGGAGGTGTGCTGGTCGTGGCTGACCGGGGCGCTCCAGGCGCGCGGGCTGGCCTTCGGCGAGGCGAGCGGCACGATCACGCGCGCGGGCTCGCACTACTTCGGCGGGCTGGCGGAGCGGCCGGCCGCCTCGCAGATCGAGATCCGCGCCTCGTGGACGCCGCGCGAGGGCCTGGGCGGCGTGCCGGACACCGCCGCGCACCTGGTGTCCTGGTGCGATCTGCTGGCGCAGGTCGCGGGCCTGCCGCCGGCGGGTCCCGGGGACGCGTCGGTGGTGACCCTGCCGCAGCGCCGGGGCCCGCAGTCCCGCTGAAACGGTCGCACGAAACGCCGTATTGACCATCTCTTTGTCGATACGGCCACTTTCTGTACTCGAATCGCACCAGCTCGAACCGATTCGATCTTCGGATGATCGATCGCGTGTCCGAATTGCACAGATTGTTACTCACTAGATCGTGATCACTCTCTAAAGGCGGACGAGTTTGCTGCCGAAGACGACTGTGACCTTGAAAGCACGGTTCGTCCCGGCTTCATCCCCCAAGCCGGCCCCGTCCCCCACCCAGGAGGCCTGGTGTCCGTTCTCCTTGAGCAACCCGCAAGCCTGGTCGCCTACCGCCCGAACAAGCCGACCGCCATGGTGGTCGTGGCCGATCCGCGCGTCCGCTCCACCGTCACCCGCCATCTGTGGGCGCTCGGCGTGCGCGATGTCATCGAAGCCTCGTCCATCGCGGAGGCTCGTCCCCGCATCGGCAACCCGCGCGACATCTGCGTCGCCGACGTCCACCTCCCCGACGGCTCCGGCCTCACCCTGCTGTCCGAGACCCGGGCCGCGGGCTGGCCCAACGGACTGGCCCTCTCCGCCGCCGACGACATCGGCGCGGTGCGCAACGCGCTGGCCGGCGGCGTCAAGGGCTACGTCGTCACCGGCACCCGCACCAACATCGGCCTGCCCCCCAGGCCCGGCGCCGCTCCCCTCGGCGCCGCCGCCCGTATGCACCGCCGCCCCCCGGGTGCCCCGAGCCACCCGGGCGGCTACCGGGAGCTGTCCGGACGCGAGGTCGAGGTGCTGCGACTGGTCGCGGAGGGCCAGTCGAACAAGGCGATCGGCGTGTCCATGGGCCTGTCCGCCCTCACCGTGAAGAGCCACCTGGCCCGCATCGCCCGCAAGCTGGGCACGGGCGACCGCGCCGGCATGGTGGCCGTGGCCCTGCGCACCGGAATCATCCACTGACCCCGCTCACCACTCCCCCTGCCGTGACCACCCGCCGACCCGATCCGCCGCCCCCGCACCGAGCCCACCCGTCGAGCCCATCGAGTTCACCGAGCCCACCGAGCCCATTCAGCCCGCCGAGCCCACCGAGCACCCCGTACCGCATTCGCCCACCGAGCCCGCCCGCTGCCCCCTTCGGCGCAATCCGCGTTCACCCGGGTGAAGCGGACCAGGCCCGGCACTGACTGGTTTACGCCCCTCCCGCGCCCGTCGGCGGAACGTTCCGTCGACGGGCGCCGTGCGCGCACGGATACCCTTGACAGGTGACCGACGCCCAAGACACCGCAGCAGACAGCTCCCTGCGCACACCCGGAGGCACTCCTCCGGACGACGCCGGATCTTCTGTGCCGGGGGCGCCGACTCCCTTGCTCGAACCCCGCGAGGGCATTCCGCCCGTGATCACCGACGAGGCGGCCCTCGCCCGGGTGACCGCCGCCTTCGCCGCCGGCACCGGCCCGGTCGCCGTGGACGCCGAGCGCGCCTCCGGCTACCGCTACGGCCAGCGCGCCTATCTGGTGCAGCTGCGCCGCGAGGGCGCCGGCACCGCGCTGATCGACCCCGTCGCCTGCCCCGACCTGTCCGGGCTCGGCGCGGCCCTGTCCGGCGTCGAGTGGGTGCTGCACGCGGCCACCCAGGACCTGCCCTGCCTGCGCGAGATAGGCATGACGCCGACCCGCCTGTTCGACACCGAGCTGGCCGGCCGGCTGGCCGGCTTCCCCCGGGTCGGCCTCGGCGCGATGGTCGAGGGCGTCCTCGGCTACGTCCTGGAGAAGGGCCACTCCGCCGTCGACTGGTCCACCCGGCCGCTGCCCGAGCCCTGGCTGCGGTACGCCGCGCTCGACGTGGAGCTGCTGGTCGACCTGCGCGACGCCCTGGAGAAGGAGCTGGACCGGCAGGGCAAGCTGGAGTGGGCGCTCCAGGAGTTCGACGCGATCGCGACCGCGCCGCCGCCCGAGCCGCGCAAGGACCCCTGGCGCCGCACCTCCGGGATGCACAAGGTGCGCCGCCGCCGGCAGCTCGCCGTCGTGCGCGAGCTGTGGGAGACCCGGGACCGGATCGCCCGGCGCCGGGACGTCTCGCCGGGCAAGGTGCTGAGCGACGCGGCCATCGTGGAGGCCGCGCTCGCTCTGCCGGGCAACGTGCACGCCCTGGCCGCGCTGAACGGGTTCGGGCACCGGATGGGACGGCGGCAGCTGGAGCAGTGGCAGGCCGCGGTGGACCGGGCCAAGACCCTGCCGGAGACCGCGCTGCCGCAGCCGGGACAGCAGGTGACCGGACCGCCGCCGCCGCGGGCCTGGGCCGACAAGGATCCGGCCGCCGCGGCCCGGCTGTCCGCCGCGCGGGCGGGCGTCTCCGCCCTGGCCGAGCGGCTCGCCATGCCGCAGGAGAACGTGATCTCCCCGGACACCGTGCGGCGGATCTGCTGGGAGCCGCCGGCCGTGGTGGACCCCGGGTCCGTGGAGGCCGCGCTGACGGGGTACGGCGCGCGGCCGTGGCAGGTGGAGCTGGTGACGCCGGTGCTGGTGGACGCGCTGGCGGTCAAGGGCGCCGGCGCCTAGGCGGCACGGGCGCGGGCGGGTCCGGGCCCGCCGGGACGGCTTTCCGGCGGGGGCCCGCCGGGGTCGCGCAGCAGCAGGAGGAACGGCGATATCACGCCAAGATCCTGCTGCGGTCGGAACTATGACATGTACAGGTCGAGCCCGGCGGCGGCAGGCGGACGCGGCGGTGACCCCGGCCCGGCGGTGTGATGTTCACCGCTGGAAGCGAGGGGACTGGGCAGCTACATTACCGGCAAGTAGCATGGGCTTAAGCAAGCGCTCAGCGTCCCGCACCCTGGAGGAGAGCCATCGTGCCTCGTACCGTCAGGGATGTCGTCTTCGTCGACGGCGTCCGCACCCCGTTCGGCAAGGCGGGCCCGAAGGGCATCTACCACGAGACCCGCGCCGACGACCTGGTCGTGAAGGCGATCCGGGAGCTGCTGCGCCGCAACCCCGGGCTGGACCCGAAGAAGATCGACGAGGTCGCCATCGCCGCGACCACGCAGATCGGCGACCAGGGCCTGACCCTCGGCCGTACGGCCGGCATCCTCGCCGGCCTGCCGCAGTCCGTGCCGGGCTACTCCATCGACCGCATGTGCGCCGGCGCGCTGACCGCCGTGACGACCACCGCCGGTTCGATCGCGTTCGGTGCCTACGACGCCGTGATCGCCGGTGGCGTGGAGCACATGGGCCGCCACCCGATGGGCGAGGGCGTGGACCCGAACCCGCGCTTCGTCTCCGAGAAGCTGGTCGACGAGTCCGCCCTGTTCATGGGCATGACCGCGGAGAACCTGCACGACCGCTACCCGCACATCACCAAGCTGCGCGCGGACGAGTACGCGGTGCGCTCCCAGGAGAAGGCCGCCAAGGCGTACGCCGACGGCAAGATCCAGGCGGACCTGGTGCCGATCTCGGTGCGCCGGACGAGCCCGGAGGGCGGCGAGACCGGCTGGGGTCTGGTCACCGCCGACGAGCCGATGCGCCCGGGCACCACGCTGGAGAACCTCGCGGGTCTGAAGACGCCGTTCCGTGTGCACGGCCGGGTCACCGCCGGCAACGCGGCCGGTCTGAACGACGGCGCCACCGCGTCGATCATCGCGAGCGAGGAGTTCGCCCGCGAGAACGGCCTGCCGGTCAAGATGCGCCTGGTGTCGTACGCCTTCGCGGGCGTCGAGCCGGAGGTCATGGGCTACGGCCCGATCCCGGCCACGGAGAAGGCCCTCGCCAAGGCGGGCCTGTCCATCTCCGACATCGGCCTGTTCGAGATCAACGAGGCCTTCGCCGTGCAGGTGCTGGCCTTCCTCGACCACTACGGCATCGCGGACGACGACGAGCGCGTCAACCAGTACGGCGGCGCCATCGCCTTCGGCCACCCGCTGGCCTCCTCCGGCGTCCGTCTGATGACGCAGCTGGCCCGCCAGTTCGAGGACCAGCCGCACGTCCGCTACGGTCTGACCACCATGTGCGTCGGCTTCGGCATGGGCGCGACGGTCATCTGGGAGAACCCGCACTTCGAGGGGGACAAGTGAGCACCACCGCCCAGCTTCTGCAGCAGGCCTCGGACCTGTTCCCCGACGAGGTCGTCACCTCCGCGCACGTACGCCACTTCGACCTGCCGTTCGGCGCCGGCCGCTTCGCGCTGATCACGCTGGACAACGGCCTGGACCACACCAAGCCGACCACCTTCGGCCCGGCCTCGCTGGCGAACCTGGACGCCGCCGTCGACCAGGTCGAGAAGGAGGCGGCCGAGGGCGGGATCGTCGGTGTCGGCATCACCGGCAAGCCGTTCATCTTCGCGGTCGGCGCCGACCTCAAGGGCGTCGAGCTGCTGAAGGAGCACGAGCACGCGCTCGCCATCGGCAAGGGCGGCCACGAGGTCTTCAAGCGCCTGTCGAAGCTGGCCGTGCCGACCTTCGCGTACTACAACGGCGCGGCCATGGGCGGCGGCGTCGAGGTCGGCCTGCACTGCTCCTACCGGACCGTCTCCAAGGCGATCCCGGCGTTCTCGCTGCCCGAGGTCTTCCTCGGCCTGGTGCCCGGCTGGGGCGGCTGCACCCTGCTGCCGAACCTGATCGGCGCCGACAAGGCCGTCTCGGTCATCATCGAGAACTCGCTGAACCAGAACAAGCAGCTCAAGGGCCAGCAGGTCTTCGACCTGGGCATCGCCGACGCGATCTTCGAGGGCGCCGACTTCCTGGAGCAGTCGCTGCTGTGGACGGCCCGGGTCCTCAAGGGCGACATCACGGTCGAGCGCCCGGTGATCGACCGCGGCGCGGCCTGGGACCAGGCCGTCGAGCGCGGCCGGTTCCTCGCCGACGGCAAGGTGCACGGCGCGGCCCCGGCCGCCTACCGCGCCCTGGACATCATCGCCGCCGCGAAGAACGAGGACCACCAGCAGGGCTTCGACGCCGAGGACCAGGCCCTCGCCGACCTGATCATGGGCGGCGAGCTGCGCGCCGGCATCTACGCCTTCAACCTCGTCCAGAAGCGCGGCAAGCGGCCCGCCGGCGCCCCGGACAAGAGCCTGGCGCGCCCCGTCACCAAGGTGGGCGTGGTCGGCGCGGGCCTGATGGCCTCGCAGCTCGCCCTGCTCTTCCTGCGCCGTCTGGAGGTGCCGGTCGTGCTGACCGACATCGACCAGGAGCGCGTCGACAAGGGTGTGGGCTACGTCCACGCCGAGATCGACAAGCTGCTCGGCAAGGGCCGGATCAACCAGGACAAGGCCAACCGCCTCAAGGCGCTGGTGACCGGTGTCCTGGACAAGGCGGAGGGCTTCTCCGACGCGGACTTCGTCATCGAGGCCGTGTTCGAGGAGATCGGTGTCAAGCAGCAGGTGTTCGCGGAGGTCGAGGCGGTCGCTCCGGCGCACGCGATCCTCGCCACCAACACCTCCTCGCTGTCCGTGTCGGAGATGGCGTCGAAGCTGAAGCACCCCGAGCGGGTCGTCGGCTTCCACTTCTTCAACCCGGTCGCGGTACTGCCCCTGCTGGAGATCGTGCGCGGCGAGCAGACGGACGACGCCTCGCTCGCGACCGCGTTCGCCGTCGCCAAGAAGCTGAAGAAGACCGCGGTGCTGGTCAAGGACGCCCCGGCGTTCGTCGTGAACCGCATCCTGACCCGCTTCATGGGCGAGATCCAGAACGTCATCGACGAGGGCACCCCGGTCGAGGTCGCCGAGAAGGCCGTCGAGCCGCTCGGTCTGCCGATGTCCCCGCTGGTGCTGCTGGAGCTGGTCGGCCCGGCGATCGGCCTGCACGTCTCCGAGACGCTGCACGGCGCGTTCCCGGACCGCTTCACGGTCTCCCCGAACCTCAAGGCGGTCGTGGAGGCGGGCAAGCGCGGCTTCTACGTCTACGACAGCGGCAAGCCGGAGCTGGACCCGGAGGTCGCCGCGCTGCTGAAGCAGGGCGACAGCGTGCTGACCGAGGAGCAGGTCCGCGCCCGGGTCCTGGACGCGGTGGCGCAGGAGATCGGGCTCATGCTCGACGAGGGCGTCGTCGCCGAGGCCCAGGACATCGACCTGTGCCTGATCACGGGCGCCGGCTGGCCCTTCCACCTGGGCGGCATCACGCCGTACCTGGACCGCGAGGGCGTCTCGGAGCGCGTGAACGGCAAGAAGTTCCTCGCCCCGGGCGTGGCGAGCATCCCGGTGTGACACCGGTGACCGTGTGAGGTGAAGGGCCCCCGCCGCGGCGGGGGCCCTTCGCGTCCCTCACACCCGCCGCCACGCCTCCAGGGCCAGTCCTGGCTCGTCCTTGCGCCGGGTGACCAGCAGGTGCCCGGTCGACGGCGACAGCGTCGCCGCCACCACCCGGTCCGTCTCGTCCTTCGTCAGCGACACCAGGGCGTCCAGCGGCAGTTCGGGGCCGGACTCGGTCCACCAGGCGCCCGCCGACTCCTGCTCGGTCGGGTAGGCGGCGAAGGCGACCCGGCGGCTCGCCGTCCGCTGGGCAAGCAGCGTGCAGTCGTACCCGTCCAGGTCGCAGCGGACCGCCGCGACCGGGCCGGGGCCCGCCGCGGGCAGCAGCGTGACCGGCTTGCCGCCCGGCCGCCAGGCGCACAGGCCGTCGTCGGTGCCGGTGTAGAAGACGGTCGTGCTGTCCGGGGAGGTGGCCAGGGCGCGCAGGGTGCCGGGGCGCACCGCGGTCTCCAGGGTGTCCTGGAGCACAGGCACGGCGCCCGGTGCCTCCTGACGCCAGTACAGCAGGCCCTGGGGCACCGCCGCGTACAGCTCCACCGTGCCGGACTCGGCGGTGACGGCGGCCAGTCCGTCCTGGACCTCACGGCCCAACAGGTCCCGCCAGGGGCCCCAGCCGCCCTTCTCCTTCTGCCCGGCCATGCTCACGCCGCCGCCCCTGTTGCGGACGAACACATGGGCGCGGCCCTGCGCGTCGACGGCGACCGCGGGCGTCCCGGTGCGTTCGCCGCTCTTGTTGGGGTGGCCGATCGGGTGCCAGTCCAGGGCCGCGAGGTGCGCGCGGAAGTGCGTGGAGTGCACCAGCCCGGCTTCGCCCTTGACGGTGGGCCGCCAGGAGACCAGGTGGGCATAGCCGTCGGCGCCCTGGCCGACGGCCAGGACGGGGTGCAGCCGCTGCTCGCCGCCCACCCGGCGGGCGGCGGCGAAGGGGCCGCCCGGGCCGCGCTCCGCCCGGCACAGGACGGCTTCGCCCGAGAGCTGGTAGACACTGAGCCGGCCGTCGCGGCCGCGGAGGAGCCAGTCGCCGTTCACCGGTTCACTTTAAGCCGCCCGGCATCCTCCCCGGGGCCCGGCCCCGGCCGTGGGACCCTTGGCCCATGACCTCTCCCCGGCCCGCTGTGCCCTCCCCCGCCGCGCCGCTCGTCATCGTGGACGGCGCGAACGTCGTCGGGTCGCGGCCCGACGGCTGGTGGCGGGACCGCAGGGGCGCGGCCGAGCGGCTGCGGGACCGGCTGGCCAGCGACGGCCTGCCCGGGCGTCCGGGGCCGGTGGAGATCGTGCTCGTGGTGGAGGGCGCGGCCCGGGGCGTGGCGTCGGTGCCGGGCGTGCGGGTGGATCCGGCGCCGGGCAGCGGCGACGACCGGATCGTGGAGCTGGCCGCCGAGAGCGCCGGCCGGCCCCGCCTGGTGGTGACCGCCGACCGGGAGCTGCGGCGCCGGGTGACGGAGCTGGGCGCGGACGTCGCCGGCCCCCGCACCGTCCTCGGCTGAACCAGGCCCGCTACGGCCGCGGCAGCCGGGCGTACAGCACCGCGCCGTCCACCCGGCCCGCCTCCGTGTAGCCCGCCGCGAGCAGACGGCGCAGGGTGGGCAGGCGGCCGGGCGCGTACGGCAGGCCCCGGGAGTCGTCGACGACCAGGGCGGGGGCGTGCGCGGTCATCTCCCGGCGGAAGACGGGCCAAGCGCCGGCGACGGCGTACTTCTCGCCGACCCGGGGGCCGTCCCGGCCGCCGCTGTAGTTGGTGAGCAGGCCCGCGGTCAGGTAGCGGGTGGCGGGGGTGCGGCCGGCCAGCCAGTACGTCTCCGGGTGTATGCCCCACACGAGGACCCGGTCGCCGGGTGCCGTGCGGTGCGCGAGGGCCGCCGCCAGCCGCTCGGCGTGGGCGAGTTCGGGCCGCGGGGCGAACAGGCCCCAGCCGATGAAGAAGGCGCAGGCGCAGCCGGAGGTGAGGACGGCGGCCCGGCGCCGCTCGTCCGGCAGGACGTGCAGCGCGGCGGTGGCCAGCAGGGCGAGCGGCGGGATGAGCTGGAGGTAGTAGTGGCCGAAGAAGTGGCAGCCGAGGACCACGGCGACGGCCGAGGAGGCCAGCCACGGCCACAGCCCGGCCGCCACGGCGCGGGCGTCGTCGCGCAGGGCCCGTGCGAGGGGCGCGAGCAGTCCCGCCGAGGCCGCCGCGAGGATCGCGGTGTTGGCCAGGGCGCGGCCCGCGGCGTGGAGTCCGGAGCCGGTGACGGAGGCGTAGGCGGCGGAGCCGGTGACCGTCCAGAACAGGAAGCCGGCCGGGTCCGTCAGCAGGGCCGCGCCGAGCACGGGCGCGGCCAGCCCGGCCGCGAGCCGGGGCAGGCCCGCGCGGGTGCCGCCGCGCTGGTGCAGCAGCCAGAGCACGGGCCCCAGCACCGCGCCGCCGGTCTGCTTGGTGAGGAACGCGGCGGCGACGGCGGCCCCGGCCGCGCCCCAGCGCCCGCGGTCCGCGCACCACACGGCGGCGGCCGTCCAGGGCAGCATGAACACCTCGAAGGTGGCGGCCTGCGCGTCCTCCGGGTTGAGCCCGACCGACACCAGCAGGTACAGCACCCCGGCGGTGCGTCCGGCCCGGTCGCCCCAGCGGCGGCGGGCCAGCGAGGCCAGCAGGACGGCGGTGAGGAGCTGGGCCAGGACGGCGAGGACGCGCAGCGGGGTCAGCGAGCCGGAGCCGCACAGCGCGAACGCGGCCTGGTACAGCCAGGGCAGCAGTGGCGGCTTGCGGTCCACCACCGTGTCGTAGAGCTGTCCGCCCTGGGCCAGGAGCCCGGCCTGTACGGCGAGGTAGCCCTCGTCCGGGTTCCACAGCGGCCGGACGAAGGAGGGCAGCCGGGTGACGCAGGCCAGGACCGCCAGGAGGGGCACGAGCCGCGTCCAGTACGCCGTCCGGGTGACCGCGGTCCGGGCGGGGGCGAGCGGGACGGCGAGCATGGTCAGCACGCTATCCGGCCCCGCGCCGCTTCCCGGGAAGGGACATACGGGGCGGGGGGGGTGTCGGGCGCGCAGGATGCGGGCGCGGGTTACCGGGCCGTCCCGGCGGGCGGTCGCGGGTTCTCGCCGGCCGCGGCCCGCTCGCGCTCGGCGAGACGGCTGTGTGTGCGGCCGTAGAAGAAGTACACGACGAAACCGATCACCATCCAGATCGCGAACCGCAGCCAGGTCTCCGCGGGCAGGTTCAGCATCAGCCACAGCGAGGCGAGTACCGACAGGATGGGGACCAGCGGCACCAGCGGGGTGCGGAAGGCGCGGGGCAGGTCGGGTCGGCTGCGGCGCAGGATGATCACGCTGATCGCGACGACGATGAAGGCGAAGAGGGTGCCGATGTTGACCAGCTCGGCCAGTTCGCTGAGGCTGGTGAAGCCCGCCACGACCGCGATGACCAGGCCGAGCAGGATGGTCGACCGGTAGGGGGTGCGGAACCGCGGGTGGGTGTGGGAGAAGAACCGGGGCAGCAGCCCGTCGCGGCTCATGGCGAAGAAGACCCGGGACTGGCCGAGCAGCAGGATCATGCACACGGTGGTCAGGCCGATCGCGGCGCCGAAGCTGATCAGGCCCGCGTACCACGGGTGCCCGGTGGACTTGAAGGCGTCGGCGAGCGGTGCGTTCACGGACAGCGCGCTGTACTTCTGCATGCCGGTCACGACGATCGACACCGCCACGTACAGGGCCGTGCAGATGATGAGGGAGCCGAGGATGCCGCGCGGGACGTCGCGCTGCGGGTTGCGGGTCTCCTCGGCGGCGGTGGCGACGACGTCGAAGCCGATGAAGGCGAAGAACACCACGGAGGCCGCGGTGAAGACGCCCATGACGCCGAAGTGCGAGGGCGCCCAGCCGAACATGAGCTGGATCAGCGGCGCCTTGAGGTTCCCGCCGGCCGCGGCGGACTGCGCCTTCGGGATGAACGGGTGGTAGTTGGCGCCGCGGACGAAGAAGGCACCCGCGATGATGACGACGAGCACCACGGCCACCTTGACGGCGACGACCACCGAGGTGACCCGCGCGGAGAGCTTCATGCCGACGACGAGGATTGCGGTGAGCACCAGCACGAGGGCCGCGGCGAGGATGTCGAAGCCGAAGCCGCTGGCACCGTCCCGGCCGGCGAGCGCCTGGGGCAGCTGCCAGCCGGCGTTGTCCAGCAGCGAGTGGATGTAGCCGGACCAGCCGACGGCGACCACCGCCGTGCCCAGCGCCAGTTCCAGGACGAGGTCCCAGCCGATGATCCAGGCGGGGAGTTCGCCCAGCGAGGCGTAGGAGAAGGTGTACGCGGAGCCGGCCACGGGGACCGTGGAGGCGAACTCGGCGTAGCACAGGGCCGCCAGCGCGCAGACCACGCCGGCCACGACGAAGGACAGGGAGACGGCGGGGCCGGCGGTGTTCTTCGCCGCCGTGCCGGTGAGGACGAAGATGCCGGTGCCGATGATGACGCCGACACCGAAGACGGTCAGGTCCAGGGCCGTCAGGGACTTCCGGAGCGCGTGCTCGGGTTCCTCGGTGTCCTGGATGGACTGCTCGACGTTCTTCGTCCGGAAGAGCGCGTTGCCCACGTGCCCACCTCCCACGCTTGTCGTCCTCGACGTGATCGAGAGGACCGGGAGCGGTATGGCCCGGCACAGGCAGGTTCACGCACACGGGCCGGTTCCGCCACCCGGGAAGGCGGCGGGACCGGCCCGTGGGGCGCGCGGGTCAGTCGCGGGCGGACTCCACCGGGTCCACCGCGTCGGCGGTGCCGTCGAGCCGGGCGACCAGCCCGGTGACCTGGCGGGCGATGTCGGGCGCGGTCAGCCCGATCTCGGTGAGCACCTCGGCGCGGGAGGCGTGGTCGAGGAAGCGCGGCGGGATGCCGAAGTCGCGCAGCGGCACGTCCACGCCCGCGTCCCTGAGGGCCTGGGCGATCGCGGAGCCGACACCGCCGACGCGGCCGTTGTCCTCGACCGTGACGACGACCCGGTGCCGCTCGGCCAACGGGGCGAGGGCCTCGTCGACGGGCTTGACCCAGCGCGGGTCGACCACGGTGGTGGAGATGCCCTGCTTCTCCAGCAGCCCGGCGATCTCCAGGCACATCGGGGCGAGCGCGCCGACGGAGACCAGCAGCACGTCCGGACGGTCGGTGCCGGGCTCGCGCAGGACGTCCATGCCGCCGACCCGGCCCACGGCGGGTACGGCGGGACCGACGGCGCCCTTGGAGAAGCGGACCACGGTCGGCGCGTCGTCCACGGCGACGGCCTCGCGCAGCTGGGCCCGTACCTGGTCGGCGTCGCGCGGCGCCGCGAGCCGCAGGCCGGGCACCACCTGGAGGATCGACATGTCCCACATGCCGTTGTGGGAGGCGCCGTCGGTGCCGGTGACACCGGCCCGGTCCAGTACGAAGGTCACCCCGCACCGGTGCAGGGCCACGTCCATGAGGACCTGGTCGAAGGCGCGGTTGAGGAAGGTGGCGTACACGGCGAAGACCGGGTGCAGGCCGCCGTAGGCGAGGCCCGCCGCCGAGACGGCGCCGTGCTGCTCGGCGATCCCGACGTCGTAGACCCGTTCGGGGAAGCGCTTGGCGAACTTGTCCAGGCCGACCGGCTGGAGCATGGCGGCGGTGATCGCGACGATGTCCTCGCGCTCCTCGCCGAGCCGGACCATCTCCTCGCCGAAGACCGAGGTCCAGTCGGCGCCGGAGGAGGCGATCGGCAGCCCGGTGTCCGGGTGGATCTTGCCGACGGCGTGGAACCGGTCGGCCTCGTCCTGGAGGGCGGGCTGGTAGCCGCGGCCCTTCTCGGTCAGGCAGTGCACGATGACCGGGCCGCCGAACCGCTTGGCCCGGGTCAGCGCCGACTCCAGCGCCTCGATGTCGTGGCCGTCGATCGGGCCGACGTACTTCAGGCCCAGGTCCTCGAACATGCCCTGCGGGGCGATGAAGTCCTTCAGGCCCTTCTTGGCGCCGTGCAGCGTCTCGTACAGCGGCTTGCCGACGACCGGGGTGCGGTCGAGGATGTCCTTGGTGCGGGCCAGGAAACGTTCGTAGCCGTCGGTGGTGCGCAGGGTCGCCAGGTGGTTGGCGAGACCGCCGATGGTCGGGGCGTAGGAACGCTCGTTGTCGTTGACGACGATGACGAGCGGGCGGTCCTTGGCCTCGGCGATGTTGTTCAGCGCCTCCCAGGCCATGCCGCCGGTCAGCGCGCCGTCACCGATCACGGCGACGACGTGGCTGTCCCGCCGGCGCAGCTCGTTGGCCTTGGCGATGCCGTCGGCCCAGCCGAGCACGGTCGAGGCGTGGCTGTTCTCGATGACGTCGTGCTCGGACTCGGCGCGCGCCGGGTAGCCCGACAGGCCGCCCTTCATCTTCAGCCGGGAGAAGTCCTGCCGGCCGGTGAGCAGCTTGTGCACGTAGGACTGGTGGCCGGTGTCCCACAGCACTTTGTCCTTCGGCGATTCGAAGACGCGGTGCAGGGCGATGGTCAGCTCCACCACACCGAGGTTCGGGCCGAGGTGGCCGCCGGTCTTGGAGACAGCGTCGACGAGGAAGGTCCGGATCTCCCCGGCCAGCTGGTCCAGCTCCTCCAGGCTGAGCCGGTCCAGATCGCGCGGTCCCCTGATGCGGGTCAGCAGCGGCACCCGTGCCTCCTTGCAGTAGAGCTGATCGAGCTGTTGCCGGGCTCGCCCGAGTCTAATGTTCCGGTCCGCCGGCGCATGACAGTGCCCGGAGCCGCCGGGCCCCGGGCACTGTGAGATAACCACGCCCCCGCGGGGGCGGGAGGGTTACGCGCGGCCCGCCGTCTTCTGCGTCTTGCGCGTGATGGAGTCGATCACGACCGTGGTCAGCAGCACCGCCGCGGTGATCATGTACTTCACCGGCTCGGCGATGGACTGGAGCTGGAGGCCGTACTGGATGGAGACGATCACCAGCACACCGAGCAGCGCGTTCCAGGTCCGTCCCCGGCCGCCGAAGAGCGAGGTGCCGCCGATCACGGCCGCGGCGATCGCGTTCATCAGCAGGTCGCCGGTGCCCGCGCTCTGGTTCGCCGAGGCGATCTTGGAGGCCAGGAACAGGCCGCCGATCGCCGCGAACCCGCCGGAGATCGCGAAGACGGAGATCCGCACCGCGGTCACGTTGATGCCGGCGCGCCGGGAGGCCTCGACGCTGCCGCCGAGCGCGAAGACCTTGCGCCCGTAGGTGGTGCGCCGCAGCAGGAAGTCCGACCCGACCAGGAACACCAGGAAGACCACGGTGGCCAGCGGCAGGCCCTTGTACTGGTTGTACATGTAGGCCGCGGCGAAGGCGACCACGGCCAGCAGGGCCGTCCGCAGCGCGGTGTCGCCGAGCGGCCGGGCCGGGATGCCCGCGGCCTCCCGGCGCCGGTTGCCGAGGAAGGAGGTGAGGAAGAACACCGCGACCACGATCACGGCGAGGCCGTAGGCGGCCGCGACGTCGGAGAAGTAGTACGTGGTC
Source organism: Streptomyces sp. NPDC017095 (assembly GCF_044332325.1). NCBI lineage: Bacteria > Bacillati > Actinomycetota > Actinomycetes > Kitasatosporales > Streptomycetaceae > Streptomyces > Streptomyces sp. NPDC017095. Next base: position 444,553 of record NZ_JBIROU010000005.1, read on the forward strand.
AGCTTGGCGACCAGTCCGTCGCCGTCGAGGTTGATCGTGCCGTCCTCGCCGAGCACCTTCAGCATGAAGCCGAGCCAGAACAGCAGGCCGGCCAGCGTGACGGCGAAGGCGGGCGCGCCGAGCACCGCGAAGAAGAAGCCGTGCAGCGCGCCGATGGCGACACCGGCGACCACGGCGAGCAGGACGGCCGCCCACTCGGGCCAGCCCTGGTTGACCGCGAGGACGGCCATGAGGGCGCTGGCCGCGCCGCTGACCGAGCCGACCGACAGGTCGATCTCGCCGAGCAGCAGCACGAAGACGATGCCGACCGAGATCATGCCCGTGCCGACCATCGTGATCGTCACGTCGTTGATGTTCTGCGCGGACAGGAAGTTCGAGTTCAGCACCTGGAAGATCACGCAGATGATCGCCAGGCCCACGATGACGGGCAGCGAGCCCAGCTCGCCGGCCTTCATCTTGCGCTTGAACTCGTGCCAGTAGCCGAGCAGTCCCTCTTCCTGCACCAGCAGGCGCGGGTCGACGGCGGTCACCGCGGCGGCCGCGGCCTCGGGGTTCTGAGCCGCGTCCCCGTCCTGCGGGGCCGTCTTGCCGGGGTTCTCGGAGGTCTTGTCGATGCTCACTGGGAAGCCTCCCCGTTCGCGCTGGACGTGCGCGCGGCACGGCGGGTCACGGCGTTGTCGGTGGCGCCGGTGATGGCGGAGATGATCTCCTCCTGGGAGGTCGTCTTGACCTCGAAGACGCCGTTGTTGCGGCCGAGGCGCAGGACGGCGACCTTGTCGGCCACCGCCTTGACGTCGGCCATGTTGTGGCTGATGAGGATGACGGCGTGGCCGCGCTCGCGCAGCCGCTCGACGAGGTCGAGCACCTGGGCGGTCTGCTCCACGCCGAGGGCGGCGGTGGGCTCGTCCAGGATGACCAGCTTGGGCTCGCCGAGCATGGAGCGGGCGATGGCCACGGTCTGGCGCTGGCCGCCGGAGAGCGAGGCGATCGGGATGCGGACGCTCGGGATGCGGATCGACAGCGTGGTGAGCAGCTCGCGGGCGCGGCGCTCCATCTCGACCTCGTCCAGGACGCCCCACTTCCTCAGCTCACGGCCGAGGAAGAGGTTGCCGACGACGTCGATGTTGTCGCACAGCGCGAGGTCCTGGTAGACCGTCGCGATGCCCAGCGCCTGGGCGTCGTGCGGCTTGCTGATCGAGACGGGCTTGCCGTCCCATTCGATGGCGCCCTCGTCGATGGGGTGGACGCCGGCGATCGTCTTGACCAGCGTGGACTTTCCGGCGCCGTTGTCGCCGACCAGGGCGACCACCTCGCCGGCGTGGATCTCGAGCTCTACGTCGGTGAGCGCCTGGACGGCACCGAATCGCTTGGAGACCCCGCGCAACGCCAGCACGGGCGTAGCGGACACGTGAACCATCTCCTTCGCCGCCTGACCCGGCGGGAGGTTGTGCGATGAGTTGGGGGGTTCCGTCCGGCGCCCCGGGCCGAGCTTGCGGGGCTGTCCGATGCGCCGGGGCGCCGGAGGGAGTAAGGGTGCGGCCGGCCGTCGGCGCGGCGGGCGTTCACGGGGTGGACGCCCGCGGCCGGAAGGGGCCGGGTACCGCTGGTCCGCGCGGGCCCGGCCCGGTGGCGGGCGGCCCTGGCGCGGTCGTTCGTCCGGGCCGGCGGCCGGCCCGGGATGCCGCTACTTGTTCAGGCCCAGCTTGTCGCAGGCGGCCTTGTACTTGCCGGCGCAGATCTCGTCGAGGGTGTAGATGCCGTCCTTGACGACGGTGTCCTTGATGTTGTCCTGGGTGAGGGACACGACCGGGACCAGCACGCTCGGGACGTCCTTGACGCTGGTGCTGGAGACCTTGTCCTTGGCGATGGAGTCCAGGCTCTCGCCCTTGGCCAGCGCGACGGCCATCTGCGCGGCGGTCTCCGCCTCCTGCGGGTACGACTTGTACACGCTCATGTACTGGTCGCCGGTGACGATGCGCTGCACACCGGCGAGTTCGGCGTCCTGGCCGGTGACCGGGATGTCCAGGCCCGCGGCCTTGAGGGCGGTGATGATGGCGCCGGCCATGGTGTCGTTGGCGGAGTAGACGCCCACGATGTTCTTCTTGCCGACGGCGGAGATCGCCGCCTCCATCTCGGAGTTGGCGTTGTCCGGCGCCCACTCCTTGGTGTCGTACTCCTTGGCGACGGTGACCTTGCCGTCGAGGACGGAGTGCGCGCCGTCCTTGAACTGCTTGGCGTTGGGGTCGGTCACCGAGCCGTTGATCATGACGATCTTGGAGGACTTGGTGGCCTTGCCGCCCAGCGCCTTCAGCAGCGCCTGGCCCTGGGTCTTGCCGACCTCGACGTTGTCGAAGGAGGTGTAGGCGCTGATCGGTCCCTCGGCCAGCCGGTCGTAGGCGACGACCTTGATGCCCTGGTCCACGGCCTTCTTGACCGAGTTCTGGATGGCCTTGGCGTCCACCGGGTCGATGATCAGCACGTCCACCTTGTTGGTGATCATGGTGTCGACCTGCTGGGCCTGGAGGTTCGCGTCCTGGCGGGCGTTGTTGTACTCGACCTTGGCCTTGCCGTTGGTCAGCTCGCCGACCTTCTTCTCGATCATCGGCCGGTCGAACTTCTCGTACCGCGCGGTCTTGTTCTCCGGCAGGAGCAGACCGACCTTGATGTCGTCACCCTTCTTGGCCGACGTGGAGGAAGAGTCGTCGTTGCCCTTCGACTCCTTGGCGCTGCCACAGGCCGCGAGCGAGACGGCCATCGCACCGGCGGCAACGGCAACGGCGGCACGACGCATACGTGCGTTCACTTGAGAAACCTCCCTGACGAGGCCGCGACGTTGCGGCCGAGGTGGCTGGAAGTCAACTCGGCCACACGTGCGACGTCAAGAAGTAAATCCTTAACGAGATGGCAACGGTGCCATCCGTTCTCTAAGTGAAGGCAGGGGCCGCCGCGGGCATCGCGCCCTCCAGCAGGGTGGAATCGCCCATCTCGTTCAGGGCCAGGGCGAGCGCGCCCAGCACCTCCGCGCGTCCGCCAAGTGCCCCGGGGAGTACGGACAGTTGGCGCGCGGCGCTGGGGATGGCGTAACGGCCGACGGACTCCCTGATCGGTCCGAGCACCAGCTCGCCGGCCTCGGCGAGATCGCCGCCGAGGACCACCCGGCTCGGGTTCAGCAGATTGCAGAGATTGGCCACGCCGCTGCCGATGTGCCGGCCGACGTCGGCGATCACCCGCCGGCAGCCCGGGTCGCCGTCCCGGGCCAGCCGGACGACGCCCTCCATGGTCAGGCCGGGGCCGTGGCTGGGCTGGAGCAGCGGGAGCACGTAGCGCGCCGCCGCGAAGGTCTCCAGGCAGCCGCGGTTGCCGCAGCGGCAGACCGGGCCGGACTCGTCCAGCGTGATGTGCCCGATCTCCCCGGCCGTGCCGCCCGGGCCGCGGTAGATCGTGCCGTCGATCACCAGACCGGCGCCGACACCGCTGGCGACCTTGATGTACGCCAGGTCGCGCACGCCCTTGCCGCTGCCCCAGACCAGCTCGCCCAGGGCGCCGAGGTTGGCGTCGTTGTCCACGTGCACGGGCACGCCGAGCCGCTCGCGCAGTTCCTCGGCGGGCTTGGTGCCGCCCCAGCCGGGCAGGATCGCGGTGGATCCGAGGGTCCCGGACTCCACGTCGATCGGGCCCGGCACGCCGAGTCCCACGCCTGCCACCTTGCCCCGGTCCACGCCCGTGGCCGCGATCAGCCGGCTGACCAGCCGCTCGGCCCGGTCGAAGCCCTGGTCGGCGGAGGCGTCGACGTCCAGCGGCTCGGCCTCCTCGGCCAGCACCTGATGGGCGAGGTTGCCGACCGCGACGCGCAGATGCGTGTGCCCGAAGTCCACCCCGATCACGATGCCGGCGTCACCGCTGAGGCTGACGCTGCGGGCCCGCCGCCCGCCCGCCGAGGTGGGCGTGACCTCGACGGTTCCCCCGTCCTTCAGCTCCCGCACGATATTGGAGACGGTCGCGGCGGACAGACCGGTCGTCCGCGCGATCTCCGCCTGCGTGAGGGAACCGGCCAGGCGCACGGCCCGGACGACCCGCTCCAGGTTGGCCCGGTGCAGTGACGACTGCGACCCTGGAGTCTCCACGACGACCTCCTGAGCGCGGGGCCGCTTCGGCGAGGCCCCGTGTATGTCCAACTAGTGAACTCTAAGCTGAGCCGTTCGGGGCGACTCCCGTCAAGAGGTTGAACCGTTTCCGGGTACACGCTCCGGACATGCGCACGCCGCCTCCGTGACGGAAGCGGCGTGCGCGCGGGCGGTCGCGCAGCGTGTCACTTCAGCGTGGCAGAGGTCAGACCCGCCTGCACCTGGCGCTGGAAGGACAGGTAGACCACGAGCATCGGCAGCATGGCGATCGTCACACCGGCGAAGAGAACGGGCAGGTCGGTGGCGTATCCCTGCTGCTGTTGGAGCTGGATCAGGCCCTGCGTGAGGACGTACCGCTCCGGGTCGGAGCCGCTCTGCGGCTGCATCAGGACGGTGGGCAGGATGAACTGGTTCCACTGACCCAGTGTGTTGAAAATCCCCACGCTGACGAGTCCGGGTTTCGCCATCGGCAGCATCACCTGGAAGAAGGTCCGGGTGTGCGAGGCGCCGTCCAGGACGGCCGCCTCGAAGACCGCCGTGGGCAGGGTCCGGAAGAAGGCGTGCATGAAGAAGACCGTGAACGGCATCGAGTAGGCGATGTAGACCAGAACCAGACCCTGGTAGGTGTTCAGCAGGTCCAGCCGCTTGACCATGAAGAACAGCGGCACCAGGGCCAGGAACACCGGGAACATCGCGCCGGCCACGAAGAAGTAGTACAGCAGCCGGTTGCCCGCGAAGCGGTACCGGGCCAGCACGTACGCGGCCATCGACCCGAACAGCATGGTCAGCGGCACGGAGAAGACCAGGACGATCACGGTGTTCAGGAAGTAGCCGCCGATGCCCTTGTCCCAGGCGCGTCCGAAGACGCCGAGGGACCAGTGTTCCGGCCAGCCGAAGGCCGAGCCGCCGATCTGGGCGTCGGTCTTGAAGGAGCTGAGCACCAGCCACAGCAGCGGCAGCACGATCAGCAGGGCCCACAGGGCGAGGAAGCCGTGCGAGAAGACGTTCAGGACCAGGCCCTCGCCGCGGCGGTCGCCGGGGCGGACGGGAACCCCGGCCGCGGGCCGCCCGGCGGGGGCGGGGGCGGTCTCCTTGATGGGTGCGCTCATCGTCGGCACTCCGCTCAGAACTCGATGCGCTCGCGGCGGGTGGCGCGGAGCGTGACCACGGACAGGACCAGGGTGAGCAGCAGCATGATCACGCCCATGGCGCAGGCGTAACCGCTCTTGCCGTAGTAGAGGAAGTTCCGCATCATCACCGTCGACATCACGTCGCTGTCGTGGTCGGGGCCGCCGCCGTAGGCGCCCATGTTCTGGGTCATCGAGGAGACCAGGACGAACATGTCCATGGCGACGATGCCGAGGTAGACCCAGGCCGTCTGCACGGTGTCCCACAGCAGCGGCAGGGTGATGCGGAAGAAGGACTGGTGGCGGCCGGCCCCGTCGATCAGGGCCGCCTCATAGATGTCCCGCGGGATGGACTGCATGGCGGCCGAGAACAGCACCAGGTAGAAGCCGACGCCGTGCCAGACCACGACCAGCATCAGCGCCCACAGCACCATGTTCGGCTCGTTGAGCCACTCCACCGGGTCGTCGGCGCCGACCAGGCCCAGCTTGATCAGGAAGCCGTTGAGCAGACCGCCGCCGTCGCTGCGGTAGACCGCGTTGAACAGCACGGCGAGGATCGCCAGCGACAGCACCTGCGGGAAGAAGTAGACGATCTTGTAGAACGTCGACCCGGCGACTCCGCGCACCCCGCCGGCCCGGCCGCGTCCGCCCGCGTTCAGCATGAAGGCGAAGAACAGGGCGAGCAGGATGGTGATCACCGGGATGAAGACCAGGAACAGGATATTGTGCCAGATCGCCTTCAGGAAGACATCGTCCTGGAGGAGTGTCCGGTAATTCTCCAGACCGACGAAGCGGAAGGTCTGCGACTGCCCCTTCCAGTCCGTCAGGGAATAGCCGAACGTCTGGATGTACGGCCAGATCACGAAGATCACATAAAGCGCCACGGGAACGAGGAGGAACCCCGCGACGAACCGGTACTGCCCTTTGCGCATGACGTATTTCCCGACCTGTCATCCAGTGCCCCGCGGGGGTACGCGGCGGTGCGCCCCGTACCCCCGCGGCGGCGGGCGGACCTAATCCCGGTGGTTCTTCTTGGACGCGGGGTCCTTGGCCTGCTTGTCGACCGCCGCCTGACAGCGCTTCAGCCACTCCTTGGGCTGGATGCGCCGGGACATCAGCTCGTTGGACGCGGCCTCGAGGGCGGTGCCCATCTCGCCGTACCACTCGGTGTACAGGTAGCGGAAGGTGTCGCCGCCGGCGGCCTTGGACGCCTCGACCGTGGACTGGGTGCCCGGGCGCAGCCGGACGCCCGGGTCGACGCCGTCCTTGAGGATGGTGAGCGAGTTGGCCTGCTTGGCGAAGAGCGTCGACCACTCCTTGGACAGCATGCGCCGCATGAACTCCTTGGCCGCGGGCAGGTTGCCGGCCTTCGCCGGGATGATGAAGGGCTCGCCCGAGCCGGCCCGGATCGCCTGGAACGGCAGCTTGCTGCCGGGCAGCACCGGCATGGGCAGGAACTTCATGTCGAAGTCCGCGGGCGTCTGCTTCAGCTGCTCGTTCTCCAGCCAGGAGCCGGAGGTGATGAAGGCGGCCTTGTACTGGTTCCAGCGGGTCTGCGACTCGGTGTGGGTCAGGCCGTTCGTGCCGGGCATCAGATAGCCCCGCTCGACCACCTCGTAGATCGCCTCGATGGCCGCCTCGGCCGCCTCGGAGCCGACGAACGCCTTGGGATCGAGGTTGTCGATGGCCTTCATGGCGTCCAGACCGCCCTTCTTGGCGATCAGGTCCATGATGGCGACGTTGATGTAGTACGGGTACTTGCCCTGGTGGGCCAGACCGCCGATGCCCTGGGACTTGGCGTCCTTGCAGAGGGCGAGGAAGTCGTCCCAGGTCTTGGGCTCCTCCCAGCCCTTCTCCCGGAACAGCTTGCCCGAGTACCACAGGCCCCAGACGGTGTAGATGTAGTTCAGCGCGACGACCTTGCCCTCCTGGAGGCCCGGGTCGAGCGTGCCGGGGATCAGGGTGTCGCGGACCTTCTTGGCGGGGTCGTCCACGGAGGGCGCGTCCAGCACCTCGGTCAGGTCCAGCAACTGGCCGTTCTTGTACAGGACGTCGACCTTGATCTGCTGGGCGCCGGAGTCGTCCACGATGTCCGGCGGGTTGCCCGCGTTGAAGCGCGGCTGCAGCTTGCCGGTGATCTCCTGGGTGCCGGTGTGGGTGGCGGTGATGCCCAGCTTGGTGCCGAAGTCGGCCTCCCAGGCCTTGGCGTAGTCGTCGCCGTAGCCGCCCTTGAAGACGACGACGTCCAGCTTGCCGCCCTTCTTGGCGCCGAAGGGGTTGTCCTTGGACGTCTTGCCCTTGGTGTCGCCCTCGCCGGCGTCACCGTCCCCGCCACCGCTGGCACACGCGGACAGGAAGCTCATCGCCGGCACGGCGGCCAGACCGAGCGCGGCGGACCGCTTGATCAGCGCGCGGCGGCCGACACCCGTCGCCTCCGGGTGGCCGGCACGGTGGTTCCCGTCGGAAGTGGATCCCATGCTCAAGTCCTCGCCTTCTCCAGGACTCAGGCGGTGAACCGGATCCTCCCGGCACCGCGGTCGGGTCGTGCAGGGTCGTACGGGAAATGCCGACAGGTATAGTCCACTTGACGTCGGCGGACAAGATCGAATGCAAGGTTCCCGATCGGTCTTTTCCGAGTTGAGACCTCCCGGAAATATGCGCCCGCAACACGCGCCGTGCCGGAAAATTCCCCGTCACGACTCCCTGAATGCCACAGGCAACACCCTTGACACCACCGGTTACTTGACCACCTACTGGTGACTGCGCCCGTAACTGACAACGTTGTCCGACGGGGTGCGGGAGGGGAAATCCGTAGATGCAGCGGAGAACTCGGCACAGCTGGGGTCCGGCGGCCGTCCTCACGGCCGCCTTCGTCATGGCCGTCGGCGCGCAGGGCGCGGCGGTCGCCCTGCCGGCCAAGGCCGCGGCGGCCGACCGGGAGTTCGCGTCCTCGTTCGAGGCGGGCGAGCCGGCGCCGGACTGGCTGAACACCGTCGACACCGGCCCGGACGGCGCCAAGCGGGCCGCGGGGGTCGACGGCGGCTACAGCACCGGCATCCCGGGCAACGTCACCGACCACGTCACCGACGTCCGCACGAGCGGCGAGAACACGGGCGCCGGTGAGGTCGGGGAGAACCTGGCCGACGGCGAGCCCGGCACCAAGTGGCTCACCTTCGCCCCCACCGGCTGGGCGGAGTTCGACCTCGACCAGCCCGTCCGGGTGGCGACGTACGCGCTCACCTCGGCCAACGACTACGCCGAACGCGACCCCGCGGCCTGGACCCTGAAGGGCTCCGCCGACGGCACGGACTGGAAGACGCTCGACACCCGCTCCGGCGAGAGCTTCCCCGAGCGGTTCCGGACCCGGTCCTACGACCTGGCCGAACCGGCCGAGTACCGGCACTTCCGGCTGGAGGTGACGCGCAACAACGGCGCCCCGGACCTCCTCCAGCTCGCCGACGTGCAGTTCGCCACCGGCGGCGACGGCGGACCGGTGCCGCGGGACATGCTGACCCTGGTCGACAAGGGCCCGAGCGGCTCCCCGACCGCCAAGGCGCGGGCCGGGTTCACCGGACGGCGCGCGCTGCGCTACGCCGGCCGGCACACCGCGGACGGCCGCGCCTACTCGTCCAACAAGGTGTTCGACGTCAACGTGCGGGTCGGCCGCGACACCGCGCTGTCGTACCGGATCTTCCCGTCGATGGCCGACGGCGACCGCGACTACGACGCCACCTACGCCTCCGTCGACCTGGCCTTCACGGACGGCACCTGCCTGAGCGGCCTGGGCGCGCTCGACCAGCACGGCTTCCCGCTGTCGCCGCGCGGGCAGGGCGACTCCAAGGCGCTGTACGTCAACCAGTGGAACAACGTGTCCGCGCGGATCGGCGCGGTGGCGGCCGGCAAGACCGTCGACCGGATCCTGGTGGCCTACGACTCGCCGGACGGCCCGGCGAAGTTCCGCGGCTGGCTCGACGACGTGTCCCTGCGGCCCATGCCGCCCGAGAGACCGAAGGCGCATCTCGCGGACTACGCGCTGACCACCCGCGGCACCCACTCCAGCGGCAGCTTCTCGCGCGGCAACACCTTCCCGGCCACGGCCCTGCCGCACGGCTTCAACTTCTGGACGCCGGTGACCAACGCCTCCTCGCTGAGCTGGCTGTACGAATACGCACGTGCGAACGACGCCGGCAACCGGCCGACGATCCAGGCGTTCAGCGCGAGCCACGAGCCGAGCCCGTGGATGGGCGACCGGCAGACCTTCCAGGTGATGCCGTCGGCCGCGTCCGGCACCCCGGACACCGGCCGCGAGGCGCGCGCGCTGGCCTTCCGGCACGAGAACGAGACCGCCCGGCCGTACTACTACGGCGTACGGTTCGACAACGGCCTCCGGGCCGAGATGGCCCCGACCGACCACGCGGCCGTCCTGCGCTTCACCTATCCCGGCGACGACGCGAGCGTGCTGTTCGACAACGTCACCGAGCAGGCCGGCCTGACCCTCGACCGGGAGCACGGGACCGTCACCGGCTACTCGGACGTGAAGTCGGGCCTGTCCACGGGCGCCACCCGGCTGTTCGTGTACGGCGAGTTCGACAAGCCGGTGACGGACGCCGGGTCGAGCGGGGTGAAGGGCTATCTGCGCTTCGCCGCCGGCGCCGACCGCACCGTCACGCTGCGCCTGGCCACCTCGCTGATCGGTGTCGGGCAGGCGGCGGAGAACCTGCGCCGGGAGATCCCGGACGGCACGTCCTTCGGCACGGTCAGGGACCGCGCCCGGCAAACCTGGGACGCGCTGCTGGGCAAGGTCGAGGTGGAGGGCGCGACCCCGGACCAGCTGACCACGCTCTACTCGGGTCTGTACCGGCTGTACCTGTACCCCAACTCCGGCTTCGAGCGGGTCGACGGCGAGGACCGGTACGCCTCCCCGTTCTCCCCGATGCCGGGCCCGGACACCCCGACGCACACCGGCGCGAAGATCGTCGACGGCAAGGTGTACGTCAACAACGGGTTCTGGGACACCTACCGGACCACCTGGCCGGCGTACTCCTTCCTGACGCCGTCCCGGGCGGGCGAGCTGGTCGACGGGTTGGTGCAGCAGTACAAGGACGGCGGCTGGACCTCCCGCTGGTCCTCGCCCGGCTACGCCGACCTGATGACCGGCACCTCCTCGGACGTGGCGTTCGCGGACGCCTACGTCAAGGGCGTGCGCTTCGACGCGGAGGCGGCGTACGAGGCGGCCGTGAAGAACGCGACCGTCGTGCCGCCGGCCCCGGGCGTGGGCCGCAAGGGCATGACCACGTCGCCCTTCCTCGGCTACACCGCCACCGACACCCACGAGGGCCTGTCCTGGGCGATGGAGGGCTACGTCAACGACTACGGCATCGCCAGGATGGGCGAGGCGCTGTACGCGAAGACGGGCGAGAAGCGCTACCGGGAGGAGTCGGCGTACTTCCGCAACCGGGCCCGGGACTACGTGAAGCTGTTCGACACCAGGGCGGGCTTCTTCCAGGGCCGGGACGCGGACGGCGCGTGGCGCGTGGACTCCGCCGCGTACGACCCGCGGGTGTGGGGCTACGACTACACCGAGACCAACGGCTGGGGCTACGCCTTCTCCGTCCCGCAGGACAGCCGGGGCCTGGCCAACCTGTACGGCGGCCGGGAGGGCCTCGCGGACAAGCTGGACGCGTACTTCGCCACCCCCGAGACGGCCTCCCCCGACTACGTGGGTTCCTACGGCGGTGTCATCCACGAGATGACCGAGGCACGGGACGTCCGGATGGGCATGTACGGCCACTCCAACCAGGTCGCGCACCACGTCCTGTACATGTACGACGCGGCCGGCCAGCCCTGGAAGACGCAGGCGTACGTGCGTCAGGCGCTGGCCAGGCTCTACACCGGCAGCGAGATCGGGCAGGGCTACCACGGCGACGAGGACAACGGCGAGCAGTCGGCCTGGTACCTGTTCTCCGCGCTCGGCTTCTACCCGCTGGTGATGGGCGGCGGCGAGTACGCCATCGGCTCGCCGCTGTTCAAGAAGGCGACCGTGCACCTGGAGAACGGCCGGGACCTGGTGGTGCGGGCGCCGGGCAACAGCGCGCGGAACGTCTACGTGCAGGGTGTGCGGTTCGACGGCCGGCCCTGGACCTCGACCGCGCTCCCCCACGCGCTGCTGGCCCGGGGCGGGGTACTGGACTTCGCCATGGGCCCGGAGCCGTCGGCCTGGGGCTCGGGCGAGGACGCGGCACCGGTCTCCCTCACCCGGGACGACAAGGTGCCGGCCCCGCGCGAGGACACGGTGCGGGGAGCCGGCGCGCTGTCCGACGACACCTCGGCGACGAGCGCCACGCTCACCTCGGCCGACCTGCCGGTCGAGGGTGCCGTACGGCCGCTGCAGTACACGCTGACCTCGGGCGCCGACCACGCGAGGGCGCCGGCCGGCTGGACCCTCCAGGGCTCGGCCGACGGCACGGTCTGGCGGACCCTGGACCACCGCTCGGGCGAGACGTTCGCCTGGGACCGGCAGACCCGTGCCTTCACCATCGCCGCGCCGGGCACGTACACCCGGTTCCGCCTGGTCCTGGACGGCGAGTCGACGCTGGCGGAGGTGGAGCTGCTGGCCTGACGTCGCGGACGCGCCGTGTCCGCCGTATGGCCGAGCGGGGCCGACCGGGGTTTGCGGCGGCGGGGTGACGAGGACAGCGTGGGAGCACGGCCGCGCGCAGCGGCCCCGCGGGACGGCCGGTCCGACCGGCCGGTCCGGCGGGCCGCCGCCGCACCGCGCACGCTTCGTCCGCGCGCCCCACGGCGCGGCCGACCGACAGGAGGTACCCCCGGTGCTGACCGTATCGCCTCCAGGGCCCGCCCGGCCGGACGCCCTCACGGCCCCCGCGCCCGCCGAACCGGACAGTCCCGCGCTCCAGGGTCCCGAGGTGCGGGACGTGACGCTCGACGGCGGGAACGGGGTGCGGCTGTCGGGGCTGCTCGCCGAGCCCCCCGGCGGGCGGGCGCCCCGGGCCGTGGTGGTCGCGCTGCACGGCAGCGGCATCCGCGCCGGCTACTTCGACAACCGGGCGCGGCCCGGACTGTCGCTGCTGGACCTGGGCGCCCGGCTCGGCTACACCGTGCTCGCGCCCGACCGCCCCGGCTACGGCGCTTCGGCCGCCGTGCTCCCCGACGGGCAGGACCTGGCCGGGCAGACCGCCACGCTGGGCGCGGCGCTGGCCGACTTCGCCGGGCGGCGGCCGGTGGGCGCCGGGTTCTTCCTGCTCGCCCACTCCGCCGGCGGCAGGCTCGCGCTGTCCACCGCCGCGACCGGATCGCCGCCGGCCCCGCTGATCGGGCTGGACATCTCCGGCCTGGGCAGCGTCTTCGCGGTGGAGGAGGACGAGCTGCCCGGCGCCGGTGCGCCCGGGGCGTGGCGCCGGCACTGGGGGGCGCTGCGGCTGTATCCGCCGGTGGCCTTCCGGCTGGGCCGGCGGCTGGTGGCCCCGGTGCCCGTCGTGGAGGCCGGCGAGACCCTGCTGTGGCCCGGGACGTACCCGGCGCTGGCGGCCCGGGTGCGGGTGCCGGTGCGGTTCACCTTCGCCGAGCAGGAGGAGTGGTGGCGCAGCGACGAGGAGGCGGTGCGCGCGCTGCTGGCACCGCTGGCCGCGCCGCGCGCGGTGGTGGACCGGCTCCCCGACGCCGGCCACAACATCAGCCTCGGCTGGGCGGCCCGCACCTACCACCTGCGAGCCCTGGCCTTCCTGGAGGAATGCCTGCTGACCCGAGAAGCAGCACCACCCGGCCGCCCGGCGGGTGCCTGACCGCCGCCCGGGCCGCACCTCACTGACCCGGCGGGCCGGGGGGCCGTCGGACGCGTGGTGGTCCGGGGGTCGGTGGGCTCAGTCGGGGAGTAGGACTATCTTGCCTCGGCCGTGGCCGGTGTCCAGTTCTCGGTGTGCTTCGGCGGCCCGGGCCAGTGGGAGGGCCTCGCGGATGTGGACGGTGAGCGTGCCGTCGGCGACCAGCGCGGCCAGCTCCGCGAGCCGCCGCGCCGAGCGCCGGCTGCGGAGCCACCGCACGCCCAGTTCCGCGCAGGCGTCGTAGGCGAAGACCGTGCCCACCCGGTTCCTGTCCCCGACGAGTCCGGCCGCCACCCGCAGGCCCTCCGCGCTCGCCGTGTCCAGGGCCGCGGCCACGCCCTCGGGCGCCGCCGCGCGGACCCGGCCGGCCAGACCCGCGCCGTAGGCGACCGGGACGGCGCCCAGTTCCCGCAGGTAGGCGTGGTTCTCCTCGCGGGCGGTGCCGATCACCTTGGCGCCCCGGGCCGCCGCGAGCTGGACGGCGAGGGTGCCGACACCGCCGGCGGCGCCGTTGACCAGCACGGTCTCGCCCGCGCTGACGCCGAGGTCCTCCAGCGCGGTGTGGGCGGTCTGGCCGGAGGCGGACAGGCAGCCGGCCACCTCCCAGGACAGCGCCGGGGGCTTGGGGACGATCTGGTCGGCGGGGGCGACGACGTACTCGGCGTAGGTGAGCTGCGTGCGGTAGCCCAGGACCTCGTCACCGGGCGAGAAGCCGGTCACACCGGCGCCGAGCGCGTCCACCACACCGGCGAAGTCCCCGCCGGTGACGTGCGGGAAGGCGAGGGTGAAACCGGGCGGGCTCCAGCCCTGGCGCACCGCGCAGTCGGTGGGCTGGGCCCCGGCCGCCTTCACCCGCACCCGCACCTCTCCCGGGCCCGGTTCGGGCGTGGGCAGCTCCATCAGCTCCAGGACCTCGGGACCGCCGAACGCGCGGAACGCGACAGCCTTCATCACTCGACCTCTCCTGTCGGTACGACGACGGAGCGAACGTAGAAGCTCAAGTCCGCTTGAGGTCAAGCGCCGTCCGCGGGTGGGGACGCGCGGCGCGCGCGGGAGATCACCCGGTCCGGGGTGGCCCGTCCGCCCCGAAGGACGGCGGCGGGTTGTCCACGCCCCAGTCCCGGAGCGGGGTGGCGGACAGGGTGTAGTCGAGCCGGCCGCCGTCGCGGACGAAGGACGCCGGCAGCCAGGGGCGGTCGCCGGGACGGCCGTCCACCCGCAGGGACCGGACGTACGGCGTGCCGGCCGTCGCGCCGGCGGCGTGCACCACGATGTCGTTGCCCCGCGGCCGGCTGATCTCGGCCCGCTCGAACAGCGGGGAGGCGAGGACCAGTTCGGCCCGGGACGGCACCTGCGGGTACATGCCGAGCGCGGCGAAGACGTACCAGGCGGACAGCGCGCCCAGGTCGTCGTTGCCCGGGATGCCCTCGGGCCGGGCGGACCACAGCCGCCGTACCGCCGCGCGGACCGTCTCCTGCGTCCGGTAGGGCGCGCCCGCGTAGGCGTACAGGTACGGGACGTTGACCGACGGCTCGTTGGCCAGCTCGGCCTTGGTGCCGCCGCTGCCGGTGAGGGCCCAGCCGCCGTCGGCGTCGTGGAAGAAGTCGTCCAGCCGGGCGAGCGCCCGGTCCCGGCCGCCCATCGCCGCGAACAGGCCCGCGGGATCGTGCGGGACCATCCAGGTGTACTGCGCGGCCGTGCCCTCGACGAACCCGTCCCCGGTGTCCGGGGTGAAGCCGGGGACCCAGCCGCCGTCGGCCCGGCGGTCGGCGATGTAGCCGCCGTCCGGGCCGGCCGCGGGGTTGAAGTTGTTCCGCCACCACTGGGCGCGGCGGGCGAACACGGCCGCCGTCCGCCGCTCCCCGGCCGCGTCGGCGAGCCGGGAGAGCGCGAAGTCCGCGGTGGACATCTCCAGGGTCTCGGCGGCGCCGGCCCAGGCGTGGGAGACGGACGGCATGTAGTGCAGATCGAGGTACCGGTCCAGGGAGGGCCGCTGACCCACCGACAGCACCGGCCGGCCCGCCGCGGACAGGTCGCCCGGGGTGGGGACGGTGGCCGCGCGCACCAGGGAGCGCAGCGCCCCCGCCAGGTCGAAGCGGGTGCCGCCGAAGGCGTGGATGCCGGCGAGCGCGGTCGGCGAGGGGTCGCCGTTCATGACGTGGGTGCCGCTCGCGCCGTGCAGCCAGCGGTCCCAGACGCCGCCGTTCTGCCGGGCGAGTTCGTACAGCGACTGCGCGATGTCCGAGCCCGTGTCCGGGTCCAGCAGCGTCAGCAGCTGCACCTGGTCGCGGTAGACGTCCCAGCCGGAGAACGTGCCGTACTGCGCCCGGTGGCCGGCGCCCACGGTGTGCACCCGGCCGTCGGCGCCCCGGTAGCGGCGGTCGGCGTCGCTGATGACGTTCGGGTGCAGCAGCGCGTGGTAGAGCGCGGTGTAGAAGACGGTGCGCTCGGCCTCGGTGCCGCCGCCGACCCTGACGGCCGCGAGGCGCTCCCGCCAGGCCCGGCGGGCCGCGTCCCGGACCGTGCCGAAGGACCGGTCCGGCGGGTTCTCGGCGGCCAGGTTGGCCGCGGCGGCCTCGCGGCTGACATAGGAGACGCCCACCTTCACGTGCACCGGTCCGGCGCCGGGCGCGAACCGCACGTAGCCGCCCGCGCCCTTCCCGGCGACCGGCCACCCGCCGTGCGCGAAGCCGCCGGCGCCGCCGGAGGCCGTCCGCGAGCCGGGCTCCAGCCTGCCGTCGTGCCAGGTGCCGACGGCGGCGAAGGCGCGGTCGAAGCGGGCGGTGAAGTGCAGGGTGTAGTAGGCGCGCCGGCCCTCGGGGTCGAGGTGGCCGCAGAAGTTCCCGGAGGTGACCGAGCCGGAGACCGTCCGGGCGGCCGGGTCGATCCTGACCGTCGAGTCCGCCGAGCCGGTCTCGGAGTTGGCGGTGCGCACCAGCAGGGACGCGGGTTTCCCGGGCGGGAAGCCGAAGCGCGCCGAGCCGGTGCGCGCGGTGGCGGTGAGGTCGGCGGTGACACCGGAGGCCAGGCGCACCCGGTAGCGGCCGGGCTCGGCCCGCTCGTCGGTGTGGCGGAAGCCGGACGCGTAGACGGCGTCCCGGGTGTCGCTCGCCGGGGAGGAGGTGACCTCGCCGGCGTACGGGAAGAACGGGATGTCACCGCTGCCGCCCGCGCAGCCGGTGCCGGACAGGTGGGTGAGGCTGAAGCCGCGGACGCGGGTGGCGTCGTACTGGTAGCCGCCCGGGGCAGCGGTCCTCGTCGCGTCGCCGCGGGTGTTCTCCGGGCTCCAGGAGAGCATACCGGACGGCACGACGGCGCCCGGGAAGACGTCGCCGCCGCCGCGGGTGCCGATGAGCGGGTCGACGTACGGCGTCGGGTCCTCGACGAGACCGGGGAGGGCGGCCGCGGGCGCGGGGACGGAGCCGCCGGCGGCCGCGAGGAGCACGGCCAGCAGCAGGGACAGGGGGCGCAGACGCATGGCGCGGTCCTTCTCGGGACGGACGGGTCGCGCACCAGGGGTCGCACCAGCCGCGGGGACGATAGCGTGCGCCACCAGTAGCACACGGGACCGTCCGCGCTCCGGGAGGCGCACGCCGGGTTCACCCGGTCGGCCCAGCCAACCGGGTTGACTGCGCTCGCGGTTGAGGCGGTAGAGTCACGTAACGAACGTTATGACAACGATGTCGCCATCGGCGGGCGCACCAGCGGCGCCACCCGAGGCCATCCCCTCCGGGCAGGCTTCCCACCCCCCTCACCTGCCCGGCTCGCGGACCCGGTGCCCTCGGCCACCGGGTCCGCCCTGAGCTACGGCGAGGGGGCGCCGACCACGCTCCCGCCCCCCGGTCGTCATGGAGTTCACTGCGCCCCCGGGTTCACGGTCGAAGCCCTTGAAGCCCGTGTCCGCACCGGCAGTCGACTCGGCTGGCCCGTGACGGCAGGCCGGTGATCTCGGACCCGGTCCGGGCGGACGTCCGGAACAGGCAAAGAAGGGTGTCCCGTACGGGACAGACAGGACAAGCGTCGCGGGATTGACTTCCAGCCAACCACCCGATGAACGAGCCAGGGAGTCCGTTCCATGCCTGAGCAGCCGAAGAACGAGTTCTGGAAGAACCTCAAGCCGATCGAGAACTCGTTCAAGCCGGACGCGCTGCCGGAGGTCTACCTCTCCGACGTCGCCACCGACGACGACCGCTACTACGCGCCCTTCACCGACACCGTCAGCTCCCGCCCGCTGTGGATCAACGTGAAGGACAACACGTGGTCCGACATCCTGCGGGCCAAGGAGGCGGGTCTGGTCAACCGCCACTACCACCCGCACGAGGTGTTCGCGTACACCATCTCCGGCAAGTGGGGCTACCTGGAGCGGCCCTGGACGGCCGGCGCCGGTGACTTCGTGTACGAGGCTCCGGGCGAGGGCCACACCCTGGTCGCGTACGAGAGCGAGCAGCCGATGAAGGCGCTCTTCATCGTCAAGGGCCCGCTCATCTGGCTGGACGAGAACGGCGAGCCCACCGGCTTCTTCGACGTGCACGACTACATCGAGATGTGCCGCCGCCACTACGACGAGGCCGGCATCGGCGCCGCCTACGTCGACTCCCTGTTCCGCTGACCGGCAGCGTCCGGAACCCGACACGAGGTCGCCATGACCAGAACCCCTTCCCGGTCCGGCGCCGCGGCGCCGGACCCGGTGACGGCACCCGGGGACGCCGAGGCCCGCCGCTATGAACACCGCCTGCTGCTCGTCCTCTTCGCGGCCTTCGGCTTCGTCTTCTTCGACCGCCAGGCGCTGACCTTCCTCGCCCCGTTCATCTCCGACGACTTCCACCTCTCGCACACGGCCCTGGGCGTCCTGTCCGGTGTGCTGGCGCTCACGTGGGCACTGTCGGGGCTGGTCTGCGGCAGGCTGGCGGACCGGTACGGCCGCCGCCCGGTCCTGATCGCCGCCGTCGTGCTGTTCTCCTGCTTCTCCGCGGTGGGCGGCCTGATGACCGGCTTCGCCGGTCTGCTGATCGCCAGGGCCCTGATGGGTCTGGCGGAGGGCGCGGTCCTGCCGCTGGCGCAGTCGCTGATGGTGGAGGCCTCGCGGGAGCACCGGCGGGGCCTGAACATGGGCCTGCTCCAGGGGTCGTCGGCGGGGCTGCTGGGCGGCATCGTCGCCCCGCTGGCCGTGGTCTGGATCGCCGAGCACCACACCTGGCGGACGGCGTTCCTGGTGACCATCGTCCCCGGGCTGCTGATCGCCGTGTGGATCGCGCGGTCGGTACGCGAGCGCCCGCCCGTATCGGTGCTCCCCGACGTATCAGACGCCACCGTGCCGGAGGAGGCGGCGCCCCCGCTGCGCGAGGTGCTGCGGGAAGTGCTGGCGCACCGCAACATCGTGCTGTGCGCCCTGGCGGCCTGCTTCTACCTGACCTGGTTCACGGTCATCATCACCTTCACGCCCACCTACCTGGAGGACGAGAAGGGCTTCTCCCCCAGCACGATGAGCCACGTCATGACCTGCTTCGGCGTGGCCTGGGTGCTGTGGGGCTTCCTGACCCCGGCGGTGTCCGACCGGATTGGCCGGCGGGGCGCGCTCATCGCCTTCACCGTCGTGGCAGCGCTGTGCCCGCTGGCCGTGGTGTACGTCGACGACCCGGTGCTGCTCGGCGGCGTCGTGGTGCTCTCGTACACCGGTCTGGGCTGCTTCACGCTGATCATGGCGACCATTCCCGCCGAGTCCGTGCCGCGACGGACGCTGACCGTCGCCCTCGGCCTGGTCATGGGCGTCGGCGAGCTGGCGGGCGGGTTCATCGGTCCCCTGGTCGCCGGGCTGGCCTCGGACGTCTGGGGTCTGGACGCGGCGATGTTCATCTCCTGCGGCGGCGCCGTCGCCGTGGTCCTGCTCGCGGTGGGGCTGCGGGAGACCGCCCCCGCGGTGCTGCGCCGCAGGGGCACCGACACCGGGCCCGCACACGACGCCACACCGGTTGCCGCCTCGGAGGGTGCGCTGTGAAGGCCGCGGTCTGGTACGGAGCGCGTGATGTACGCGTCACCGAGCGGGAGGTGACCCCGCCGGGCCCGGACGAGGTGCTGCTGTCGGTGGCGTACTGCGGGATCTGCGGCAGCGACCTGCACGAGTACACCGACGGCCCGCACTCGGTGCCGGTCGACCAGGTCCACCCGGCCTCGGGCGCCCGCGCCCCGCTCGTCCTCGGGCACGAGTTCTGCGGCACGGTCACCGCCGTGGGCTCGGCCGTGCACGGGCTGGCGGCGGGTGACCGCGTCGCGGTCGAACCGCACTACCGCTGCGGCGCCTGCCCGCGCTGCCGGGCGGGCGAGTACAACATCTGCCGCCACTTCGGCTTCGCCGGGCTGATGGGCCACGGCGGGCTGGCCGAGTACGCCACGGTGCCCTCGTACATGGCGCACCGGCTGCCCGACGAGGTGCCGCTGGAGCAGGCGGCCCTCTTCGAACCGGCCTCGGTCGCGCTGCACGCGCTGCGGCGCGGCGGGGACGCCGACAGCGTGGCCGTCGTGGGCCTGGGCCCGGTCGGACTGTTGACCGTGCTGCTCGCCGCGTGGCGGGGAGTCCGGCGGATCGTCGCCTCCGACGTCGACCCCGCCCGGCTCGGCCTCGCGGCGCGCCTCGGCGCGACCGAGGTGGTGGACGCCCGGGAGGCGGACGCGGGGCTCCGGGTGCGTGCCGCCTGCGGCGGTGAGGGCGCCGACGTCGCCTTCGAGGTGGCCGGCTCCCAGGCGGCCCTGGACACCTGCCTGGCGGCGACCCGCCGCGGCGGGCGGACGGTGCTGGTGGGGCTGGGGCGCCGCGTCAGCTTCGACTCCTCCGCCCTGGTGGACAACGAGCACTCGATCACGGCGAGTGTCGGCTACCGGGACACCTACCCGGAGCTGATCCGGATGGTCGGGACGGAGGGCCTGGACCTCCGCCCCGTGGTGACGTCCGTCATCGCCCTCGACGACGTGGTGCGCGCGGGGTTCTCGTCGCTGCTGGACGGCGGCGACCAGATCAAGATCCTGGTGTCGCCCTCGGCCCCGCCCTCGATCTCGCACTCGCACTCGGCCTCGGCTTTGGCTTCGGCCTCCGAGGAGCACGCCCCGGCGGCCCCGGCGCACGCCGACCGGGAAGGAGACAGCCGATGACCACCGGCGCACCGACCGGCCCCGGTACCGGGCCCGTACCGCCCGCCACGGGCGCCGCCCCCACCGCCGCGCCGTCCGGCCCCGTACCGCCGGGGACCGCGCCGTCCGGCGGCGCTCCCTTCCCCGGGCCCGTGCCCGGCAGCGCCCCGCCGTTCCCCGGCCCCGACGCCTTCGCGGGCCGCACCGCGCTGGTCACCGGCGGCACCTCGGGCATCGGGGCCGCCACCGCCGAGCTGCTGGCGGAGCTGGGCGCGCAGGTGTACGCCCTGGGCCTGCCGCCCGCGCCCGGCGGCGAACCGCCCCGGCACGAGCGGGTGCGCGTCATCGAACAGGACGTGACCGACCGGGAGGGGCTGGCCCTCCGTATCGCGGAGACCGGCACCCTGGACCACTTGGTGGTCTGCGCGGGCATGAGCGCGGACCGCGCCGAGTACGAGCCCGCGACCTGGGACCGCGTGCTGGCGGTCAACCTGGGCGCGGCGATGACGGCGTGCGAGGCGGCCCGGCCGCTGCTGGCCCGCCGGGGCGGCTCCGTCGTCACCGTCTCGTCCATGTTCGCGCTGTTCGGCAGCCGGGACCGGCCCGCCTACAGCGCCAGCAAGGGCGGCGTCTCCCAGCTCACCCGGTCCCTGGCGGCCGAGTACGCGCCCGACGGCATCCGGGTGAACGCGGTGGCGCCGGGCTTCGTCGTCACCCCGCTGGCGCGCGGCGTGCTCGACGACCCGGCGGCGGCCGGTGCCGTGCTCGCCCGGGTCCCGATGGGGCGCCTCGGGCTGCCCCGGGAGGTCGCCTCGGTCATCGCGTTCCTGTGCGGCCCGGCGGCGGCCTACGTCAACGGAGCGGTGATCCCCGTCGACGGCGGCTACTCGGCGGTCTGAGACCCGCCCCCTGGCCGGTCCGGCCCCGCACCCGCCCCGCACGCACCCACACCCGCACCCGCACCCGCACCCGCCCAACGGCCCGCGCGGCTCTCCCCCACCCGCCCGCGCAGCTCCCCCCACCTGCCCCGCCCTGTCACTCCCCCGTCCGACGGCCCGCCCCGGTTCTCCGGAGCGGGCCATCGGGCAGGGGTCCGCCGTCGGGTCGTGACCGGAGCCGCGTCACCCAGTAACCTTCGCTGACGGCAGCGCGCGGGCACCCCGGCCGGGTCCGGTCCCGGCGGAACCGCTCCGGCGGGGCCGGCTTCGAAGGCGCACTCCCCCGCGGCGTGCAGGACACTGGCTCACCTCAGCAAGGAGGCCGAGTTGACCGGACACCCCGCCACCGTGTTCTCCCGAGTGTCGACACGGTCGGTCGACCAGGCGGACCGCGTCGGCCTCTGGGAGGACTACAACCGGCAGGCCCTGGTCGGCCTGACCTGTTCCCCGTACTCCGACGACGGGCTGCTGGCCACCCAGACCAACGCCAGCCTCGGCAGCCTGCGCCTGGCCGACATCGCCGGGAACGAGCACGTCATCGAGCGCAACGCGCGGCTGTGCCGGGAGACGCCCAAGGATTCCGTCTTCGCGACCCTGCTGGTCTCGGGGCAGGCGGTGTTCTTCCACAGCGGCGGCTGCCTCAGCCTCGGCGCGGGCGACCTGGTGCTGTACGACACCCGCCGCTCCTACCTGCTCGGTTTCCCCACCACCATGCGCCAGCTCCTGGTGGACATCCCCCGGGAGGTCTTCGCCGAGCGCTGCCTGTCCGCCGACCTTCCGGCGCCGCTGGTCTTCGGGCGGCGGTCGCCGGCCGACGCCCCGGCGGTGCGGGCCCTGGAGTCCGTGCTGTCCGGCTGGTTCGCCCAGCGGGAGCCCGGCGACGTGGCGGGCACCGAGGGCACCGTGCTGGGCCTGGTGCGCTCGCTCGCGGCGTCCCGGATGGGAGGCGGACGGCTCGGGGACGACCAGGGCGCCCGGCTGCTGCTCGCCAAGGAGTACATCGACCAGCACCTGTCCGACCCCCGGCTGTGCGCGGAGCACGTCGCCGACGCGGTGGGCGTCTCCACCCGGCAGTTGAGCCGCGTCTTCCGGCAGGCCGGGCTCAGCCCCTCCCGCCACATCCTCGAAAGCCGCCTGACGCGGGCCCACGAGCAGCTCACCGACCCCGGCTCGGCGCAGCTCACGGTGGCCGACATCGCCCATGTGTGGGGCTTCGCCAGCCAGTCGCACTTCACCCGCGTCTTCCGCGAACGGTACGGACGCACCCCGGGCGAGCTGCGCCCGGCCGCCCCCGGCCGCCCGGACTGACCACCGCGACGGCGAGCGGGCGGCCGGTGCGGGCCGGTGGCCGCCATAGGTTCCGGCCCGGCGCGACGGAGCTGTGGAACCCTCGCCCGCTCCTGCGACCGAGGCGCCCCTCGCGGAGCAGTCGGACGAGGCCGCCCGCGCGCAGACCGCCCGCGCCCCCGCCGTCGTACCTCGCGGGCGTCCACATACGCCCCTGTGGTGTCCACCTCGTGGACGGGCCATAGCCACCCGGAAAACACCGGTGCTACAAATGGCGCATGTCGGACGCATATGCGCGATTCAGGCGCCTCGCCTGGCGGACCGTGAGCGGCAAGAGCCCGCGCAGCGTCGCCGGGCAGGTCTTCCTGCTCCAGGTGGCGCTGGTGGTGCTCCTCGTGCTCTGCGCCGTGATCGCCCTCGTCCTGCAGTCCCGGCGGGACACCACCGCCGAGGCCAGGCGACGCTCCATAGCCGTGGCCCAGACCTTCGCCCACGGGCCGGGCCTGGTCGAGGCGCTGCGGACGCCCGACCCGACCCAGGTCCTCCAGCCGCTCACCGAGGCGGGACGCAAGGCCGCGGGCGTCGACTTCATCGTGGTCATGAACACCCACGGCATCCGCTACACGCATCCGCTGCCCGGCAAGATCGGCCAGCGGTTCGTGGGCACCATTGAGCCGTCGCTGGCCGGCCAGGTGTACACCGAGAGCGTGCACGGTCCTCTGGGCCACGAGGTGCAGGCGATCGTGCCCGTCGACGACGGCCACGGAAAGGTCGTCGCGCTCGTCTCGGCCGGCATGAAGGTCAAGAACGTCACCAGCGCCCTGGACCGCCAGCTCCCGATCATCCTCGTCGCCGGCGGCGGCGCGCTCGTGGTGTCGACCGGCGGTACGGCCCTGGTGGGCCGCCGGCTGCGGCGGCAGACCCACAGCCTGGCCCCGGACGAGATGTCGCGGATGTACGAGCACCACGACACCGTCCTGCACTCGGTGCGGGAGGGCGTGCTCATCATCGGCGCCGACGGCCGGCTGCTGCTCGTCAACGACGAGGCGCGGCGGCTGCTGGACCTGCCCGCCGACGCCGAGGGCCGCACGGTGCGGGAGCTGCCGGACCTGGAACCGGCCACGGCGGAGCTGCTCGGCTCCGGCCGCCCGGCCAGTGACGAGGTGCATCTCGCCAAGGGCCGGCTGCTGGCGGTCAACCAGCGCTCCACGGACCGCGCGGGGCACCCGGGAGGGACCGTCGTGACCCTGCGGGACTCCACCGAACTCCAGGCGGTGTCCGGCCGGGCGGAGGCCGCGCGGGAGCGGCTGGAGCTGCTGTACGACGCGGGCCTGCGCATCGGCGGCACCCTGGACGTGGTCCGCACGGCCGACGAGCTGGCGCGGATCGCCGTCCCGCGGTTCGCCGACTTCGTCACCGTGGACCTGGCCGACGCCGTGCTGGACGGCGAGGAGCCGGGGCGGGCGGCGACGGGGATGCGGCGGGTCGCGGTGAGCGGCGTCGAGGACGACTCCCCGCTCTACGAGCAGGGCCGGCTGATCGACTTCCTGCCCTCCACCCCGCAGGCCCGCGGTTACGGCGCCGGGCGCGCGGAGCTGGTGACCGACCTGGCGGCGGCCGAGGGCTGGCTCGCGCAGGACCCCGAGCGCACCCGGCGCATCCTGGACTACGGCATCCACTCCCTGATCGCCGCGCCGATCCGGGCCCGTGGCACGGTGCTGGGCCTGGCGAACTTCTGGCGGGCGCGGCGGGAGCCGTTCGACGCGGAGGAGCTGACCCTCGCCGAGGAGCTGGTGGCCCGGGCCGCCGTCAGCATCGACAACGCCCGCCGCTACACCCGCGAGCACACCGTCGCGGTCACCCTCCAGCGCAGCCTGCTGCCGCGGGCGCTGCCCGCGCAGAGCGCCCTCGACGTCGCCTACCGCTATCTGCCGGCGCGGTCCGGGGTGAGCGGGGACTGGTTCGACGTGATCCCGCTGCCGGGCAGCCGGGTGGCGCTGGTCGTCGGCGACGTGGTGGGGCACGGACTGCACGCGGCGGCGACGATGGGCCGGCTGCGGACCGCGGTGCACAACTTCTCCACGCTCGACCTGCCGCCGGACGAACTGCTCCAGCACCTGGACGACCTGGTGGGACGGATCGACCAGGACGAGGCGAGCCTGGGGACGGCCGGGCAGATCGTGGGCGCCAGTTGTCTGTACGCGGTGTACGACCCCGTGACGCGGCGCTGTGTCATGGCCCGGGCCGGGCATCCGGCGCCCGCGCTGGTCGGCCCGGACGGCACGGTGACCTTCCCCGAGCTGCCCGCCGGGCCTCCGCTGGGCCTGGGCGGCATGCCGTTCCGGACGGCGGAGCTGGAGCTGGCCGAGGGCAGCCAGGTGGTGCTGTACACCGACGGGCTGATCGAGGACCGCAGGCGGGACCTGGACGAGGGCATGGAGCTGCTGCGCCAGGCGCTGGCGGACCGGCCCGGCCGGTCGCCGGAGGAGAGCTGCCGGGCGGTGCTGGAGCAGCTCCTGCCCGAGCGGCCCGGCGACGACGTGGCCCTGCTCGTCGCGCGCACCCGGGCGCTGCCGGCCGACCGGGTCGCCGACTGGGACGTCCCGCGCGATCCGGCCGCCGTGTCCGGGATGCGCGAGGCCGTCGGCGCCCGGCTGGCGCGGTGGGGCCTGGCCGAGCTGGGCTTCGGCATGGAACTCGTGCTCAGCGAGCTGATCACCAACGCCATCCGCTACGGCTCCGACCCGGTCCGGGTGCGGCTGATCTACGACCGCACGCTGGTCTGCGAGGTCGCCGACGGCAGCAGCACCTCCCCGCACCTGCGGTACGCGGCGACGACCGACGAGGGCGGCCGGGGCCTGTTCCTGGTCTCCCGGCTGGCCGAGCGCTGGGGCACCCGGTACACCCCGGACGGCAAGGTGATCTGGGCCGAGCTCGCGCTGCCGGACGGGGAGACGCCCACCGGCTGACCGCACCGGCCCGGCACGGCGGGGGCGCGCCCCGCGCCGTAGCGGCCGGATACGGCGACGAGCCGCCGGCCGGGTACGGCGACGGGCCGCGCCCCCTCCTCGGGGACGCGGCCCGCCGGCCGTGGGATCGTGCCGTCTACGCGCGGATCACTACTTGCGGATCAGGCTGCGCAGCACGTACTGCATGATGCCGCCGTTGCGGTAGTAGTCGGCCTCGCCGGGGGTGTCGATGCGGACGACCGCGTCGAACTCGACACCGGTGTCGGTGGTGACCTTGACCGTGCGCGGGGTACGGCCCTCGTTCAGCTCGGTGACGCCGGAGACGGAGAAGGTCTCCTCGCCGGTCAGACCGAGGGACTCGGCGGTGTCACCCTCCGGGAACTGCAGCGGCAGGACGCCCATGCCGATGAGGTTCGAGCGGTGGATGCGCTCGTAGGACTCGGCGATGACGGCCTTGACGCCGAGCAGCGCGGTGCCCTTGGCCGCCCAGTCACGGGACGAACCGGAGCCGTACTCCTTGCCGGCCAGGACGACCAGCGGGATGCCGGCGGCCTGGTAGTTCTGCGAGGCGTCGTAGATGAAGGAGACCGGTGCACCCCCGTCACCTTCGGCGGCCCGCGTGAAGTCGCGGGTGTAGCCGCCCTCCGTGCCCGGCGCGATCTGGTTGCGCAGGCGGATGTTGGCGAACGTGCCGCGGATCATGACCTCGTGGTTGCCACGGCGGGAGCCGTAGGAGTTGAAGTCACGACGCTCCACACCGTGCTCGGTGAGGTACTTGCCGGCCGGGGTGTCGGCCTTGATGGCGCCGGCCGGGGAGATGTGGTCGGTGGTGACCGAGTCGCCCAGCTTGGCCAGGACGCGGGCGCCGGAGATGTCCGAGACCGGGGTGGTCTCCATCGTCATGCCCTCGAAGTACGGGGGCTTGCGCACGTAGGTGGACTGCGGGTCCCACTCGAAGGTGTTGCCGGTCGGGACCGGCAGGGACTGCCACTGGGCGTCGCCGGCGAAGACGTCGCTGTAGGACTTGGCGAACATGTCCTCGCCGATGGCGCTGGCGACGACCTCGTTGACCTCGGCCTCGGAGGGCCAGATGTCCTTCAGGAAGACCGGGTTGCCGTCCTGGTCGGTGCCCAGGGCGTCCCGGGTGATGTCGACCTTCATGGAGCCCGCGAGGGCGTAGGCGACGACCAGCGGCGGGGACGCCAGGTAGTTCATCTTGACGTCGGGGTTGATACGGCCCTCGAAGTTCCGGTTGCCGGAGAGGACCGAGGTGACCGCGAGGTCGTGGTCGTTGACGGCCTTGGAGACCTCCTCCGGCAGCGGGCCGGAGTTGCCGATGCAGGTGGTGCAGCCGTAGCCGACGAGGTTGAAGCCGACCTTGTCCAGGTACGGGGTCAGGCCCGCCTTCTCGAAGTAGTCGGTGACGACCTTCGAACCCGGGGCGAGGGTGGTCTTGACCCACGGCTTGCGGGTCAGGCCCTTCTCGACCGCCTTCTTGGCGACCAGGGCGGCGGCGACCATGACGTACGGGTTGGAGGTGTTGGTGCAGGAGGTGATGGCCGCGACCGTCACCGCGCCGTGGTCCAGCTCGTAGGTGGTGCCGTCGGGGGCGGTCACCTGCACCGGGTGGGACGGGACGGCGCCGGTGCCCTGGCCGTGCTGCGGGGCGCCGGCCCCGTTGTCCTGGTGGCCGTAGGCCGGGGCGTCGGAGGCCGGGAAGGACTCGTCGCTCGCCTCGTCCACCGGGGAGGCGGCCGTGCCCTGCTGCGTGACGGGCACCTCGACGTAGTTGAGGACGTCCTTGGCGAACTGCTGGGCGGCCTCGGCGAGGACGATCCGGTCCTGCGGGCGCTTCGGGCCGGCGATGGAGGGGACGACCGTGGAGAGGTCCAGCTCCAGCTTCTCGGAGAAGTCGGGCTCGGCCTGCGGGTCCAGCCAGAGGCCCTGCTCCTTGGCGTACGCCTCGACCAGCGCGACCTGCTGCTCGCTGCGGCCGGTCAGGCGCAGGTAGTTCAGGGTCTCGCCGTCGATCGGGAAGATCGCGGCGGTGGAGCCGAACTCCGGCGACATGTTGCCGATGGTGGCGCGGTTGGCCAGGGAGGTGGCGGACACGCCCTCGCCGTAGAACTCGACGAACTTGCCGACCACACCGTGCTTGCGGAGCATCTCGGTGATGGTGAGCACCAGGTCGGTGGCGGTGGTGCCGGGCCGCAGCTCACCGGTGAGCTTGAAGCCGACGACGCGCGGGATGAGCATGGAGACCGGCTGGCCGAGCATGGCGGCCTCGGCCTCGATGCCGCCGACGCCCCAGCCGAGGACGCCGAGGCCGTTGACCATGGTGGTGTGCGAGTCGGTGCCGACCAGGGTGTCGGGGTAGGCCTTGCCGTCGCGGACCATGACGACCCGGGCCAGGTGCTCGATGTTCACCTGGTGGACGATGCCGGTGCCCGGCGGGACGACCTTGAACTCGTCGAAGGCGGTCTGGCCCCAGCGCAGGAACTGGTAGCGCTCCCTGTTGCGGCCGTACTCCAGCTCGACGTTCTGCTGGAAGGCGTCGTTCGTGCCGAACTTGTCGGCGATGACGGAGTGGTCGATGACCAGCTCGGCCGGGGCCAGCGGGTTGATCTTCGCCGGGTCGCCGCCCAGCTCCTTCACGGCCTCGCGCATGGTGGCGAGGTCCACGACGCAGGGGACGCCGGTGAAGTCCTGCATGATCACGCGGGCCGGCGTGAACTGGATCTCCTGGGCCGGCTGGGCCTGGGAGTCCCAGCCGCCGAGGGCGCGGATGTGGTCGGCGGTGATGTTCGCGCCGTCCTCCGTGCGGAGCAGGTTCTCCAGCAGGACCTTGAGGCTGTACGGCAGCCGGGCCGAGCCCTCCACCTTGTCCAGCCGGAAGATCTCGTACGACTCGTCGCCCACCTGCAGCGTGCTGCGGGCGTCGAAGCTGTTCGCCGACACGACAGTCTCCTTCATTGATGTGCGCGTACCACCGTCAATCGTGCCGCCACCCCGGCTCGGACGAACCAGTAAGGTCAGGCTAAGTCAGGCGTGCCTTACCAGTGTGGCGACCACGGTGCGCCTCGGCAGATATCTCGATGTCGAGATAACAGTAGTACATGGGCGCGGCGAGGTCATGTCCGCACGCGCGGACACCGGACGGCCGGGCCGGACATTCTCCCGCTTGGTGGCATATGCCCGATCTTCCGGCCGCGCGGACAGGCTCCACACCCGGCGGGGTTGACGGCCCGTCACCGCGCTAGCCCGAACGGACCCCCCGAGAGGGCGCCATCTCATATCTGAGATAGCCTCACCCTCATGTCAGACGACTACCTCGTACGCATCGGCAAGCTCATCCGTGACGCCCGGCAACACCGGGGCTGGACGCAGGCGCAGCTCGCGGAGGCGCTCGGCACCAGCCAGAGCGCGGTCAACCGCATCGAGCGCGGCAACCAGAACATCAGCCTTGAGATGATCGCCCGAATCGGTGAAGCGCTGGACAGCGAGATCGTGTCGCTGGGCTACGCGGGTCCGATGCATCTGCGCGTGGTCGGCGGCCGCCGTCTGTCCGGCGCCATCGACGTCAAGACCAGCAAGAACGCCTGCGTGGCCCTGCTGTGCGCCTCGCTGCTGAACAAGGGCCGCACGGTGCTGCGCCGGGTGGCGCGCATCGAGGAGGTGTACCGCCTGCTGGAGGTGCTCAACTCCATCGGCGTGCGCACCCGCTGGATCAACGACGGCGTCGACCTGGAACTCGTCCCGCCGGCCGAGCTGGAGATGGCGGCGATCGACGCGGAGGCCGCCGTGCGCACCCGCTCGATCATCATGTTCTTCGGCCCGCTGCTGCACCGCATGGACCACTTCAAGCTGCCGTACGCCGGCGGCTGCGACCTCGGCACCCGGACCATCGAACCGCACATGATCGCCCTGCGCCGGTTCGGGCTCGACATCGCGGCCACCGAGGGCCAGTACCACGCCCAGGTGGACCGCTCGGTCCGCCCCGACCGCCCGATCGTGCTGACCGAGCGCGGCGACACCGTGACGGAGAACGCGCTGCTGGCCGCCGCCCGCCACGACGGCGTCACGGTCATCCGCAACGCCTCCTCCAACTACATGGTCCAGGACCTGTGCTTCTTCCTGGAGGCGCTGGGCGTCAAGGTGGAGGGCATCGGCACCACCACGCTCACCGTGCACGGCGTGCCGAACATCGACGTCGACGTCGACTACTCCCCCTCCGAGGACCCGGTCGAGGCGATGAGCCTGCTGGCCGCCGCCGTGGTCACCGAGTCGGAGCTGACGGTGCGCCGGGTGCCGATCGAGTTCCTGGAGATCGAGCTGGCGGTTCTGGAGGAGATGGGCCTCGACCACGACCGCTCGCCCGAGTACTGCGCCGACAACGGCCGCACCCGCCTGGTCGACCTCACGGTCCGCCCCTCCAAGCTGGAGGCGCCGATCGACAAGATCCACCCGATGCCGTTCCCCGGCCTGAACATCGACAACGTCCCGTTCTTCGCGGCGATCGCGGCCACCGCGCAGGGCAAGACCCTCATCCACGACTGGGTCTACGACAACCGCGCGATCTACCTGACCGACCTCAACCGCCTCGGCGGCCGGCTCCAGCTCCTGGACCCACACCGGGTGCTGGTCGAGGGCCCGACCCGCTGGCGCGCGGCCGAGATGATGTGCCCGCCGGCCCTGCGCCCCGCGGTGGTCGTCCTCCTGGCGATGATGGCGGCCGAGGGCACGTCCGTGCTCCGCAACGTCTACGTCATCAACCGCGGCTACGAGGACCTGGCCGAACGCCTGAACTCGATCGGCGCGCAGATCGAGATCTTCCGGGATATCTGAGCAGCTTCAGATACAACGCCGCCAATCCCCTCCTGACCTGCATGTATACGAGCCAGGAGGGGATTCGTCGGCGCCTGTGGGACTTGTCTGGGACTTTGGGTCGGGATCGGGAGACTGCCGGCCCCCGGAACCTGGGGGACGCTTGGTCGGTGCTCCATGTGTTTCGTCATCGGAATCATGCGGAGCAGCCACCCAATCGGAGAAGACCCGGTACAACGAGCTATCAGCAACTCGGGATGCGCGGCCGTGCGTCCCATGTACCGGCTCAGGTATTCGAGGAACTCCCAGAGGGCGCGCTGCCCTGACGCGACATTGCTGAGCCGTGAAGCATGCGCCGAGCCAGCGCGTCGATCTCGGCAAGCAACCCCGCAGACTGCTGTTCCAAGTCAATGGCGTGCTGGTGGAGGACTGTACCGGCATGTCGCACACGGTGGCTGATGTGCGGAGCGTTGCCCTTCGCGTACACCAGGTGCCCCTCCGGCAGCCCCAGGGCAGTGCAGTAGGCCAGCATTTGGTACAGGTCCTCGTTGGGAAGGCCGCGTTTTCTGCGGGCCTTGTACTTGGCGTCCGCGACGATCAGCGGGGTGCCGGACTCTCCGTACCAGACGAAGTCGGGTCGCAGGCGGATCGAATCCCCTTCGTCCATGTGGATGTTCCGGGCCTGAAGGACACTCCTGCCACCGTAGGGGCGCATGGCCTCCCGTAGTGCCGTACAGATGAAGTCCTCATAGATGCCGTTCATGTCGAACAGGAATCCGTTCATGCGCAGCTGCCCGGGCAGGTGCTCGGCCGACCATCCCCTCAGCACCGCCTCGGAGAGGTGGAGTGCCGGGTGATAGCGGGTGTTGAGCCGCGTCGGATGCCAGCCGGGTGGTCTCTGCCCCCGGGTGAGCGGTGTGATGTCCACCAGCCGGGACCGCTGGTGCATCAGGCGCGTACGTACGGTCCGGGGGACACCGGGGAGGCGCAGAAGCCGGTCGACAGCCGCGCGGAGAAGGCGGTTCTCGGCGATGTCCGTGGTGAATTCGTCGTACATCACCTCTACGGGCAGGGGCATTCCGAAGCGGCGCCGGATCTGTTCGGCCTCACGAAATCGTCCGCGTACGACAGGCGACGACTCCTCGGCCGTCCGATAGCCCTGGAGCAGCCCCTGCCGCAGGGCGCGGTCGATCTGGCGCTCGACGGTGTGAGCGAACGCCGGGAGCAATTCGTCGTGCGTGGCCAGTTCGACGGCTCCGTCCCGCCACCCCCGGGGGTCGCTGCTGTAGCCGATCAGGAAGAGCAGACGAGCGATGGGCACCTTGGGGGCGATCCGCACCGTGACACCTTCGCCGCCCGGGGCGGTCAGCGTGACGGCGCCGACCTTGCTGCCGGCGCGCAGCCGCCAGGCGCCCGGTTCGTACGGGTCCGGCCCGGCCTCTTCGAGGATCCTCGAGGTGATCAGTGCGCGGCCCACGACATCGGGGAGCCGGACCGAGCGCGCGGGCTGGTGCTCGACGAGCCGGACGTCGGACGTCACTGCGGGCCGGTCCCCTCTTCCGGTTCCGGCGCGACGGTGCGTGATGCAAGGGCCTTGCGGAGTGCCGGAAGACCGTAACGACCCTCGATGTCCACGTCATCGCCGTAGTGGTGTTCCTCCAACAACGGGAGGATCTTGGTTCGCCATGTCCGTTCCAGGCCGCCCTCGCGATAGACGCCGGGCTTCATCAGGTACGACGGTCCGATCCGGAAATCGGGGTCGTCGATGCGGGCGTTGAGGGCCTCCAGCAGATCCGCGGGCTCGACGTCCTTCTCCTTGGCCTTCAGCCAGGACCGCAACAGCCCTCGGGTCGGATCGATGCGGGGAGACAGCTCGACGAAGGCGAAGCGTCGACGCATCGCCGCGTCGACGAGGGCGATCGAGCGGTCGGCCGTGTTCATCGTGCCGATGATGAAGAGGTTGCGGGGGAGGAAGAAATCCTCGTCGGAGTAGGTCAGCCGCACCGACCGGTCCCGGTATTCGAGGAGGAAGTACAGCTCGCCGAAGACCTTGGCGAGGTTGGCCCGGTTGATCTCGTCGATGACCAGGAAGTGCGGGATGTGCCTGTTCCCCTCCCTGCGGGCCAGTTCGGCGAACTCCCGCAGGGGGCCGGCCGTGAGCCGGAAGGCGACTTCGCGCGTACCGGGGTCCTCGCGAGGTCGGAAGCCCTCAAAGAAATCCTCGTAGGAATAGGACGGGTGGAACTGGACCAGTTCGACCTGTTCCCGCCCACCTCCGAAGAACTCGGCGAGCTCCTGCGCGAGGAAGGTCTTGCCCGTCCCCGGCGGGCCGTAGAAGATCAGCTGCCTTTCGTCGTCGAGCAGTTGCCTGATCTCCTGCAGCCATTCGAGGTGGTGTACGTGGAGCTTCTCCCGCAGCTCCTCGGTGGGCTCGGGCAGCTCCACCTCGCGGCGGGCGGTGACGGCCAAGGGCTCGGCCCTGATCCCGGCACCGTCGGCCAGGGCCTCCTCCACCAGCTCCGCGTTGCTGACCCCGAGGCCGTCGACGATGGCCCTGACCGTGGTGAGGTCGACCACTTCGTGGCGCAACGAGACCTTCTGACGCAGCTCCTCCGGCAGCTTGTCCAGAGGAAAGCCGTGGCCGCCCCACTCCACGGGGCGCCAAAGGATGAGGCTTCCGTCCTCGGCGAGGAGCTGCTCGACGTTGCCCGTGATCTTCCCGGAGTGGAGCTGCCCGTCGGAGACCGCACACACCGTGTCGCCCGGTCGCATCCGGGAGAGGAACGCGTGTAGTTCCTCGACGAGCTGCGGCTTCTCGGTATACGTCGCCGTCGTCCCGTAGTCCTCGTCGACGAAGACACGCAGCTGTTCCTTGCTGATGCCCTGGGTCGCGGCCGGGCGCAGGCGAGCGGCGGTCAGGGACACCCTTCCTTCGGGGAACCACGCACGCCGGAACAGGTCTGGTCCGGCGGAGTGCGGTCCCCGCACCAGCCAGGCGCGGCTGGGCCCCGACCACACCTGGCCGAGGAAGTCGGCGAGCGGTCGGCCGTCCTCGGTCTTCCACTCCATCCAGCCGTTGCAGCTACGACCCACGAGAATTTCCCCCGCCGCGGAGGGGGAGTTGCACTCTACGTCCTCGACCACTTCCAGCCAACCCGGCCACGTGGCTGCTTCGCGTATCACCCCCTCCGCGATCAGCCGTTCGCGCAGCCTGTGCGAGGAAGGTGTCTTCTCCGGGAACGACGGGACGACATCGGGTCGCGCCGGAGAGCCCGCGAGCACCTTCATCTTCTGGCTGCCGTTGGTCCCGCTCTCGGAGAGCAGTCGGCCTCTGGCCGTGGGCCCGCCGTAGGGCAGGCGCAACTGGAACTCCGGGTACGAATCGAGCATCGGTGTCCTTGGGTCGGAGGGTACGGCCGGGTGCATTGTGAGGCGCTCGTGATCCACTTCGGTATCGCTTCGCGCGTTTCCGGCCATCCCCGTCGTCCCGGCGGTCACAGAACCGGCCGTGGATTGCCGTGTGCGGCCGCTGACGTTCATGATCTACGGGAGGACACCGTCGAGTGAGGGGGGAACGGGTGGGCGCCGACGCAGCGAACGTGCCGACCAGGCAGCGGCACACCGAGGAACTCCTCGCGGCGATGTCCATGACGTCGCCACAGCTCGCCGAGGCTATCGGCCGATTCGATGGTGACACCTCGGCGATGGTGACAGCCGCGATCCGCACGGCCGAACGCGCCTTCAAGGAGCTCGACGCCTGCTATGACGTCATCGACAAGGCGTCGGAGACCGGCAAGGCGATCGCCGCCCAGTTGGGTACCCTCCTCGCCGCGGAGGCCGAAGAGGGCATCGGCCCGGAGCTGGACGCCTTGGAAGCGGTCTCCGGTCGCGTCCGCGACACGGACCGGACCCGTCTGCTGCTGCATCGCGTCCTCGGACAGGAGGAGGCTGCCAAGCGCACCCTGCCGGCTGTCCGCCGTCTCGCCGTGCCGGATCTGCCCGGCCTCCCCTCCTCGTACACGGACGAGGCAGGCTTTGACGACTTGATGGCAATGGCCGCCCGCGAGGAGGAGCTGGCACCGCGGTTGCGTGAGGTGCACGCCGAGCGGCTCCGTAGGGTGGCCGCCCATCTGGTGCGCGTGGTGGAACAGGTTGCGGCCACGGGCTTCGCCGACGAGTCCTTCGCCCGGGAGTCGCTCCAGGAGGCGCGTCGGGCCTACGAACTGTGGCTCCAGTGTCTGGCGGAACGCAGACGAGACCTGGGATAGGCGGCTGCGTCTACGCCCGTACGCCACCGGTGTCCGGCCGGATACCGTGTGCCCTGCGACCGGACACGTCAGCTCCGCATTCGCACCTCCGAGCAGAAAAGCCACCCGTGCACAGACCGTGCCGGGTCAGGATCCGGTGCACGGTCGAAGTGGGCAGGCATAGGAAGGGACCGATGCGGGCCGGGCCTAGCGCGCGCTGCTGTCGCAGGCTGCAGCCCCGCTCCTCCACCACCGCCGCGGTCCGATGGGGCGTTCTGTGAGGTCGGCTGGACATTGCGGTGGGACACGAAGACCTCCGTGCGGTGCAGTCCCAGACAGCTCCACCACACCGGAGGTCTTCGCCATGATCAAGCACCCGCGCGTGTCCACAACGCTCGTGATCAATACACCTGGTGTCCTGACCAGCTCGGTCACATCGGCGTACTCGCCGCTCTGCGGCAGCTTGCGCACCGCCGCCGGCACGGGGCCGGCGCGTGGTGGGCTGCGAGGACCTCAAACAGCCTTTCCCGGCCGGCCGGGAAAGCGGTGTGCTCCAGGTGGCGTGCCAATGCGAGCCGCAGCGCTTCCGCTTCGGCGGCCGAACGGGCCTGCTCGCGTTCCGCACCGGGTGGCGGGACGGGCCCGCCCGGGCCCACGGGGAGGTCGTCGTCGGCCGGCGGCTCGGGATCGGTCGCCTCCTCCACGTGCCTGGGCCGGCCCGCCCGCAGCCGCCCTTCCAGCTCGTGCTTCATCTCGTCGTCCCTGCGGGGACCGACCGGATTGCTGCCGCGCTCCGTATCCGCTTGCCTCCGTTTCCCGCCGCCGTCACACCGCGTTCGGTTCGTGCGTCCACCGCAGCAGGGCGCCCAGGCCGCCTGTGGGCAGGTCCGCTTCCTCCTCGTCCGCGGGAGGGACGAACAGCACGTCCGCTGCCGTGGCGGCGGCGGCCCGCAGCAGCGCGTCGTCGGCGCGTACGGCGACGGGATCGCCTTCTCCCAGGGCCCGGGCGTCGGTTCGGCGTGCTGCCAGTTGGCCCGGCTCGGCGCCCACCCAGGTCTCCGTGGCCAGTTCGGGCCCGTCGGAGCGGACCAGGAGTGTGCCGATGCGGTGCTCCTGAGCGGCTTCCACCAGGGCCGGTACGCCTTCCACCGCCTCCGCCGGCCGGCCGGCGGAGGACCGTCCGGCCCGGAAACGCCCGAGTGCCTCCTCCACGCGCCGCTGTGCGTACTCCCGCCGGGCCTGCTCGATGGCCTCTTCGAGGGCCGGGGAGGCGGAGCCGGCGGCGCGTCCGCCGTGCTCCGTCGTCACCGTCACGTCGCGCAGGGCGTCGGGCAGCCGTTCGAGTACGGCGGGGCGCTCGCGCACGTCACCGACCAGGACGACGAGTTCGGCGCCGGACTCCTCGTAACAGGTCATCTCATTTGGTGAGCCTGCGGTAGCAGATGAGGGTGCAGGCGAGGCTGGTGAAGGCCAGGAAGTGCTCGGCTTTGCGTTCGTAGCGG